>NZ_JALPRS010000001.1:0-302109 GCF_023630255.1 Pontibacter deserti | reverse complement strand
CCAGAACGGTTCATGGCGGTGGCTGAGCCTGATTATAACCAACATGCTGGACAACCCGGCAGTAAATGGCTATGTAACCAATGCCCGTGATGTAACAGATGAAGTTGAGTCTGCAGCCTTGCGTGAAAAAAGCCAGGCATACTATAAAGCTCTCTTCTTTAACCATCCCGATCTTGTGTTAACGCTCAACGAAAAAGGTGTTATTGAAGAAAGCAACGCAAGTGTCTCACGAATTTCCGGTTACCTTTCAGAAGAAGCTATTGGCAAACATTTTACACAATTTATTCCCCCTTCAAATCTTGAGGAGGCATTACAGGCTTTTCGTAAGGTAATCGCCGGCGGTGCCCATACATTCGATACCAGAATCATCGACAAAGATGGCGGCCTGCTGGATATAAACGTGACACTGGTACCAGTCTGGCTGGGTAACCGGATAACAGCCGTACACTGCATAGCAAAGGATATTACGCAGGTTAAATTATCGGAAAAGCTACTTCAGGAACAGGCAACTCAGTTAAATAACATACTTGGAAGTATAACGGAAGCCTTTTTTGCGCTAAACAGGCAATGGTGTATTTCTTATGCCAATAACACATTTGCCACCTACTTTAACTTACCAGTACAGGCCATACTTAACAGAAATATCTGGATGGAGTGCCCGGAACTGGTGCGTACTATGTTTTACCGCAAGTGTATGGAAGTAATGGCTACCGGTGTTGCCATTGAAATGGAAGAATATATTGAGACAATCCAGGCTACCACACAGTACAAGATCTACCCTTTTGAAGACGGTATTGCGGTTTGTTTTACAGACATTACAGCCAAGAAAGCGGCGCAGGATGAACTCAACAAACTATCGCTGGTTGCCAGCAAAACAACCAACGGCGTTATCATAACAGATAACAAAGGCCGTATAGAGTGGGTAAATAATTCGTTTCTGCAGCTTACAGGCTATACCTTAGGAGAAATGCTGCACCAGGAACCGACTGCTATACTTCAGGGGCCAGAAACAGACCAGGACGACATCCTGAACATGAAGCGTATGCTTTGCCTGGCTATACCATTCTCCGAAGAGCTGCTTACGTACAAAAAGAACGGCGAAAAAATATGGATCGCGGCTGATATCACCCCGATCCTGAGCGAAAATGGTGAAGTAGAGAAATTTGTAGTGATTTACACAGATATCTCGGAGCGTAAGTTTGCAGAAGCCAAGTTACTGCAGATGAACGAAAACCTGGTAATGCAGAATCGCGACCTGCAGCAGTTTACTTATATTGTTTCGCATAATCTGCGTGCTCCGGTAGCCAACATGATGGGCCTTACCAGGATACTTCCAAAGCTGGATATATCATCTCAAAATTATACAATGGCGCTTGAGAACCTGGATAAATCTGCCCTGCGCCTGGATAATGTGATCTGCGACCTGAGCAAAATCCTTGCTGTTAAAAGCCCTGATAATACAGAAGCCATAGAGTTGGTAGATCTGCATTCCATCACCACAGAGGTGGTACACAGCTTACAGGAAACCCTTACTTCTATTAATGCAAGTATAGACCTGCAAACAGCCGAAGGAACATTATTTCATGCTAAGCGGGCTTATGTTTACAGCATACTGCACAACCTGATGACGAATGCTATAAAGTACCGCTCTGAAGACAGACCTTTGCATTTACAGCTTAGCATTAGCAAGAATACTGAAGGGATTAACGTGCAGGTGCAGGACAATGGCTTGGGGATGGATATGGAATTGGTGCGGCCGCATATATTTAAACTTTATAAGCGATTTCATGTACATAAAGAAGGAAAAGGACTTGGTTTATACCTTGTAAAATCGCAGGTAGAAGCTATGGGTGGCTCCATTGACGTGGAAAGTATAAAAGGCCACGGCACCACATTCCGGATACACTTCAAAACACCCCGCTATGATTGACAGGGCTTTCATTATAGATGACGATGAAATAAGCATTTTTCTGACATCGGTTATGCTCGAAACAGAATTATTTGCCCGTCATATTGAAAGCTTTGATAATGCCAAAGATGCCCTAATACAACTACGCAACAGTAACAATGAACTGCTGCCACAGGTCATTTTCCTGGACCTGAACATGCCGGTGCTCAGTGGCTGGGAATTTCTGGATGCCTTAACTGAAAACGAAGAACGGTATAAAGACAAATGCAGTGTTTTTATACTTACCTCGTCTGTAGACGAACAGGAAAAAGAGCTTGCCAAGCAATATAGGCTCGTAACCGGCTTTCTGCAAAAGCCGCTCGATGAGCGGGCAATCCGCCGTATAAAGAGTCGTATCTAACCCAGCATCGCACTAAGCCCCGTGGTTTCAGGGAAATGGTTTTTCTCAAACTCGCTTTCCGGAATCGCTTCTATATACTGCACCAGCAGGCGGTTATACCCTTGCATAGGTACAAGTGCAACTGTTGCCCGCAGTACACGATCAACAGCCCTTAATTTATCGTACCAAACTCCCGAGGTGACTTTATAGAAAAAGAAGTAATGCTCTTCATCTATCAGTTCATAACCGGCAAATACCAATAATCTGGCAGGTATAGTTTCCAGCTTGTCCAGTTCATGCACATAGTAGGTAATAAGTTGATTCAGCTTAAGATTTCCTTCTTCAGCCAAAAGGGGCAGCACCTGGTTGTTTTTGAAAGCTTCTGGGGTGTAGCTAATGGGTAAGTCAGCTATCAGTTCAGAAAAGTAAGTAAATAATAGGTCGTTCAAGGTTGTAGAGGTAAAGTGAAACGATCTTGGAACCAGTTGTGGTCCTATCAGCAAACTAAACAGCTCATACCAAAGTTCACTTTAAAACAGAACAGTTTGTGCGTTCCAAAGAATAGTTTCTATGGTTTTATTGTTATAATACCATTAATAAATAAGCCGTTATCAACTCTATAATAACTGTACTTACTCATTCCACAACTTTAAAATGCCTGAGCTAAAACCAAATTAAGGTATAGGAAAAGAAACACTGGTAAAGAAGAGATTGCAGCATTATACAATGTTGGTTGTGAACGCAGCAAAAAACTACAATTGATAAAAAAATTAAAGCCACTTAAAAAAGTGGCTTTAAAATAAGTAACCTTATTGAAATTCTTTCAGGTCAGCTAAACACAAAATGAAGTCTTAAATAATATTAAGCTTAAGGTATAGCTGCCTTTCTTATTTAAGCTCTTTAAGCAGCTTCCTTGATTTTACACGCAGCGAAAACCAACCATAGTTGTTACGCAAGCGCTCAAAATTATTGCCTTCTACAATACCGTTAGGGCCTGTCTGTGTCAGTGCATCAACCAGATCTTCATCTTTCACTACAAAATCATCTTTTACAAGACCATAACTGATAAACGAACAGTTAAGACCGTTATCGCTGTTTTTTAATAACATAGTCTGGCTGCTTTCCAGCCCTTTTTTTAGTCTATCTAACTCTTCCATTTCAATTAACATGATACTTTCTATACAAGGCAAATAATATGATAGTTCATTTTTTTATAAAATTAGTTACAATTTTATAATCCTTTCTTATACTTCCCTGCTTTATTGGTGAAAGGGCCATTTCATGAGTTAAATGGTATCAATTCAGCAGTAGCAGGTTTAATGTATAAGGTTCCCGTTAACCATACCGGCAGATTTCCGTTATCAAAACATATACAGAACAGAAAAAATGACCTCCATACATAATGCAACCGATGCAGATTTAAGGCAGTTGGTATTTAAGAAAGATCACGTTATAGTAAAGTTTATCGACGAAGAGTGTAAAATCTGCAAGGCACTGGCTCCTTCCTTCGAGTCGCTGGCTCTCCTGCCTAAGTATAAAGAAGTACTTTTTCTGCGGATGGATGCAAAAGTAAATCCTGTATCATCGAAGGAAGTTAAATTCAGTAGCTCACCTTTTATAGCCACTTATAAAAAAGGCATTTTGCTTGATTGCGGTGTTGTAACTGATATACAAGGCATTACAGAAATGTTGGACCGGTTACTGGTATGAGCCTTTTCCCTTAGCTTATACTTGGTCTTTAAGTATAAACTAAGGGATTTGTACTTATAGTTAGTCTTCAATCAGGATGCCCATTTTGCCTAACTGGTAGTCACGCATGGCCTGCATTACTTCCAGTTGAGTATTCATCACAAAAGGCCCGTACATAGATACTTCTTCATCTATCGGTTCGCCGGCAAGCAGCAAAATGCGGGTATCTTCTTTAGCGGTTATGGTACAGCCTTCACCATCAGTATTAAATTCAACAGCATTATAGCCATCAACCAATCCATATCCCTTTATCATTACCTGTCCATCGAGCAAGTATAGCACTGCATTATAGCTTTCCGGAATTGGCACTTCGCAGGTAGCACCGGCTTTCATGGTCAGGCGCAGGATGAGCAGTGGCGTCAGGGTCTTGATCGGCCCTTTCACCTTCTGAAACTTTCCGGTTACAACCTGTAGTTCGTAGTTATCGCCTGTTACCACGGGTGTTTCATTAGCCTGCAAAGGCTGGTAATTTGGCTGGCTCATTTTATACTTGCGAGGCAGATTTACCCATATCTGAATGATCTCCTGCACCCCGCCCCGCTCCTGTATGTCGTGCGGTGGACGTTCACTATGCATAATGCCCATGCCTGCATCCATCCATTGTGTGCCACCTTCATAAACAATGCTGTTGTTACGCCTGGAGTCACGGTGATGCACACCGCCTTTGTAAATGAACGTTACCGGAGAAAAACCCCGGTGCGGGTGTGGCCCTATTCCGGCTTTGCGCGGATCTATATCCGGTGAGACGGTAGTTGTATGGTGGTGCAGCAACAGGAACGGATCGATCTGGTCTACCTGCTCTGTAGGAAATGGTTGGCGTACAGGTGTACCATTCATATCTACTTCTTCTCCGTAAAGCAGGCGTGCTACTGTTCTGTTTTTCATGGCAGATATAGTTATACTTCCTAAACTACGGGATCAGCTTTAAAACTATCTGGTTTTTCAGAAACAATTATACCTGTAAACTACTGTATAACAGAAAGGCCGACACTTCAGCCGGCCTTTCTGTTACTTTATATTTATCAGGAGTTCCACCTGTTGTTCGGATCATAATTACTGTAGCCGCCACGGTCGGAGTAACTTCCACTACTACCGGAACTATAGTTATCAGCACTGTAGGTCTTATACTTCGTTCCGCTCTCAAAGCCGCCACCGCCCATGCTGCCGTAACCGCCGTAGTTACCTGATGAACTGCCATAGGTATCGCGGCCCCATGAGCCGCCTTGGTTACCACTTCCATAGCCGGTACCACCTCCATAGTTCTGACCGCCATAGGTGCTGCCTGTTCCCATTCCAGCGCTTATACCTTCATACCCATACTGGTCTCCGAAACGGCTTCGGCTATAGTTTGGTACTCCCCTGTCTGAGTGAACTGATATATTGCCGCGGCCACCACCGTAACCTGACATCGATACATAATCATCTGCGTTTCCGCCACCGCCGCTCATGTTGTTGTACCCGGATGAACCGCCGAAGCCGCCGTGCGAACTATAGTTTGAGCCGCCAAATGCGGAGCCACTGTAGCCACTTGTTCTGCCGGATCCGTACCCCTGCTGCTGCAATATTTCTCTGTCACGCTCCATACGGGCAACATAATCTGTATCATCGTAGCGGCTACCATACCCCCCTAACCTCGAAACACCATACCCACGACGAAGGTCATCTGAAGTATAGCGGTTGCTTTGGTTATCGCTATAGTTTCTGTCTGTGCCATAGCTGCGGCGTCGGTACTCTTCATCTCTGTCGTGGGTACTGCGGTAGCGGTTTTCGTAGTCGCGGCCAAAATCTCCATCACGTGAGGAGCGGTCCCAGTCTCTGCGGTTTTCAGAACCTAAGCCGCTGTGGTAATAATTATCTCTTTCGTATCTTTCCATAGCTTATACTTTAGTTTATAGTTTGCCTTAAAAAACAGAACCCACTCACGGGGAGCAGGCTCTGTATACTTTCATAAATTGTTTATCGGTAGCGTTCTTCGTTGTTGCGGTCCCAGCTTGGGTTATAGTTGCTTCTGTTGCCATAAGTGCTGCGTTCGCGGTCCAGGTCTCGCTCATCATATTCTGTAGAGCCATATCCCTGTGGCATTCCTCTGAAAGACCTGTCGTAGCCACGGCTGCGGTCAGAACTGTCTCTGCCATAATCGCGGGAACTGTAGTCTGAATCTCTGTCGTGGCCACGGCCGCCGGTGTTGTAGTGCCCGCGGCTGCTATAATCTGGTTCACGGCTTCCGGCAAAACTGCCATAGTTGCGGCTGCCATAATCTATGTAATCTTCACTGCCACCAGTTCTGTATCTGTTGCTTTCACGGTTTCGGTCATAGTCCTGGCGATGCTGGCTACCATAATCGGAATGGCCGTACGCAGAGCCGCCACCATAGGTACTACCTCCTTCGCCGTAGCGTGTGCCGCCACTCATGTCGCCATAAGCATGTGCGCCAAAATTACGGGACCTGCTGTAGCCGCGCTCACGGCTGTCGTTGTCTGCATCACGGTAATAGTCGTTGCCACGCATGCTTCGGCCTGCCCCCATTTCACGTCCGCCATCTTTCCCAACCGATCTGTTCTGGTTATCATAATCGCTGGTGTAGCCCCCGTCAGAGCTTGTACCATAATACCCACCATAAGAACGGTCGCGTCTATACTGATTGTCTCTCTCCATAGTTTATAGGTTTAAGCGTAAAACATTCCTAGTATAAACGAAGTCCCGGGCTGCCGGTTATGTTCTATACTTTTAATTGCCTGACTTTTACAGTTGTTTAAAGGTTATTTAATGCTTCCATCCGCCAGAACTCTAGCTAAAGTATGGCAGTATACTTCCAGTATTGTTTATACTTTATACATGGAGCAGAAGATCTACATTGGCACATCGGGGTGGCATTACAAACACTGGATGGGCACCTTTTACCCACCTGAAGTAAAGAGTAAAAACTTTACAGACTACTACACCCGGTTCTTCAGTACTGTTGAGATCAACAACTCCTTTTATAAACTACCCACTGCCGAAACTTTTGCCAGCTGGCGTGCCTGCGTACCGGATGATTTTATTTTTGCCGTGAAGGCCAGCCGTTACATTACCCACATGAAAAAGCTGAAGGATCCGCAGGAAGGGTTAAGCCGCTTTTTCAATAACGTAAACAAACTGGAAGAAAAGCTGGGGCCGATCCTGTTTCAGCTGCCGCCTATGTGGGGAGTAAACCTGGACCGTCTGCATGATTTTCTGAAGCTGCTCCCGCCTTATTACCGCTATACTTTTGAGTTCCGGCACCCGAGCTGGTACACACCGGAAGTATATGCCCTGCTGCAAAATTACAATGCAGCGTTCTGCATTTATGAACTGGAATACCATATGTCGCCGCTGGAAGTAACCGCTGATTTTGTATATGTGCGACTGCATGGGCCGGGAGCCAAATACCAGGGAAGTTACTCCGAAGAAGCACTGCAGTGGTGGGCTGCCAAATGTATGGAATGGCAACAGCAGGGGCTTGATGTTTATGTGTACTTTGATAACGACCAGCTAGGCTATGCCGCCTTTAATGCACAGCGTTTACAGGCTATAGTTCAGGAACAAAACAGGCCGCAAAAGCCGTTATAATTCGATTGCTGCGCCTGATTTAACTGACCTGAAACAATAGGTTTGCAGCATGGTTAATTAAACAAGAAAAGGCTATGGATGCTCGCCTGTTGCCCTTACATTTACGGCATCAGCAGCAGCTGAAATAACCATAAAATACTAGTTAAATGTTAACAACAGATATATGTATAGTTGGCGCAGGCCCCGTGGGCCTGTTTGCTGTATTTGAGGCAGGCTTGCTTAAAATGCGCTGCCATGTAATTGATGCGTTGCCTACTGTAGGCGGGCAGTTAGCAGAGATTTACCCTAAAAAACCGATCTACGATATACCTGGATTCCCGGAAGTTCTGGCCGGCGACCTTGTGAAGAACCTGGAGAAACAGATAGAACCTTTTCATCCTACTTTTACACTGGGCGAGCGCGTAGAGCACCTGCACAAACAGGACGATGGTAGCTTTATAGTAGAAACCTCGGAAGGCACTAAAGTAGCCTGCAAAGTAGTTGTGATCGCGGGTGGATTAGGTTCTTTTGAGCCACGTAAACCTGCCATTGAGCAACTGGAAGATTTTGAAGGAAAAGGTGTTGCCTACATGGTAAAAGATCCGGAGAAATTCCGTAGCAAACGAGTGGTTTTGGCCGGTGGTGGCGACTCTGCCCTCGACTGGACTATTTTCCTGTCTGGTGTAGCAGAAGAACTAACGCTGGTGCATCGTGGTACTACGTTCAGAGGCGTGCCTGAGTCGGCGGAGAAAGTAGTAAGTATGGCTGAAGAAGGCCACATTAAACTGCTGCTGAAATCCAATGTAACAGAAGTGCATGGCAACGGTAAACTAAATGCCGTAACCGTACTGATCGACAACGAAACAGAACACACCATAGAAGCAGATTACTTTATACCTTTGTTTGGTCTTGTGCCAAAGCTGGGGCCCATCGAAAACTGGGGACTGGAGCTGGATAAAGGAGCTATTAAAGTTGATACTTTTGATTACTCCACCAATATAGAAGGTGTTTATGCGATCGGTGACATCAACACTTACCCGGGCAAACTTAAGCTTATACTTTGCGGATTTCATGAGGCTGCCCTGATGGCCCAAAGCGCTTATAACATCATAAACCCAGGTAAAAAGTATGTACTGAAGTACACCACCGTTAACGGCATACAGGAACTATAACTTACTATGGAAGAAGCAATAAAAATTATAGTAGAGACCCAGGCTGGCGAACGTGTAGAGCTGGAAGCCCCTACGGATATGGGCCTGTCGGTGATGGAAGTTATGAAAGCCAATGAGTTGGAGGTACCTGCTATTTGTGGTGGCATGGCCATTTGCGCTACCTGCCATGTAGAAGTACTGGAAAGCGGCGATCTACCTGAAATGAACGACGACGAGGCGTATATGCTCGAAACGCTTCCTCATGCTACAGGGTCAAGCCGCCTGTCGTGCCAGCTAAGGGTAACACCTGAGCTGGATGGACTGGTTGTTCGCCTGATGCCGGAAGCCTAAGAAGCTTAAAGTATAGAAAAGGTGTCTTGTAAAATTTACAAGGCACCTTTTTTCGTTTCATATCTTTGGGGTAGTTCACTTATACTTCAGCAGCTTATTGCCTGATGTATTTCTTGATACAATGTGCTGAACCTGTATTCTCTGCAAAAGGATGAAAGTCTTTGAGAAGTATAACCTTAAAACCTAGTCGCTCCCAGATCAGCCTGTTCTCCTGGTCTGTTCGCTCAAGCTCCTGCCAGTTTCCGTGCCCGTAAGTTGGTAGCCAGACGGTATTATCTCCTTCTGGTTTTATCTCCACCAAAGCATTGTTGTAGCTGGCAAAATACCACTTCCTTAGTTTTATTTCAGGATCATCTACATACACCATGGGCAGCGGATTCCGGACCACTTCAAATCCAAGGCGGTCAAGTATTGCGGCAATTTCATCAAAAGCATCGGGGGTGGTAAGTATATCATCCGGCTGAAAAACAAGTCCAGCTGCCATGCGTGGATCTCCTACCAATAACTGGTATTTGCCTTCGCTGTTACGGCCTGCCAGGGTAATAAACATATCGATATGGAAAACAGGCTGCACAGTACCTTCCCCGTTCTTCAGAAATACCTTCTCTGTCCATTCTTCTCCATTTAACTTAAAGGCACATTGCGCCTGATAGGGTAACTGCATGGCACTCCCGACAAAGTATAAACTCCGTTCTTTGTCGATATATTTCTGGAAAAGGTCGGCTACTATGGTACCTATTGTCTGGTGGTTTCGTAACTGATCGCTGCTCCAGTCGCGAAAGGTATCCACTGCATGATCTGCTCCCAGCAATATAAAATCATCCCCTACCAGCATGTTTCCACCCTCAAAGTATAAAGGCACTTTAGAAAGCTTCCAGCCAAATGCTTCGCTTACCCGGTAACCTATGTTTCCGTCGGAGGTACGCCTGTGCGAATGCGGTTGCACCAGGTAGAGTTCTTTTCCGTTGCCTTCCACTACAAGCTCAAAACTGTCTTCAGCCCAAATAGTCATCTGGTATTTGTCCGGAACGGCATGTAACCTTGTTCTCTCCTGCAACCCCTGGGCATCTATCCAGTTTTTCAGGCTATCTGTAATGGTTTCATGTGCCAGTATGTATAAGATTGTATAATTTGGCAGCTTAAGCAGCAGGTCCTGGTATACCTCCCAAATAGGGTTTTTATCGCCGGTAAACGCATAGGCCGGTACAGTAAATACAATGCCAGTTAGGGCACCATCGGAAGTAGGTACCAGCGCAGGGTTAGAAGGCACTAGCATATAATCCTGGAGAATGCTGATGGCCATACAGCGCTTCCGCATTCCCTCCTCGCTAATATCCTGATCCACCTCCTGCAGCATCTCGGGTATGGCACGGTAGTATCTGGGTTTAAGTGGGTAAGGTTGTTCCGGCATGGGCTCTGATTTATACTTGTTGATGTATCATTCCTTTACGGCCAGCCCAGAGCCATAGTAGTATAATAATTATCTCTCCTGCTGCATCCAGCAAATATACATCCCATATCACATCGTTCAGGGCGTAGTATACATCTATACCTGTAAGCCCTGCAGCACCGGCTATACCCAGCCACTTTATCTCTGGGGTTACTCTCCTGCTTACACCGGCTGCCAATAAAATTCCGCCAATCACAATAATGAGCACAGCAACGGTATATAGCAGCCAGATATCCTGCTTAGGACCTGTAACTGCCAGAAAACTGCCTAAATGTATAAAGGGCCATACACCGGTAATAAACCAGTAAAGGCCCTGTAATATGGCAACCGTTGATACTTTCATATAGCAGGATCAGGCATGTAGTTGTTCGAAGGTTGGGATGATAAATGTTTCCTTATCAGCCATCAGGTGCACTTCCAGTCCGCAAACAGAAAAAGGTTGTCCTGTTTTTATTTCGTGGATAGTGGATTTGGTAATATTCATCCCGTCTACTACTGTTACAAGTCCTGTACCTACTACTTCCACATTTTTCCCGTTGGTAACAAATATAGCGGTATCTTCTTCCAGGCCTATGCCAATGCAACCCGGATTGGTAGCAATACATTGTGCCATCCTGATGATACGCCCGCGCTGTATAAAATGTGTATCAATAGCGATGTTTTTAAGGAACTCCAGACCAGTTGTTATGCGCACATCCCCCTTCAGCATACCTTTGTTGGTTTCTCCTTCATAAATCATAGGAGTTGATAATGCTGCAGCACCGGCACTGGTACCAGCAATTATAAAATCATCGTAGGTGTATCGCTCCTTAATTTTCTCTAAAAAGCGTGTTCCGCCAAGTATGGCGGTTAGTTTTAATTGGTCTCCACCTGTAAACATCACGCCTGCTGCCCGACTTATAATGTCGCAGTTTTCTTCCTTCTGGGCATCCACCCTATTGCGTATATCTATTACCTGTACATCTTTTACTCCCAGATCTGTGAATACATCCACATAACTTTTCGCGCTTTCTTCAGGCTCACCTGAAGCGGTAGGTATAACTGCAACCAATGGGTTGTCGCCTTTTAGTTCTTCTACAAAGCGCTTTAGAATTTCCTGGCTTATAAAGTCGATGCTCAGGCGCTGTACTTCTGTTTGTTCCTGCTCTTCTTCGCCTTTACTTTCTTTGCCACCTATAGCCAATAATTTACCTTTCGGAAACGGCAGCGCAGAAGTATTTTTATCTTTAGAGTTACTACTTATATTTACTTTTTTCTTTGCCATTTTTCTATAAGTTTTAGGTTGTTTATTGGTGCTTATGGTTTTTTAAAACTTACTATTCTTGCCACTACAGAGTCTTTATCCGATGGTTGGCCCGAAAAGATTACCCAGCCTTCCTGCTTGGAGTCCTTCGGGGAAAATGCTGTCATCAACTCTGCCTTTTCCTTTTCTTTTCCATCGGTATAAAGTATAAACTCAGTAATCACTTCCTCGGCAGTGGAACCGCCCTTATTATAAACTGCTACCTGGTAGCGGTTAGGCGCCATAACCGACGGGTCAGGTTGTGCTTCGGCGTACACGTCAGGATCCTGGGCCTTGTAACTGCTTACCTGGTATACCAGATATCCCAATATACTGAGCAGCAGCAGCAGACTTACACAAAATACCAGCCATTCCAGCCAGTTTTTTTCGTCAGGGTTATGCTTCCTTTTAGCTTTATCGGTGGTCATGATTCGCTACTTAATCAGAAGTCTTCCAGCCGATGCTCCCAACGACGATAATACCCCCAGCACTACAGTCATTTGCATACCCGTCCAAAAGCTGACACCATCAAACCTGCCAAAGAACCAGAGCACAAATGCCGAAGCTATCAATGCCACCAAGTAACTTACACAGGTATCGAAGGTGAGCCAGAAAAAGAAGTCTTTGGATGGTTGCCGCGCAGTTCCTTTAAAGTCGCTGAAGTATACCACAACTATACTTAACAACAACGAGGCTGCCGCCATTAATAAAATGTGCAACGGCAATGCTTCCACAGCAATCATAATTACTTCCTCGGTTGGGGCAACATTACCACCAATCAGTATAGCGCCGCAAAATGCCAGCACTACCATCCCGAACCTGCCGGGTTCTTTCTCCGCTT
Source organism: Pontibacter deserti (assembly GCF_023630255.1). Lineage (NCBI taxonomy): Bacteria > Pseudomonadati > Bacteroidota > Cytophagia > Cytophagales > Hymenobacteraceae > Pontibacter > Pontibacter deserti. The sequence goes on along the minus strand of NZ_JALPRS010000001.1, from coordinate 289,430 downwards.
CCAGTTCTTCGTTAGTCTCCCGCTCCTCTTCCTCAAAATCATCGGAGCTTAGCTGTGCCGTACCAATTGATACACCTATCGACACTGCCATTGCCTCGATGATGGTTTTACCCATTATCTCGCTCAGCGCCATCTCACCGGGCCGGAGCCGGTTTAGCATAAACAGCACCACAAACGACAATAGTACGCCAATGCCCATCTCTTCTACCGAGTCGATCATGATGCTGCGCCACGAAACTCCTGGCCGCATACCGGCATACCGGTTATAGCCAAGCAACAACAGATACGTTACTAATACCAGTATAAGCAGCTGCTCTGGCGTGGCAGTAAAGCCGGCCCACCATACTTCCATAGTAAACAACAACGGAAAGCTGAACAATAAGCCCCCTGTTATGCCACGTGCATATTCTTTCAGAGATTTCCTTAACGGGCGGTTACCAATGATCCGGTTTACATTCAATTTTGTACTATACTTATTTTCTGGAAGTATACGCACAAGGTTAAATAAAGTATGTCCACGTACCTGATCAAGATGTCTACTAAAATATATTTACCAACCGTAACCATATCAAAAATTGTAATATACTAAGCAACTTTTACTGTAACAGTTGTCATAAAACATCGAAATGTTTTGTAGCAAATAATTTAAAGCCACCTGCTCTTTTCTTTATTTGCGCTACCTAACTATGTATAATGTAAGAGCTTGGTAAGGATACAATTTTATTGCCATTGCCAAGGCATTACAATTTGTACGCTTGTCTTAACATTGGAAACTCTTTCTGGGCAAGAATTAAGATTTTATACCATTAAAATACCGGCTAATACCTTACTACTAAGTATGAATCCGGAGCAGTTGTAGCAATTCTTCCATTTTCAGTGTTTATATTGTGTTATAACTATGTTTCTATACTTTTGCAGAAACTAAATATGAAAACAAACATGAAAAAACTTTTAGCAGTGGCTATTTTCGGTCTTGTAAGTACAGGTGCATTCGCTCAAACCACACAAGGTTCTATAGTTGTGTCTGGTTCGGTGAACTTAAGCAAGAACTCTGATGATGTTGGTAACCCCTTTAATTCACAAAGAGCTAATTTAGAAGTTACCACACTTGCAATCAGTCCGCGAGTTGGTTTTATGATCAAAGACGGGATAGAAGTAGGTGCAGCCTTCAATTATGGCCATGAGAAATCAGATTACAGAGTAGACCAATCCTACTCTGACTACATCAGAAATAGCAAAAAGAATGTAATTGGTTTAGGAGTTTACCTGCAGAAGTATTTTATGCTAAGTGAAAAAGTTGCAGTAACAGGTATGGGTACTGCAGGCTTTAATACGGGTAAAACAAAACTGGAAAGTGGAGACGCTACTTTATGGAAATCAGAAACCGAATCGAAAGAATATTATGTCGCCATTGAGCCGGGTATTACATTCTTCCCGACAGAAAAGATTGGTATAAGTGCCACATTCGGTTCACTATTTTATAACAAGCTGGAAGAAGAACCAGATAGTGAGAATGGCAAATCAACTTACACAGATTTCGGACTCGACTTAAGTAACCGTACTTTGGGCATTGGCTTCAGCTACTATATCAGCCGCTAATTTTTAATAAAGCCAGAAGCAAAAAGGCCTGTGCAGGTATAACCTGCACAGGCCTTTTTATTTTATGCTATACTTGATGAAAGTATAAACAATTAACAATTCTCAATCAGCAGTCAATTTTACCAGCCACTAGCCAGCACATCAGCAATGTGCATGGTTCTGATCGGTTTCTTTTGCTTCTGAATATAAGCTTCGAGGTGCATCAGGCAGCTGCTGTCTGTGGATACTATAAACTCTGCCCCGGTAGCCAGGGCATTGTCTACTTTCTGTTCAGCCATAGCCGACGAAATAGCTTCGAATTTTACGGCAAAGGTACCGCCAAAACCGCAGCAGGTCTCATTGTCTTCCATCTCTACCAGCTCAAAACCATCTACATTTTCCAGTAGTGCTCTCGGGCCTGCTTTGATACCGCATTCGCGCAGGGCGCTGCAAGAGTCGTGATAGGTAGCTTTGCCCGGCAAGGAAGCGCCAGATATAGCTGTTATGCCCAATACATCGGTCAGGAATTCGGTGAATTCGTACACCTTTTTCTGCATAGCCCTATACTTTACCAGGCTCGACGACTTTACAAAAATATCCTGGTAAGCATTGCGTACCATGCCTACACAAGATGCCGAAGGCGCTACAATATAATGCGAGCTCTCGTTCGAGAAATCATCTAAAAACTTGTTGGCAACTTCGCGGGCTTCGCTAAAGAAACCGGCGTTAAAAGCAGGCTGCCCGCAGCAGGTTTGGTTAGGGTTATAGTTTACCTCGCAGCCTACGCTCTCCAGTACTTTTACCATGTTCATCCCGGTTTGCGGAAACATCTGGTCCACAAAGCAGGGTATGAAAATATCTACAATTATCTTTTTTGCCATATGTTAAGAAAACACAGCCCCAGACTGTGCAATGGCCGCATCAAGTGCAGCTTTATTAAGGTTCAAATTTACACCAATCGTGGTAAAGTAAGCTACTAAATTTTCGGTGGCCATATTTCCTACCAGTTCATCCTTTGCCATCGGGCATCCACCAAACCCCCTGATAGCTCCATCGAAACGGCGGCAACCGGAAGTATAAGCTGCTTCTACTTTTTCCTGCCAGGTGGTGGGGGTAGTATGCAGGTGCGCACCAAACTCAATGTGTTTAAATTCAGGAATAAGAGAACCGAAAAGATAGCTGATGTTATCCGGGTTAGAAACGCCGATGGTATCAGAAAGCGAAATGATCTTTACCTGCAGCTTATCCAGCTCCTTAACGAAGTGAAGTACTGTCTCCGTATCCCAAGGGTCGTTGTACGGATTACCGAAACCCATGGAGATGTAAGTTACCAACGTTTTATTGTGCTTATGGCAGATATCCTGTATCTGAGCCAGCTGCACCATTGCCTCGGCTATACTTTTGTTGGTATTGCGCTGCTGAAACGTTTCCGAAACCGACAGCGGGAAGCCCAGGTAATCGATCTGCTTGTGCTGCGCAGCATCTTCGGCACCACGTACATTGGCGATAATAGCCAGCAGTTTTGAGATAGTATTTTCCAGATCCAGGTTGGCCAGTACTTCGGCAGTATCGCTCATCTGCGGAATAGCTTTCGGCGACACAAAGCTTCCAAAATCTATTGTATCAAACCCAACCTGCAGCAACTGGTTTATGTATTCGATTTTAACATCAGTAGGTATAAACTTCTGGAGCCCCTGCATGGCATCGCGCGGGCATTCTATTATCTTCATAGTAGTATCAGCTATACGTTAGCAGGCTGTGTACGAAATTACTTTACAATCAAAGATACAAATTTATAGTATCTGCTTTCCTGTTTTATACTTCAGCATTAATACTTCATCTTTTTCAAAACTTGTTTATATTAAACTACTCTTTCAACAGAGAATACTTTATACACCTATACCCGTCCATTCATGACTCAAATTTCAGGAAGTATAGTTTTGATTACAGGCGGTGCCTCAGGCATCGGTAAACTAATGGGCCGGAAATGCCTGCTACGTGGCGCAAGCCAGCTGGTTATATGGGATGTAAACCCATCGCTTTTAGAACAAACTATAGCTGAATTTGCTGCTGAAGGTTATAATGTTTGGGGTTACTTGGTAGATGTGGCTAATGCACAGGCAGTGCAACAGGCTGCTGAGCAGGTAATACAGGATGTTGGGTTACCAACTATACTTGTTAATAATGCAGGAATTGTGGTAGGCGACCTGTTTCAACAACACAGTTACCTCGACATAGACCGCACCTTAGGTATAAATATAGCAGGCCCTATGTATGTGGCAAAAGCATTTTTAGATGGATTTGTTTCCCGCGGCAGTGGCCATATTGTCAATATTGCATCGGCAGCCGGTTTAACACCAAACCCACGCATGAGCGTATATGCCGCAAGCAAATGGGCTGTTTTGGGCTGGTCTGAGAGTTTACGACTGGAGCTTGAACAACAAAGCAAAAACCTGCATGTAACTACAGTTACGCCAAGCTATATTAATACCGGAATGTTTGCAGGAGCACGCGGCCCGCTACTAACGCCTATACTTGAGCCCAAAGCTGTTTCAGAAGCTATAGTACAAGCTATTGCTGCTAACAGAATTATAGTTCGCAAACCATCTGTTGTGTACCTTCTACCCTTGCTGCGGGGGCTTTTGCCAACACGTTTATTTGACCTTATTGTCGGCAGATTTTTTAACGTATATACTTCTATGGATCACTTTACAGGTCGACCTGCACCAGCGCAATCTGAAACTGATAAAAAGCCTAACCTTTAATATATGGCTATTGCCCCCCCAAACTCTACCGGTCAAGTGTCTCAGGAAGAAATCAAGAAGCGAATACAGGCACTTCTTACATCACAGCGAGCTTTTTTTGCTGATGGCCATACATTACCTGTTGCGTTCAGGAAAGAACAATTGCGCAAACTGCAACGCGTGCTAAAGCAACATGAGCAGGAATTGTTTGATGCCCTTTACGCCGATTTCAGGAAGCCTGCCCTGGAAGCTTTTGGTACCGAAATAGGATTTATAGAACTGGAGCTGAAACTAGCTTTGAAAAGTATCGAAGACTGGGCATGTCCGCGCCGAGTACCGGAAACTCTCATTAATTTCCCTGCACGCAGTTATGTTTACCCGCAACCTTATGGCGTAACCCTGATCATCTCGCCCTGGAATTACCCATTAAATTTATTGTTTACGCCACTAATTGGGGCAATGGCAGCCGGTAACTGTGCTATACTTAAACCATCTGAGATCGCACCCAATACAGCAGCCGTAGTAAACCGCCTTATCACCCAGAATTTTGATGAGCGTTACCTGGCTGTTGTTGAAGGAGGTGTAGAAACATCGCAAGAGCTGCTGGCCCAACGCTTTGATTATATCTTTTTCACGGGAAGTACCCAGGTGGGCCGTATTGTAATGAAAGCTGCCGCCGAATATCTTACGCCGGTAACCTTAGAGCTGGGCGGCAAAAGTCCGGCTATAGTTGTTTCGGATACAGACCTGGAACTGGCAGCACGACGCATCTGCTGGGGAAAATTTCTTAATGCCGGCCAAACCTGTGTAGCTCCTGATTATGTACTGGTGCAGGAAGATGTAAAGGAAGAATTTATACAGCAGATGGCGCAGTGCATCAAAGAGTTTTATGGGGAGCAGCCCCTCAACAGCCCCGACTTTGCCCGTATTATTAACGACAACCACTTTCAGCGGCTCAGCGCCATGCTTACGCCGGAGCATGTTCGTATTGGTGGTGAGACTGATGCTGCAGACCGTTACATTGCCCCTACTGTACTGGACAACATTGCCTGGGATCACCCATCGATGCAGGAAGAGATATTTGGCCCTGTGCTACCAATACTAACGTTTGAAACAATAGATGAAGCCATTAAAATAGTAAACCGACATGAAAAACCATTGGCACTATACTTCTTCTCAGCTAATAAGCTTTACCAGCAACGCATTCTGCATGAAGTAACTTTTGGCGGCGGTTGTATCAACGATACTATTTCTCATCTGGCAAACCCGAACTTACCTTTTGGCGGCGTAGGTAGCAGCGGCTTGGGCAGTTACCACGGCATTGCCAGCTTCGATGTATTCTCTCATCAGAAGAGCGTACTGCATCGTGGCACCTGGCTCGACCTTCCGTTTCGGTACCCGCCTTATGGCAACAAGCTGAATTTGTTACGCCGTTTTTTTAAGTGGCTGTAAGCAATCAGGTTATCAGCAGCATGTAAAGATTTTTTTCTGAAGGTTATACTTAAAAAGTGCAAATAATTTAAAGGAGTTGCGTATAAAACTTACAACACCTACACCCTTCGGAACTTTATGGAAAACCTGACACAATACTTAGACAAATCGCTTATTCCGCTTGAAGACAAAGTAAAAGACTATCTGAACATTGAGCGTGACATCAGAATACTGGATGTAGAACTTCTTTCGCTGCAAAGTATGAAGTCTGATTTTAACCCGGAACAACATGACCTGGAGCAGGAAATGAAAGAGGGTATTGCCAAGAGCGAACTCAATGACAAAGAACAGAAGATGACTGAACTGCTGGCGAAGTATAACCAGTTACGCTCCGAACTGATCAACATGCTTCCGGAAAGAAATAAGTTTATAGAGATCAACTTAGGGTATGGACCAAGCATGGTAGGCTATTTTACAATAGACCATGAAACACGCCAACCTTTGCCTGAACCTGTTCTGCGTGTTGTGCATTAAGGCACCTATACTTCTCCTACAGGTATTCTTTAAATAAAAGTATAAAAAGGAAACCGCCGGGACAGCAGCACCGGCGGTTTCCTTTTATCAGCAATAACCTCTTAATCAAATTATTACAACCCTATTGCCCTTACCAGAACAGCTATAAATGTAAACAGCAGGTAAACAACGTATTGGAGCAACTACAGAAAGACCAGGGTAGAGTATTATTCCACAAACAGTCCTTCCTTAAGTATAGAGATTGTACTATATTGATCTGAATAAGGTGAAAATTTAAAAATTCCGGCACCCGGGTCCTTACTTCTACAAAATCAATTTGTAATTTGCTAACTATATTAGGTTAACCCATATTCCGGCTGATGTCCCAGTTATTTTTCCGGCAAACTACCGTGTACGAGGAGTTTCAGACTCCGCTTTCGCTCTTTGAGCTGCACCAGCAGATCAGGGAAGAGCTGGAAGTGGCGTTTCCGGAAAGTTATTGGGTGGTAGCTGAAATTGCCCAGATTACCCCGGACAGGCGCAAAGGCCACTGCTATCTTACCTTAGTTGATAAGGGCGATGATGCCCGGCAGATGCTGGCACAGGCACGTGCTACCATCTGGAGTGCCCGTTTCTCCATGCTCAGCCGCTTTTTTGAAGACAAGACCGGACAACCTTTAAAAGCTGGGTTAAAGATCCTGTTCCAGGCCAGTGTAAAGTTTCACGAGTTGTATGGCCTGAGCTTGGATATCCATAACATCGATCCGAACTATACCATCGGCGACCTTGCCCGGCAACGGCAGGAAACACTAAAACGACTCGAAGCAGAAGGTTTATTAACAGCCAACAAAGAGCTGGAACTGGAAGAAGTACCGCAGCGATTGGCCGTAATTTCTTCGGCAACGGCTGCCGGTTACCAGGATTTTATACACCAGTTACAGCACAACGCATTTGGTTATACTTTCCATACTATGCTGTTCCCGGCTACTGTGCAGGGCAACGAAGCACCGGCCTCTGTAAACAAAGCCATGGCACTTATTGCCAGGTATAAATATCGTTTTGATGCTATAGTGATTATACGGGGTGGTGGTTCGCAGACAGACCTGAGTTGCTTTGACAATTATAGTATAGCAGCTGCCATTGGTAATGCTCCTTTGCCGGTACTTACAGGTATAGGTCACGAACGCGACGAAAGTATAGCCGACCTGGTAGCGCATACGCGGCTTAAAACGCCAACAGCTGTGGCCAATTTCCTGATCGATCGCTTCAGAAGTGCGGAAGAATACACCGAAGGATTATATGACAGTATCCGGATGTTTACGGCGCAGCAACTGAAAATAACCGATGATAGCCTGGAACGTGTAAGACTGCGGATTTCTAACTCAACCAAGGACTTTTTATCAGAAGGTCGCGAACTGCTTGAAACATTATCGAGAGGGTTGGTACTAAAACCAAAAGCTTACCTGGATGGTCAGAAGCATACTGTAAGTGACTTTGAACGAGACATCAGAGCTAATACAAAAGACCTGTTGCATACACGTGAGCGGCACCTGAGCGAACTGGCAGTTTGTGTGGAAGGCAAAGCGCAGCGGTACCTGCACATGAAGGAGCACGAACTGAACACACTTAACCACTGCCTGGAAACCGAGGTAAAAGAAAGTATAAAACAAACAGAGATCAGCTTCACCAAGCAAAGTGACAAGCTGGTTTTTGCCGCAGCCCGCAAACTGCAGAACGATGCACACCGGCTAAAACTGATCGAGACAAGTATAGAAGCCAACAACCCGGAAAAGCTTTTACTTCGTGGGTATACCTTAACGTTGATAAATGGCCGGATCATTAAAAGTATAGCTCAGGTGCAGGACGGAGATGTAGTAGAAACCAGAATAAAGGACGGCACCATCCATAGTATAGTTGTAAACAAAGACACCCATGACACCAAATAAAGACATCAGCAGCATGACCTACCGTGAAGCCACACAGGAGCTGGAAGAAATCCTGAGGGCAATCGAGAACGATCACGTAGACGTAGATGAATTAACACAGAAAGTACAGCGTTCGTCGCAGCTTATAAAGTTGTGCAAGGATAAGCTACGTGCCGCTGAAAAAGCCATTGACCAGGTATTTAACGAAGAAAATTGCGAGGAACCAGCTAAGCCAAAGAAACCAGAAGGCAAGAGCAGTAATGGCACCTTGTTTTAACTTGCTACTACCTGTAAAACAAAAGCCGCTGGTGCAGATCCAGCGGCTTTTGTTTTATACTTATCCTGTCATCCGGGCATTGGGAGGAATTTCCCTGGTTTCATGCTTCACTAGTTTTGCCAGCATCTCCCGTACTTCAGAAGGGCCATCCAAATGATATTTGGCTATAGAATATGCGTTTCCTGTTTTTACAGTATAGGCATTTCGTGGCATAGCTTTAAATATTTCCTCATCGCCCCAGTCATCGCCAACGGCAAGTACAAACTCATGCGGGTACATATTTAACCAGTGGCTGGTCGCTTTACCTTTGTTTACTTCCTGTGCTTTAATTTCAACAGCCATCTGCCCATCTAATACCTGCAGGTTGCTGTTAGTCGCCAGAAAGTTAAGATGGTTAACCAATTCACGGGCACGAAGCTCACCCAGGCCAGTTTCAACACGACGGTAATGCCACACCAGCGAGTATTCTTTTTCTTCTATAAACGAGCCGGCCGTACGGTCTACATATAGCTCCAGTATCAGGCGTATATCGCTTTTCCAGTCATCCATCAGGCTCATCATGGTTTTCCAGCCCGATCCGCGCTGCTTCAGCCACACCCCATGCTCTGCCACTATATCAATATTCAGGTCCCCCAGCCAGTCTTCCATATTTGCTTTTTCGCGGCTACTGATCACAACAACCCTGTTTTTTGGGCTGCTGCTCAGGTTTTCCAGAAGTTCCAGCAGGTCTTCGTCAGGACGCGCCATTAGGGGCTTCGTTTTATAGTTGGTCAGTGCACCATCATATTCCAGGAATATCAACCGCGAACTTGCCATTTCGTATGCATCGCTCATCTCCTGGAAAGTAGCATCGTCGAGGTAGCTTGTTTCCAGCGACATCTGCTTGATCTTAACATATGCCAGGCGGTCCATGAACAGGTTTACCCAGTGATGTATATTATAGCGCTTCAGCGTTTCCTGCATATTTATCATGTGCATTCGCTGCTCTTCCTCAGGCATGGTAAGCGCTTCATAAAGGGCTTCAACCACTTTATTTATATCATTCGGGTTAATGAGCAGCGCATCGGAAAGCTCTTTAGATGCTCCTGCCATTTCGCTAAGTATAAGCACCCCCTTCTGATCCAGTTTGCTGGCCACATACTCTTTACAGACAAGGTTCATACCGTCGCGCATAGGTGTAACCAACGCTACGTTTGCCATTTTATAAAAAGCCGAGAGCGTCTCTAACGGGTAAGATCTGTAGAAGTACTGTATAGGGTTCCAGTTTATGTTGCTATACTTACCATTGATTCTACCAACCAGTTCATCAACTTCTTCTTTCAGTTCTTTATACTTCTCTACGGCATCACGGCTAGGCACCACCAGCATTACCAACGATACTTTGTTACAGAACTCCGGATATTTTTCCAGAAACATCTCGAAAGCCTGCAGGCGTTGCGGTATACCTTTAGAGTAATCCAGCCTGTCTATGGAGATAATGATGTGCTCTGTGCCCAGGTTCTTGCGGTATTCCTTTTCCAGGTGCAGTACTTCTTCAGAAGCAGCCACACTGGCATACTTCTCATAATCTATACCCATCGGGAAAGAATCAACCAGCAGTGACCGGGTACCTGTATTTATCCAGCCATGCATGCCACCATACCCCAAAATGCGGTTAACAGAGCTCAGGAAGTGGCGCATATCATCATAAGTATGGAAACCTACAAGATCCGCACCTAACATACCTTCCAGTAGTTCTTTGCGCCATGGCAGCAAACGGAATACCTCGAATGAGGGGAAAGGAATATGCTGAAAAAAGCCGATCGTGCTGTCAGGTAACTTCTCGCGTAGCATAGAAGGCAGCAGCAGCAACTGGTAATCATGTACCCAAATGGTATCATTAGGGCTTGCATGCTTCACTATCTCGTCACAGTATTTCTGGTTTACTTCAACATAAGTATCCCAAAGGCCCTGCTCATAAATAGCATACTGGTTAAAATAGTGGAAAGTAGGCCACAGCGTTTCATTACTGAACCCCTCATAGAACTCCTTAATCTGGTTTTCGGATAAAAATACAGGAAACATATTGTCTTTCCTGATGTCTTCCACGATCTGCTCCTGTTTATCGGGATCTTCTATCACCATTCCTGGCCAGCCTATCCATAGATTATCTTTCTTTTTATAAATAGAACCAAGACCGGTAGCTAATCCCCCTTCACTAGGTGTATAAACCAGTTTACCATTCTTCTCCTGTAACCTAACCGGAAGCCGGTTCGACACAATAATCAGTTTTGCCATTGAAAGTATTTAATTTTTAGCTGGCAGTAAAGTAAAAAAACGGCTTATCAGGCCTTTAAGTGATACAATCTGACATTACTGTATTACCTGAATACAGGTTTGCTCATTTTACTATTACGTATTCATCCCGGCAGCGTTGGGCTGAATATTAGAACTTCGCTATAAATAAGTATTTAACACTGGATACATAGGTATAACTACCTCTGTAGTTGTATCCCTTTAATCACCGGAATTAAGAATCATAAAACCTGTAACAACTTTAAAGAGTAACAAGGCTGTGTTTAAAATATGTTAATGTGCCGCCAAAAGTATAGCTAATGGATCAACTCCGATCATACATAAATCACCTGGATAACCTGGCTATTTCTTTAATGATAATTGCCATAAGTATAATTCTGGGTCTGGTTTTAAAGTATATCCTGTTCAAACTGCTGGGTTTTTATAATCGTCACTCCAATCCCAAACTTGTCGTTTCGTTTACCAAACACCTGAATCACCCGCTCACTTACTTTATACCACTGCTGTTTGTATCTATGGCTATTAGTACGATGCCTCTCTCTGAGAGAAGTATACATACGCTCAGGCGGGTTATTGAAATACTCAATATCATTGTTTTTGCGTGGATACTGATAAAACTGGTGTCGGTGGTGCAAGATATGGTGCACCATAAATATGTGCTTGATAAAGCGGATAACCTGCGTGAAAGGAAACTCTATACACAGCTCCAGTTTGTTAGAAAAGTATCTGTTATTCTGATCGCATTTGTTGCCGGTTCTCTGATCCTGCTCCAGTTTGAAGCAGTCAGAACGTTAGGTACAGGTTTGCTCACATCGGCAGGTATAGCTGGTGTGGTTTTAGGATTTGCAGCACAACGTTCTCTGGCCAATTTACTTGCCGGTCTGCAGATAGCTTTTACACAGCCAATCAGGATAGACGATGTACTGGTGATAGAGCAGGAGTTCGGGCGAGTGGAGGAAATAACCCTGACCTATGTTGTGCTCCGGATATGGGATAATAGACGGCTTATACTTCCGCTAAATTATTTTATTGAGAAGCCTTTTCAGAACTGGTCCCGCACCAGTGTGGACATCTTAGCAACAGTAACTTTCTATACCGATTATAATGTACCTGTAGATGACATCAGAAACGAATTGAAGCGTTTATTGGAGGCATCTCCCTTATGGGACAAAAAAGTATCAGCTCTGGAAGTTACTGAAGTGTTGCAGGAGACTGTACAACTAAGGGTGCTATTCAGTGCCAGAAACTCCGGTGAAGCATGGGACCTGCGTTGCCATATCCGTGAAAAATTACTTTACTATATCCAGAAAAACTACCCGGATGCATTACCTAAAGTACGGACCGCTGTATCAGGTAATATTTCATCATAGTAACTACCCGGCCCATCTGTTATCAAGTATAAAACTACTCATACATAACTCTTTTTATAGGGCATTAACTTCATCGGCATCTTTCCATTGCGCAAAGGAATATAATCTATAGTTAAAGAGTTTAGGAGGCACAAACTCTTTACCTCCTAAACTCTTTACCTGTTTTTACCTATTTGGCTTAAAATAAATGACAGCCAGTGGCGGCAATTTCAGTGCAAGAGAGTAGTCACGGCCATGCGATGGTTCTTCAGTAGCCTGTAACAATGCCTGATTTTGTACATTGCTTCCGCCATACTGCTCATCATCGGAGTTAAACAGCTGTACCCACTCGCCTCCGGTAGGTACACCTAACCGGTAGTGCTCGTGCACGATCGGGGTTAAGTTACAAACAACAAGTACATCGCTGCCTGGCTCTTTTCCCTTTCTTAAGAAGCTGATCACACTATTATGTGCATCCTGGAAATCTACCCACTCAAACCCGCTGCTATCGAAGCTTAGTTCATATAAAGCAGGTTCTTCGCGGTATAGTTTATTAAGGTTTTGCAGCAGGCGTTGTACACCACTATGGTAGTTATACTGCAGAAGGTGCCAGTCCAGGCTATGGTCATGGTTCCATTCTGTACTTTGCGCCAGCTCGCCCCCCATAAACAATAACTTTGCTCCAGGGTGTGCAAACATGTAACTATACAAAGCCCGCAGATTGGCAAATTGCTGCCATTCATCACCCGGCATTTTACGCAGCAACGATCCTTTTCCATGTACCACTTCATCGTGAGACAACGGCAGCATAAACCGTTCTGAGAATGCATAGATGATACTGAAAGTGATCTCGCCCTGGTGGTGCCGGCGGTAAATCGGGTCTTTAGAAAAATAGTGCAGCGTATCGTGCATCCAGCCCATCATCCATTTCATGTTAAAGCCGAGCCCGCCATGGTCAACTGTTCCTGTAACAGCAGGCCAGGCCGTAGATTCTTCTGCAATCGTCTGAACATCAGGATAGCGCTCGTGCACTGCCTTGTTAAAATCTTTTATCAGCGATATAGCTTCCAGGTTCTCACGTCCACCATGCTCGTTTGGTATCCATTCTCCCTCTTTGCGGCTATAGTCTAAGTATAACATCGATGCCACGGCATCTACCCGCAATCCATCTATGTGATATTTCTCGAGCCAGAAAAGCGCATTACTGATCAGGAAAGAACGGACCTCGTTACGACCATAGTTAAAGATGTAACTGTTCCAGTCCGGGTGATAGCCTTTCCGGGGATCAGCGTGTTCGTACAGGTGAGTGCCATCAAAGTAAGCCAGACCATGCTCATCTGACGGGAAATGGGATGGTACCCAATCCAGAATTACGCCTATGCCATGCTGGTGCAGTACATCGATGAGATGCATGAGCTCCTGTGGTGAACCATAGATACTGGCTGCTGCAAAATAACCTGTAATCTGATATCCCCATGACCCTTGAAACGGATGGTGCATAACAGGCATGAACTCTACGTGTGTAAAGCCCATTTCCTTTACATACTGCGGTAGTTCCTCGGCCAGTTCGTGGTACGTGAGCGGTCGGTTATTATCTTCGGCTCTGCGACGCCACGAGCCCAGGTGCACTTCATACACACTGAAAGGCTGTGCTTGTCCGGCTTTAGTTTTCCTTTGCTCCATCCACTCATTATCCTGCCATTCATATTTCAGATCGCAGATGCGGGATGCTGTTTGCGGCGGTTTTTCGCGGGCAAAAGCAAACGGGTCGCTTTTCTCAACGTGGTATAAGTGGTAATTCGATTTTATATGATACTTGTATAGCTGCCCACCTGTCAGGTCAGGTATAAATCCTTCCCATATACCCGTCCCGTCTTCGCGTACCTTCAAAATATGGCTGTCGCGGTTCCAGGAGTTAAAGTCCCCGATAACAGTTACGCGTTCTGCATTAGGTGCCCAAACAGCAAAGTAAGTACCTTTTTGTCCGGCATGCTCCATAGGGTGCGATCCGAGCTTATCATACAGCGTAAAGTGGCGGCCTTCTTTAAACAGGTAAATATCGAATTCTGTAAAACGGCTGATATCGTGGTAAACAGCTCTCTTTTCCAGGGGCTGCTGTGGTATAGCTTCCGGAGCTCCTATACTTTCCTGTTGTATAGCAGGAGCAGCTCCCTTTTTGGTTGCCCGTACTTTACGGGCAGGCGTTGGTTCAGCAGACTCCACAGGTACAGCTTTTGTTCGGGTTCGTTTTGCAGGAACTTCAGCTGAAGCTTCGGTAGTTATGGGCGCACCCATTTCTGCTGCCAGATCAGCTTTCCTGGTTCTGCCGCGCTTTGGCGCAGGAGCATTGTTATCGCCTGTTCCAATAATTGGTGCAGTTAAGTTTGTTTCCGGTGCTTTCTCTAGTTTTTTCTTAGCCATGCTGATACTTTTTCATGATGTACTTAATGCCCCGGATAGGGATAAGCACCCAATCCGGACGGTTATTCAGTTCATATCCCAGTTCATAGATTGCCTTCTCCAGCAGAAAGGTCTCCATCAGAATCTCAAAATCTTCTTCCTTATCAGGCACTATACCTGTACCCATTGTTTTTTCGAGGTAACAGTACATAAAGAAGTTGCTTGCATAATGATACCACTGCTCTGCCCAATCTTCCAGATAACCCCCATCTTCTTTACCCGCTCTGTCTTGCTGGAACAGGGCATTATAAGCTGCATAATGGAAAGAGCGGATCATACCAGCCACATCACGTAATGGTGAGCGCTTTAAACGGCGTTCGCTGAATGAACGGGCCGGTTCACCTTCAAAATCGATAATGATAAAATCTTTACCTGTAAAGATTACCTGCCCTAAATGATAGTCGCCGTGGGTTCTTATTTTAAGCGTATCTATTTTGCGGGAGAAAATCCGTTTCAGTCTTTCCAGTATTTCAGAACGCATGTTCAGGACTTCTTCTGCCTCGGCACGAACAGCATCTGGTAGTTTAGGTAAGTGCTGGCGCAGGCTGTCGAAGTTACTACGGACAAGTGATGTAAGTGAAGAATACAGAGAACGCTGGTAATGCAGGGAGAAATCTTCAGGAGCAAAATCTTTCAGATCTCTTATAGACGCAAGCGCTAGATGTAGTTCTGCTGTTCGCTGGCCAAGTAGCTCAATACGGCTCACAGAAGCACCACCTAGCTGCAGTTGCACTTGTTCAGGTGCAGCTGCAAAAGAAACAGGCCGTGACAAAGTGCCTATTGTCGGACTAAGATCAATACGTTCGTTCTGAGTTTGGATCCGCTCGAAGAAACGTTTAAGAGAGTCTTCCATGTTTTCCCAGGCATCTCCCTGATTAGGCACAAGTTCCTGTAGCATAGCCAACACCATAGGCGCTCCTCCCGGCGAATGATGTTCCAGCATGCCCATAAAGCGTGGCACCTGAGGAAATCCGACTCTGTCAGTTAAAGCCTGCACTACTTCCACATCCGGGTTCAGTGCCCGGTCCAGTTTGCGGTATATTTTCAGGAAAAACTGGTTGTCGTAAACTATAGAAGTGTTGCTCTGTTCAGCACTCAGTATTTTAGAAGCTATACTGTTGTTGCTACTGCGCAGCACATTGCTTACCTGCTGATGGCTATGGCCAGCAAGTTCAGAATGATCGGCACGTACACGGCGGCGTTTAGCTATAAGTTGCAGCAGCAGTTGGCGGAACTCTTCCTTGTAAAGCGCATCATATAAAATACCTTCTTCCCCATTATGAGTTACCCGTGCAATTACACTGGCTGGTTGCCCGTTTATCAGCTCCTGTTCCTGCTCTTTGTTAGCAAAAGCAATTGGCAGCTGGTACATTTCCGGTAGCCCTTCGTTATAGCTTACTTCAACTATAAGTATAGCTGCTCCGTGCTCCCCTACCTGCAATGGAACATGATCTACAACCTGCATACGTTGAACTGTGCGGGCTTTACCGCCAAACCATCTCCGGTTAAGTATGTATTGTGGTAGAACACGGTTTTCGAGCTGCCGAACAACTTCCTGTGGCAAGCGGTTGCTTAATGAAGGAAGTTGCATGGCTGGTCGCTGCATGTCCAGCACTTTACTAACCGAAACATCCTGTGGCTGCAATTCGAACCAGTAATAGCCGTGTGCACCCACCGTAAACAGGTAAGCATCGTCTTTTATACTTGGGAATTTATTTTTGCTGAACACCTCCATTGGTGTATAGCCTTTAAACTCGTTCAGGTCCAGCTCAACCGCTTCCGGGAAACGAGAAAGGTTGGCTATTACCAGTATATTTTCGTCTTCGTAGGAGCGGATAAAGGCAAGCACTTTTGAATTTGACGGGTTCAGGAACCGTATACTTCCGCGGCCAAACGCCTTGTAGCGTTTGCGCATATTTATGATGCGGCGCGTCCACCAGAGCAGTGAGCTGCTGTTCTGTTCTTGGGTTTCCACGTTCACAGATTCATACTTATACTCCGGATCGATGATAACGGGCAAGTATAATTTCTGTGGATTAGCTGTTGAGAAACCGGCATTACGGTCGTCGCTCCACTGCATCGGGGTTCTTACACCATCACGGTCACCAAGGTAGAAGTTATCGCCCATGCCTATCTCGTCGCCATAGTATACCACCGGTGTTCCCTTCATAGAGAAGAGCAGCACGTTCATCAGTTCTATCTTATTGCGATCGTTGCCCAGCAGCGGCGCCAATCTGTGACGAATACCTAAGTTTATCTTGGCCAGCGGGTCGCGGGTATATACTTTATACATGTAGTCGCGCTCTTCATCGGTCACCATCTCTAGCGTCAGCTCGTCGTGGTTACGCAGGAACATCGCCCACTGGCAGGTTTCAGGTATAGGCGGTGTCTGGTCAAAAATATCGATGATCGGATAGCGGTCTTCCATCTTTACCGACATGAACAAACGGGGCATGATCGGGAAGTGGTAGTTCATGTGGCACTCGTCGCCGTTACCAAAGTATGATGCAGAATCTTCGGGCCACATATTTGCTTCCGCCAGTAATAGTTTGCCGGTATACTTGCTGTCTACGTGGGCACGCAGCTTTTTCAGGAACTCATGAGTTTCCGGCAGGTTCTCTCCGTTGGTACCCTCCCGCTCATACAGGTATGGCACAGCATCCAACCTGAATCCATCCACGCCTAAGTCCAGCCAGTAATCCAGCACCTTAAACACTTCTTTCTGTACGGCAGGGTTGTCGTAGTTCAGGTCGGGCTGGTGATGGAAAAAGCGGTGCCAGTAATATTGTTTGGCTACTGGGTCCCAGGTCCAGTTGCTTGGCTCGTAGTCGGTAAATATGATGCGGACATCTTTATACTTGTTCGGATCGTCACTCCACACATAAAAATCGCGGTGCGCAGAACCTGGCTTCGCATGCCGTGCACGCTGAAACCACGGGTGCTGATCAGAAGTATGGTTTATAACAAGCTCAGTAATTACCTTTAAACCACGACGATGCGCCTCTTTCACAAAAAGTTTAAAGTCGCGCATATCCCCGTAGTTCGGGTTTATACTATAGTAGTCGGCAATATCATAGCCATCGTCTTTTAACGGCGACGGATAAAAAGGCAGCAGCCATATAGCCGTAACCCCAAGGCTCTCCAGGTAATCCAGCTTCTGCATCAGGCCCTTAAAA
Organism: Pontibacter deserti; assembly: GCF_023630255.1. Taxonomy (NCBI): domain Bacteria; kingdom Pseudomonadati; phylum Bacteroidota; class Cytophagia; order Cytophagales; family Hymenobacteraceae; genus Pontibacter; species Pontibacter deserti. Next base: position 271,682 of record NZ_JALPRS010000001.1, on the reverse strand, counting down.
TCACCTATTCCATCGCCGCTGCCATCTTTAAATGCTTTGATGTGCAGTTCGTAGATGATCGCATCTTTGTACCAGTGTATGTTGTCGTCTAACAGATCTTTGTCCGCTGCCATAGTGTAGTTTTTATTTTTTATTCGTGGGTGGTATGTTCAACTGGGAGCCATGTATCATCTAAATTATTATGGCCCATGCCGGTGTTAGCTTCTTCTATACGGAAAACGTGCACCGGCATTTCATGCGGACGCAGCTCTACGTAATTCCATTCGTTTTGCCAGGTATAGCGGTGTTCGGTCAGTAGGTCGTGCACCATGTATTGCTCACCTTGCGGGAGTTCCAACTCAGTCATCGGCACCTGTACCCAACCCGACTGTGTGTGGTAGGGGTCCATGTTGGCTACTACCAGTATTTTGTTTCGCTTGGTATTATCCCATTTAGCAAAGCATAAAAACTGAGGGTTATCGGCTTCACCAAAAGCAATATTCCAGGTGGTTTGCAGCGCCGGGTTTACTTTACGTATTTTATTTATGAGCGTAATAACTTCTGAAACCTTCGTTTTCTTGCCCCAGTCCCAGTGCTTTACTTCATACTTTTCGGAGTCTATGTATTCTTCCTTTCCCGGGTAAGGTGTGCCCATTGAGAACTCATATACCGGACCATACAAGCCATAGTTTGATGAAAGGGTTGCCGCTAAAACCACACGCATAATGTGAGCAGGTTCTCCGCCGTGCTGCAGCACTTCCGGTAAAATATCAGGTGTGTTAGGCCAGAAGTTAGGGCGGTAATATTCGCGCATATCGGTTTTGGTAAGTTCCGTCAGGTACTCGCGCATCTCCTGCGGGTTGTTGCGCCAGGTAAAGTATGTATAGGATTGTGTGAAGCCGATCTTACCTAATCGCTCCATCACCCTAGGACGCGTAAAAGCCTCTGCCAGGAAAATGACCTGCGGATGCTGTGCCCGCACTTCACGTATCATCCACTCCCAGAAATGAAAGGTTTTAGTATGCGGGTTATCTACCCTGAAAATATGTACCCCCTGCTCTACCCAGTGTAATACTATACTTTTAAGCTCCTGCCACAGATTCTGCCAGTCTTCGGTTTCGAAATTAACAGGCAGCACATCCTGGTATTTTTTAGGTGGATTTTCAGCGTACTGTACGGTGCCATCCGGTCGCCATTTAAACCATTGCGGATGCTCTTTTACATATGGGTGGTCAGGTGAGCATTGTATGGCAAAATCGAGCGCTACTTCAATGCCATGCCCACGGGCTTCGTGTACAAAATGCCGGAAATCATCCAGTGTGCCCAGTTCCGGAAGTATAGCTTTGTGCCCACCTTCTTCAGCACCAATGGCCCACGGTGAGCCCGGCTCTCCCGGCTCTGATGTTACCGAATTGTTCTTGCCTTTTCTGAAAGCACGGCCAATCGGGTGTATGGGTGGCAGGTAAATCGTATCAAATCCCATTTCTGCAATGCGCGGTAACAGCCTTACACAATCCTGGAACGTGCCGTGGCGGTTTGCTTCCTGCGCCGACGACCTTGGAAAGAACTCGTACCAGGTGCTGAACAACGCTTTATGTCGCTCAACATCAACCTGTAAAATTTTACCATAGGTAGTTACATTTTTGCGGTCGCAACAGGCGTGCATCAGTTCTGAAATATCATGCCCTGTAGCCAGTTCTACACCACTGGCTGCAGATATATTACCACGAAGTTGCTGTGCCCATTTGTGCAGCCTTTTCTGCTGACCTGGCTTTGCGGTTGAAGCCGCTTCTTCGATAAGCTGAGCGCCAATCTGTAATTCTACGGTGATGTCCTGGTTGGCTTCAAACTTTTTGCGCAGCCCTTTCTGCCAGGTATAAAAATGATCGATCCAACCTTGCAAAGTATATTCAAACAGCCCCATAGCATCGGGTACAAATGTGGCCTGCCAGCGGTCGTTGCCCAGGAACTGCATCGGCATCTCGTTCCATTTCTTTTTACGGCCATGCCTGTAGAGCAACACTGCTTTTACTTCATCGTGGCCATCTCCAAAAATATCAGCGGTAACAGTTAGTTCTTCACCTACTACCCTTTTAACCGGGTACTGTCCGCAGTTCAGCTCAGGTTTAACGTTTTCAATAATTACTCTGTGGGTTCCGTCCAGTCCTTCCATGTATACAATAGCTTTGGTCTGTAGTTACTTGCCCGCCCTAAATAGGTTGCAGTTAAGTTCATATCATACGGGCAGCACGGCTATCGGTATGCGACCGAACCTGAGACACTGGTAAAATTATACTTTGCTTTTACTAAAAACCCACAACCTAAACCCCTTAGGCACAGTTTATCCTGCATAGTATAAATTTAAAAGTATGGGAATAACCAGAGAGATAGGCGCACATTATGTGCAGGAGAAAGGCACCACGTTTACATTTTGGGCTCCGGATGCAGAACAGGCAGAAGTAGTATTACATGTAAACTCAAAACAAACTATACCCTTGCAGCGCGAAGCTTTCGGCTATTGGGTTGGGTTGGCAGAAGATGCAAAACCCGGCACCCGCTATACTTTCAAACTTGATAACGATAAAGAATTTCCCGATCCGGCATCTCAGTCGCAGCCGGATGGGGTGCATGAAGCATCGGAAGTTATCAGCCATACCTATAACTGGACTGACCAAAACTGGAAAAACCTGCCGCTGGAAGAATATATTATTTACGAGCTGCACGTGGGTACTTTCTCGGAAGAAGGCACTTTTGAAGGCATCATTAATAAACTTCCTGAACTTAAAGATTTAGGAATAACTGCCATTGAGCTTATGCCGATTGCCCAGTTCCCGGGAGAGCGGAACTGGGGTTACGATGGCGTTTACCCGTTTGCAGCGCAGAACAGCTATGGCGGACCTGAAGGTTTAAAAAAACTGGTTGATGCGTGCCACAAGGCAGGTATAGCCGTGGTGCTGGATGTAGTATACAACCACCTGGGTCCGGAAGGAAACTATACTTCCAGCTTTGGACCATACTTTACCGAAAAATACAACACGCCCTGGGGTGCAGCTCTCAACTTCGATGATGCTCACTCCGACCATGTCCGTAATTTCTTTATTCAAAATGCGCTCATGTGGCTACGAGATTTTAAGATTGATGCCTTACGCCTGGATGCGGTGCATGCTATACTTGACACAGGTGCCAAACATTTTCTGCAGGAACTGCAGGAGCATGTAAACCACCTGGAGCAGCAACTACATAAACCTTTTTACCTGATAGCGGAAAGTGACTTGAATGATGTGAGATTAATCAACCCGATTGAAAATGGAGGTTATGGTCTGGCAGCACAGTGGATGGACGATTACCACCATGCCATACATACTGTAACCACCGGCGAAACAGACGGATATTACTCAGATTTTGGTAAACCGGAACATTTGGTAAAGACCCTGAAGCATTCGTTTATCTACAACGGCATGTATTCAGAGTATCGTAAACGAACTATAGGCACCGATGCCACGGCTAACCCCGCTAAGCAGTTTGTAGTCTGTTCGCAAAACCACGACCAAGTAGGCAACCGCATGCTGGGCGAGCGCCTTACAAAACTTGTATCCTTTGAGATGCTGAAACCTATTGCGGCACTGGTTATACTTTCGCCTTACACGCCCATGCTGTTTATGGGTGAAGAATACGGAGAAGAAAATCCGTTCCAGTTCTTTGTGAGCCATTCCGATAAAGATCTGGTAGAGGCAGTACGTAAAGGCCGTAAAGAAGAATTTGCGTCCTTTGCTTGGCAGGGCGAAGCACCCGATCCACAATCAGAAGAAACCTTCAACAATTCCAAACTACAGCATAGTTATACTGAAAGCGAAAAGCAAAACCAACTCCGGAAGTTCTATAAAGAACTCATTCAGCTTCGGAAATCTGTGTTAAAGAAGTTATGCAAAGAACAGTTAGAAGCAACGCTGAACGAAGAGGAGACCGTCCTGCAATTTACCCATACATCAGCCGGACTGCGCTGCGTAATCAATTTCAGTGACCAGCCACAAACTATAACAGGCACACAAGGCTGGCAGCTTGTTCTTAACTCTGCAGATACAAAGTGGGGTGGCCCTGGTAGCGACAATTATACTTCCGGAGTCATCACCCTGCAGCCAGAATCCGTTTTAGTACTTCAGGCAAAAGCTTAGAGTATGGAGCGATACATTTGTATACACGGTCACTTTTACCAGCCCCCGCGGGAGAACCCCTGGCTTAACGAAGTGGAGATGCAGGAATCGGCCAGCCCATACCACGACTGGAATGAGCGCATAACCGACGAATGCTATGCCCGCAACTCAGCTTCCCGAATTCTGGATAACGAAGGCGCTATAGTAGACATCCTGAATAATTATGCCTGGATGAGTTTCAACTTCGGGCCTACACTGCTGGAGTGGATGGAGAAAAAAGCTCCTGAAACCTACCAGGCTATACTTGCTGCCGATAAGGAAAGTCAGCAGCGTTTCTCGGGGCATGGCTCAGCTTTAGCACAGGTATATAACCACATGATTATGCCGCTGGCTAATGAGCGCGATAAACATACGCAGGTACTTTGGGGAATCTATGATTTCAGGAAACGCTTTGGCCGCGATCCCGAAGGCATGTGGCTGGGCGAAACGGCCGCCGATACACCCACCCTGGAAGTACTCGCTGCACATGGCATAAAGTTTACTATACTTTCACCATACCAGGCCAAAAGCTACCGGAAAATAGGCGAAACAAACTGGCACGACGCCAGGAATGCACATATAAACCCCAACCGGCCTTACCTGTGCCACCTGCCCTCAGGTAAAACGATCGTATTGTTCTACTATAATGCTCCAATATCGCAGGGGGTGGCCTTTGAGGGCTTGCTGCACAACGGAGAAAAATTTACCCGCAGGCTTATAAATGAGTTGGATTTCCACAGCACGGAACCGCAACTGCTGCACATCGCAACTGACGGAGAGACTTACGGCCATCACCACCGCTTCGGCGAAATGGCATTATCTTATACTTTGCATCACCTGCATAAGGACCCGCAGGCAAAGCTTACCATTTATGCCGAGTACCTCGAGAAACATCCGCCTCAATACGAAACACAGATCATAGAGAACAGCTCGTGGAGCTGCTTTCATGGGGTGGAGCGCTGGCGTAGCGATTGTGGCTGCAACACGGGTGGTCATCCGACCTGGAACCAGAAATGGCGCACCCCGCTCAGGGCATCTTTTGATTGGCTCCGGGACGAACTGGAGCCGCTGTATGTAAGCCAGATGCTGCAATTGAAAGCTGACCCGTGGCAGAGCCGCAATGATTATATACAGGTAATAGCAGACCGATCAGAAGAAAGTATACGCCAGTTTATACTTGCCCACACGCAACGGCAGCTAAGTATTGACGAGCAACGAACTTTTCTGAAACTACTGGAAATGCAGTATCATGCGATGCTGATGTATACCAGTTGCGGATGGTTTTTTGACGAAGTTACAGGAATAGAAACCATGCAGGATATCCTGTATGCAGCCCGTGCCCTGCAACTGGCAGAAAGCATCAGCGGAAAAGACTACGAAACTACTTTCCTGCAGCACCTCAAAGATGCTGAAAGTAACAAAAAAGAGTATAGAAACGCTGCAGAAGCATACCAGGCTATTGCCAAAACCACTATGCTCGACCTGCTACGTGTTGGTGCTCATTATGCGGTTTCCTCTCTGTTTTCAGTGCATGCCAAAACACAGCAGCTTTATAGTTACACGGTTACCTCAGAGCAACATGAAAACCAGGAAGCAGGCAGACAAAAACTGGCTGTAGGTCGTGCCCGCATCCGTTCCAACATAACCCTTGATGAGACAACAATTACATATGGCGTACTTCATATTGGCGACCACCAGTTGCTGGGAGGCGTGCGCGAGTTCAGGGGAGATGATGTGTTTCATTCGCTTTACAAAGAACTGTCAGATGCTTTTAACAAAGGCAATGTCAGCGAAGTGATCATGCTGATCGACAAACACTTTGAATCGCACAGCTACTCTTTCTGGCACCTCTTCCGCGACGATCAGAACAAGATAATGAGTGAAGTGCTGGGGCAAACCATGCACGCTATTGAAGGAGACTTTGAGCAGGTTTACAACAACAACTTTCCGCTGATGCTTGCCATGCGCACACTGAACATGAAGCTGCCGCGGCCCCTGCAGGTCATTGTAGAATACATGATCAACAAAAGATTGCTGGAAGAAATAGAAGCAGATTCCCCTGACTTGGACGAGATGTACCGCCTCCATGCCGAAGCCGAACGCCTGCAACTAAAACTGGAACTGGAACCTATCACATTTGCTGTATCGCACCGGATGGAAGAGTTTATGAAACAACTGGAAGAGCAGCCGGAAAATCTGCCCCTGATGGAGAAACTGAACAAACTGCTGAAGGTGCTGCAAACAACTACCCTGCAACCTGATTACTGGCACGCACAGAACATCGCGTTCCGCATGAAGCAACAACTATATGCTCGCCATGCCACCGACCACGAGTGGCAAAACCAATTCAGCGCCCTATACGATAACTTAAACATGAAAGCATAATATGACATATATACCCCTGGCTACTTACCGTTTACAACTCTCGCCTAACCTTAAACTAAAGGAGGTAAAAGAGTTGATCCCGTATTTGCACAACCTTGGCATCAGCACCATTTATGCAGCACCATTTTTTACAGCAGCTCCCGGCAGCGAACATGGGTATGACGTGGTGAACCCGCACCAGATAAATCCGGAAATTGGCACGCTGGAAGAACTGGAAGAGATTGCGGAGGAACTGCGCAAGTATAAAATGGGCTGGCTGCAGGATATTGTGCCGAATCACATGGCCTATCACCCTACCAACGTCTGGTTGATGGATGTGCTGGAAAAGGGTCAGAAATCAAACTTCTATACTTTTTTCGATATCGACTTTGCACACCCTGAATTTGAAGGGAAAGTGATGGTTCCATTCCTGGGGGAACCGCTGGAGAAGGTACTGGAACAGGGGCAACTGAAGCTTACTTTTGATGAAACGGGTTTTCATATTGCATACTTCGATAACGTATACCCGGCAAGTATAAACTCCTACCCATACCTGCTGCAGAAACTGGCAGATGATTCCGGTAATCAAACTATAAAAGAAAAGCTGCAACACCTGGAGCAAACTATAGCATCTGATAAATTAGACATAGCCCGCTGGCAACAGGCAAAGCAGGACCTGCATTCAAGTATAAACGATGATGCTACTTTTAAAAAACTATTGGCAAGTATAAACTCAAACCAAAAAGCTTTACAGGAACTGCTCGATCTTCAGTTCTTTAAACTCTGTTTCTGGCAGGAGTCGCAGCAAAAAATGAATTACCGCCGCTTCTTTACTGTAAATGACCTTATCTGCCTGAGCATTGAAAAGCCGGAAGTATTTGAGAAGTATCACCAATTTATAAAACAGCTCTGCCAGCAGGGTCTGGTACAAGGCCTGCGCGTTGACCACGTAGACGGTTTATTTGACCCGGACAAGTACCTGCAACAGTTACGCGAAATGGCTGGCGACAATATGTACCTGGTGGTAGAGAAGATACTGGAAGGCGAAGAACTTATGCCTGACTACTGGCCGATACAAGGCAATAGCGGCTACGATTTTCTGGCGTGGGTAAGCAATGTATTAACCGACCCTAGCGGCGAAGAAAAGCTGACAGAAGTATACCAGCGTACAGTACCAACTGCCACCACCGATTATGAAAAACTGGTATTTGACAAGAAGCTTTTTATACTGGAAAAACGCATGCAGGGTGAGCTGCAGAACCTGCTGCGCCTGCTGCAACACCTGCAAATTGTGCCGCAGGATTACGAAGAAATCTGGTACCATGCACTTGCAGTATGGCTGGCATCCTTCCCGATCTACCGCGTTTATGGCAACAGTTTCCCGTTGCCCCAGGTCGCTCATGAGGTTATAGAAAAAGCCTATGCCACCGCGATGGAGAAAGCTCCCGAACGACAGGAACAACTGGAAGCGCTCCGCAAAGTATACCAGCCCGACCTGAGTGAACCGGAAGACCTGCTGAAGGATAAACTATACTTTGTAATGCGCAGCCAACAGTTTACAGGCCCACTTGCAGCTAAAGGTGTAGAAGATACAGCTTTCTATAACTATAACCGCCTGATCTCACTCAACGAAGTAGGCAATAGTCCGGAAATTTTTAACCTGAGGCCTGAGCAGTTTCATAAGCACATGCAAGGCAGGCAGCAACAGTTTCCTTATTCCATTAACGCTACTGCCACCCACGATACCAAACGTGGAGAAGATGCCCGGTTACGCATAAATGTTATCAGCGAATTACCTGAAGAGTGGGAACAACAGGTGCAGCAATGGATAGACGTTGCCGTAGATCTGGCCCCAGGAATGGTACCCCGCCGAAACGACTTATACTTTATTTTCCAGGCGCTACTGGGTGTGGTGCCTATGGATGAAAAGATAGACGACTCGCTGATAGAACGTGTACAGGAATATATTACCAAAGCCCTGCGCGAAACAAAAGCCCGTACCAACTGGACCAACCCTAACGAAGAGTATGAAGAAGCTACCAAAGAACTGGCACAGAAACTTCTTAAAAGCGACAGCTTTTTAAAACTGTTCCTGCCGTTTTTCAGAAAGCTGTCGCACTATGGCTGGCTCTATAGTTTAAACCAGTTGCTCTTAAAGCTTACCTGTCCCGGCGTGCCAGACATTTACCAGGGTTGTGAGCTTTGGGACCTGAGCCTGGTAGACCCTGATAACCGCCGTAAAGTAGATTATAGTTTGCGTCAGAACTACCTGGAAGAACTGCAAAAACTGGACAACAACGAAACGGCTCAGCTACACCGTCAACTGCTGCATGAACCAGAATCTGGCTGTGTAAAATTATACCTGCTCTATAAGATCTTAGCTGTTCGTAATGCTTTCCGGAGTGTGGCAGAAAATGGAGATTATATGCCGTTGCAGACAACGGGTAAGTATAAAAACCACATACTTGCTTTTGCACGCGTGCTTAACCAGCAGTGGTTAGTAGTGGTTATTCCACGTTTGCTTGTGCAGCTTGTCCCGGAAAAAGAAATACCGCTAGGTAATAAGGTTTGGGATGATACGGCTGTAATACTTCCGGGAGGTGCGCCTGTGCAATGGAAAGATGAACTGGGCAACCGCGAAGTAACTGCAAACGGAGAACTAAGTATAGCAATTTTAACAGAAACATTTCCTGTAGCACTTTTAACCGGTAGTAAAGTATGATTATAAATAAACGTAGCTGTGGTATTCTGCTTCATATTACTTCCCTCCCATCGGCATACGGTATCGGTGATCTGGGGCCTGAAGCGTATAAATTTGCTGATCTGATGGAAGCAGCCGGGCAGCGTTACTGGCAGATCTTGCCCCTGAACCCAACAGAGATGGGGATGGGTAATTCTCCGTATAGCAGCCATTCTGCCTTTGCCGGTAACCCGCTGCTCCTGAGCCCGGACCTCCTCCTTCAGGATGGACTTCTCACCAAAAAAGATTTAAAGCACAACTACAAATTCAACGATAGCAGAGTAGATTACGAAGCAGCTACTGCCTTCAAGAAAGAAATCTGGCAGAAAGCTTATACAAACTATAAAGCCAATGGTTTTGCGAATCTGAAAAAGGAATTTGAAGCATTTCTGAAGGAGCATGCTGCCTGGGTAGAAGAGTATAGTCACTTTGTGGTTTTCCAGAAATACTTCGAAGGTAAAGGTTGGTCAGAGTGGGATAACGATATTAAAACCCGCAAAAAAAGTGCTGTTCAGAAGTTGGAAAAAGAGCTAGCTGCCGAAATTGAAAAAGAGCAGTTTCTGCAGTTCCTGTTTTACCGCCAATGGGAGAACCTGACGGCCTACTGCCAGGAGAAAGACATCCACTTTATCGGTGATATGCCATTTTATGTAAGCTACGACAGTGCCGATGTATGGGCTAACCCTACTTACTTTAAACTGGATAAAGATGAAAGACCCAGTGCCGTGTCAGGAGTTCCGCCAGATTTTTTCAGTGAGACCGGGCAGTTATGGGGTACCCCTGTTTATGACTGGAAGATGCTCTCAAAGCATAACTTCGATTGGTGGCTACGTCGCATCGACCATAACCTGAAACTATTTGGTTTACTGCGGTTAGACCATTTCCGTGCTTTTTCTGCTTACTGGGAAGTACCTGCCAATGAAAAAACTGCCGTAAACGGGAAATGGGTAAAATCTCCGGGCAATGAGTTGCTTACCCTGATCAAAAGGCACCACCCTGAAATGCCTATTATAGCTGAGGACCTGGGAGATATCGACCAGCCGGTACGCGACCTCATCAAAGATTTTAATTTGCCAGGCATGCTGGTATTGTTGTTTGCATTCGAAAGCAATGAAAACGCTTTTGACAGCTCTTTCTTACCCCATAATCATAAGCGAAACAGCCTTGTTTACACGGGCACACACGATAACAGTACAGTTAAGGCGTGGTTTAAAGATGCCAAAGCCAGCGACAGGCGCATGCTAAGTAACTATACTTTTCAGCAGGTGACTAAAGATAATGTGCATGAGATCATGCTCCGCCTGGCCTATTCTTCTGTATCGCAATTAGCTATAGTTCCGATGCAGGATATATTAGGTTTAGGACACGAAGCCATCATGAATCGACCATCTACTTCTGATGGAAACTGGGAATGGCGACTGCAGAAAAATGAATTTACAGGCAAGTATGTAAAATGGCTGAGGGGTTTGGCAGAGACCTATGGCAGAATTTAATATCGAAAATAGTGTTCCTGCAACTTGAGTTGTACATGTCCTGTTTTAGAAGGTGAAGTAGGTTGAAGTAACCTCAACTATAAAACCTGCTGGTTGTTTGTTATATCCGGGGAAAAGCTTATTTTAGAAGTGCCGGCGGATTAACACCAAAAGCACATCTCCCACCTTAGCACTAAAACTATGGCTTACGCAACTTCCGAAATTGCTTTAGGCACACAGGCACCCGACTTTGCCCTGCTCGATACTGTTACAGGTAAACTTTTTTCATTGCGCGATGTAGCTACCAGCAAGGCAACCGTGATCATGTTTACCTGCAACCACTGCCCTTATGTGCTGCATATACTTGATAAAGTAGTGGAAGTTGCCAAGAAGTATCAGCAACAGGGAGTTGGTTTTGTAGCCATCAGTGCAAACGATGCTGCCACTCAGCCACAGGTTGGGCCGGAGAAAATGAAGGCACTGGCACAGGAGCATGGCTTTTCGTTCCCATACCTTTACGACCAGACCCAACAAGTAGCCAGAACCTACCAGGCAGTCTGCACACCAGAGTTTTTCGTATATGATGCCAGTATGCGTTTGGCGTACCACGGCCAGTTCGATAGCTCCCGACCAAATTCAGACATCCCGGTTACGGGCGCAGATCTTACAAATGCACTGGATGCGCTGCTACAAGGCCGGCAACCTGCAGAAGAACAGCATCCTGCCGTAGGTTGCAGTATTAAATGGAAGCATCCGTATTAACTGGCAGGTCGTTATTGGGATTTGTATTTACAAGTTCGGCCATCGCAGTAGCATGATCCAGGTACTGTGAAGTATAGGTATCGCTATTGGCATGTATATACATAGCGGTGTTGCCCATTACGGTATTTATGATACCTTCATGTTCTTCCATAGGGAGTGCAGGGCAACCCAGGCTTCTGCCTAGTCTTCCAGCTTTTGCAATAACCTCCGGACTTGCGTATTCAGCACCATGAATCACAATACATCGGTCTAACGCATTTGTGTTAAAACCCTCATCCAAGCCTTCTATCTTAAGCGAGAGTCCATGCTTACCTTTATAGGTATTTTGGGTCACGTAAAACCCGATGCTGCTCATATAAGATTTATCGTCATTCGAGAAATTCTCCGCAAACTCCAGCCCTGAGTTTCGGCCATGCGCTACATAGGTATGGTGCAACACTTCTTTCTTTTCAATGTCTACTACCCATAGCCTTTTCTGGGTGGATGATTTGGTAAAGTCTACCATCGTCAGCACTGGTTTATCAGATAATTTCCCCTGGTGCTTCATGTTATAATAACCGGTCAGTGCCTTACTGAATACCTCATACTTTAGCCCTGACTGGCCCAACCCCATTTCATTATAAAGACTATAAGCCACCTGATCAAACTGCATGATCTTATAGTTGGCAACAGTAGTTTTGTTTGTACTTTTAACGTTCTTTTTAGCCGCACTACTGCTGATAGGCGAAGCCATTGGCGAAAAAATAAGTGGTGCAAAAAGTGGAAAAAGCCGTTTTGCTACCATCTTTTTACGAGTGCGCCATCCCGGTTTTTTCTTTTCCTTTTCTTCTTTTATTCTTCTCATACAGTCTTATTGTACGCCCTGCACCAGTCATTGTTTATTTACAGCCAGTAAACCCTACATATAACTATTATCTGTAATGTTACTTACAGCCTTTGCCTGTTGATCATTTTCACTGATTTAATACTAGTATAAAGTACAGCAGCAGAGGTGGTAAAAGAATAAAACAAATAGAGTATAAGCCGTATACCTGCACTATAGTTTCCCGAGAAACTGATTTCTGATTATATTTGAAGTAGAGAAGCAATTTGCAACTATAACTTTTACCTATTTGAAATTAGCCGCTATCGACATAGGATCTAACGCCGTGAGGTGCCAGATATCCAGTGCTCTTAACCAGGATGCTAGTGTTATTTTTAAAAGAATAGAATACATCCGTTACGCTATCCGTTTCGGTGAAGATGTTTTTAATACCGGTTACATCAGCGAGCTTAAAATAGATAAGTTTGTAAAGTTACTACACGCTTTTCAGTTGTTGCTGGATGTGCACGATGTAGACCATTTTATGATCTGTGCTACCTCTGCCATGCGTAATTCTCAGAATGCGCACGAAATTTTGCAGCTGGTACAGGAGAGGCTCGGCCTGACCATAGATGTGATAGATGGTGTAGCTGAAGCTGAACTGATCAATAAAGTTATTGTTAACTTCCTGGACGAGCGTAACTACCTGCACATTGATGTAGGCGGCGGCAGCACAGAATTTAACATCTATGTAAATCGCGAGAAAGTAGCTTCACAATCCTTTGAGCAGGGTTCTATCCGCCATATGCACGGCAACGACTCCCTGGAGCTTTGGAACACGATGCGCCTTTGGATAGAAGATAATGCCCGCAGATACCAGCTTTCAAGGGCTATAGGTACGGGAGGTAACATCAATAAAATTTTCGATATGGCAGGCAAAATACCAGGTAAGCCTATCTTCAGAAAACAGATTGAGGAAGTAGTAACGATGGTATCGCAGATGAGTATGGAAGATCGCATTACCAAACTACTCCTGAACCCCGACCGTGCTGATGTAATCTTACCTGCAGCCGAGATATACTTATCAGCTATGAAATGGGCAAAACTGGAAAGCATGATGGTGCCCAATGTGGGTTTGAAGGATGGCATGATTCACGCGCTTTACGAACAGCATCATCCGGAGAGGTTTGTGATTAGTGGTATAAATTAAGGTTGTTCTTCTGGAGTCATAGTTTCAATTTTGTTGTCCCGAACAATAGTAGATTTTATACTTCTTATAGTTACCCCTGTCATTTCGAGCGTAGTCGAGGGGTCTTATATGTCCTATAGTTGAGTCTTAATGCTTATTTGAACCAAGCTATACTTTCAAAGTACCTGTAATCCTGGGAGCTCTACTTGTCTACAGTTACCATAGTTTACTTTGGTGCGCTCACGGCCGCGGGGCCCCGTCTTCGGGCATCGCGCTGCTGATTTGAAGCTGCCTTCGCTAAAGCTCAGGCTGGCTTCGCCACCGCAACAAATCAAAGGCGCTCAACCCAAAGACTGAGATCAGTTCGATAGTAGCTACTATGGTTACATGTACTAGTATAGCTTTTAGCATTTCCTACAGTGTATTTCCGAACGGACAGGTCGCGACCTGTCCGTTTCTGTAACTATAGAACTATATGTTTAACTATAGCAATAACAGAAGTGTCCCCTTGAGGGGACTATAGGGGTGTTGAAACACCAACTATGAAACTATAATACAAACTATAGCAACGACTGTAAAACTCCCCGCATTAGACAAGGAGGGGATAAAGGGGTTGTTGGATCAACAACAACTATAAAACAAACCTCATACCTCCGAAAAGCAAAAAAGGTAGACAAGCTACCTTTTATAAACTGATCGTCTGGATGGCTTTTATACCAGCTCTATATCTGCATGTTCGTAGATGCTTCGGTTGTAGAACACTTTATGGATATCGATAACATCTTCTCCGGCCGCCGGGCGTCTTTTTACATAAGTACCGTCTTCGCGCATAATGTATGAGTTATAGTTATCCAAGAGGTTATAGTGCAGAATGGTGATGGCCTCACGTTTCAATTCTTCATTTAGGATCAGGAACAACGCTTCTATCCTTCTATCGAAACTACGCACCATTACGTCGGCACTACCGCTGTATACTTTCGGATCGCCGCTGTTATGGAAATAGTAGATTCTGCTGTGCTCCAGGTATTCCCCAACTATAGATTTTACAAATATATTCTCGCTTAGGTCTTCACGGCCCGGGCGCAGACAGCAGATGCCACGAACGATCAGTTTTATAGGAACACCTGCTTTAGATGCCTTATAAAATTCGTCCATTACTTCTTTGTCTTCCAGGGAATTTATCTTGATAACGATACCGCTCTTAAACCCTCGTTTGGCATTGCGGGCTTCGTTCCGGATGAGTTCTATCAACTGGCTACGCAACCCTTTCGGAGATGTCATCAGCGATTTATACTCATTCGGACGCGAATGACCGGTAATTACATTAAAAAATTCCGACACATCGTGTGCATATACTTCGTCAGTACTTAGTAAACTAACATCAGAGTACAGGCGGGCTGTTTGCTCGTTATAATTACCACTTCCAATGTGTACATAACGCGTTACCTTCTCCCCTTCCTTCCGTATGATCATCATCATTTTGGTATGCGTTTTATACTTGCTGATACCATAGATCACAAAGCATCCGGCCTTCTCCAGCTTCTCCCCTTCGCGCAGGTTGCGCTCTTCATCAAAGCGGGCTTTCACCTCAAACAACACCGATACGTGCTTACCATTTTCAGCAGCTTTTAACAGAGCAGCTGTAACCCGGCTTTGGTCTGCTAACCTGTAAATAGTTTGCTTTATACCCAACACATAGGGGTCTTCGGCGGCACGCTCCAATAGCTGCACTACGGGCTCCATGCTGTTGTACGGGTGATGCAGCAACACATCGTGCTCTTTCAGGTACTGGAACAGGTCGATGCCATCACTTGGCAGGCTCAAAGGCATCACCGATGACGGCTGCTTAAAACATCTTTCTTTAAATTGCCTGTGGTTGATGATCTGCCAAAGTGCCCGCAGGTCTATCAGGCTGTTGATGGTGAAAACGTTCGCATTATCTATGATCCAACGCTCCTTCAGAATCTTCATCATAAAAGCTGATGGATTCCGCTCCACTTCCACACGTACAACGCGGCCTTTCTTACGGGTTTTCAGCTTAGATTTAATTTCCTGTACAAAGTCAGCATCAATATCATCTGATTCTTCCAATGTGAAATCGCCGTTACGCGTAATCCGGAACAGGTTAACCGATACGATCTCCACATTGCGGAACAGCTTCTTTATCTTCCAGCGGATAATCTCCTCAATTGGCACAAATATGATTTTGTCCTTCCGGTTGATCTCGTAGAAACGCGCCAGGTTCTGTGGTATCTGTACAAAGGTTAAACGGTCCTGTGCCTTCTGTTCATCGTCGGTGCGGGTAACCACGCCAAAGGTAAGCAGTTGGTTCATCAGCAACGGGAAACCATGGTAGTTATCAAATACCATGGGCGTAAGCAACGGGAAAATAGTATTCTTAAAGTATGAGTCTACTTTCTTTTGCTCAATCTCGGTCAGTTCGCCAACCATCAGCACATCAAAACCATGCTTCTCGAAAAGCGGCTTCAGCTCGTTGTTGTAGGTCAGGTACTGGTCGTTCACAAAGCGGTGCGAGTAATCTAAAAGCTTTTTACGGAAAGGCAGTTCACGCAACCCTGAATAATCCAGTCGCTCTTTACCATAGTCGATGTAGTTGTACAAGCTGCCCACCCGGATCATAAAGAATTCATCCAGGTTAGAGGATGTAATGGCGAGAAACTTCAGCCTGTCGAAAATAGATTTATTAGTGTCGCGGGCCTGGTCGAGTACACGGTAATTAAAGCGCAGCCAGCTCAGGTCGCGGCTAATGTATTTACTTTTCTTTATCTGGTCAGAAACCTTATTTATAAGCATGTTCTCAGGGTGATTTAAAGGACGGCAGCTGTTATTATTTAACAAACCTGCCTAAGCTTATATATGCTGTAAAATATATTTAGTTGCTTAAATGCTAAGATAATTTTTGTTAATCAAATTGTATAACAATTTGTGTAAATCTGAAGGCCTGATTCTAATTCTTTTAAGGATTGACTTAACCTGTTGCTTTCTCTAAGTATGAAAAACAAAAGAAACAGCACCTCCTGCTTAAGAAAGTGCTGTTCCATTCAATCCACATACATGCTGTTATTCCTGCAGGCACAGCGGATAACTATAGTTAGAACTTCTGGCGTCTACCACTCTGAAAAGATCATTATCACCTGACAAACTTAATTGTCCGTTATCACCACAGGTAAGTGATACAGCAGGTACATCTTTACGATTGGTTTCTAGAGTTAAAGTGTTTCTTAGATCCGATCCATGCTCTATTTTAAACATAGTTCCAGGTTTCATTCCATTGCCGTTCATCAAGGATTCGGTACCCATTCTTGCTTTTACATTAATTGGTCTTGTACCTACATACTGTAACCACAGCTTGTTTACAGGAGCTGAACAGAGACTTACGCAACGCCCTGCTCCTTCAACACACATTTGTATTCTGGCTATCGCACCGGAACCATTCAAGGACCGCTTATCACCAAACGTTACAATAGCTTTTGCTACGCCTGGTACATTTTCCAGACTTACAAATAATGGGTTTTTATCTCCGGTAACAGGTATTTCTTTTGACAATAATAATTGCCCTGTATTGCTGAACAACTCTATTTTAGAGCCTTTCTCGTCTGTATCAATATCTGTCAAGATCATATCCCTGACAGTCGCGGAGCCTGAAGGAGTAAAATCAATTATTATACGACCTCCTGTCTGGTTAATTCCGTCGCCAGATTCATTGGGTACAGTAAGCATGTTGCTTACCCCCAAAACTATTGCATCCATAAAACCAATCAACTCCGGTGTTTCCCTTCCACCAACCAACATAGCATGCGTTTCAGGCAAGTACTTCCCGTTACTTGCCCGCCGTTGCGTAGTTACGTGCATTAAAGCACCATTTTCTTCTACAGTGGTAACTAAACCAGGTGAGGCTGTCGCGCCAAAACTTTGTATTAAGTTGCAAACTGCGTCAGTCCATCCAACTAATTCTTCCTGGTTAGAGGTGGCTAAAGGCTTTACTGCATCTTCCTCAGTATTACAGCCTGCCATAAATAAGATCATTGATCCCGTAAAAATTAAGTGTTTAATAGGTTTAGTCATGGTGTAGCAATTAGGTTTATAAATAAAGTTTAGCTCATCAATAGCACAATAAATTTATAATACACATAACTTAAGTACCATGTTATAAATTAAGATGGTTTATTTTATGATTCCTATACATTAAATGGTTAACCCATTATATAAAATGGTAAACCCAAAATTAGATGTTGTGAAAGATGGGCGGGCGTAAGTGCAGACACCTAATTAGCAAGTAATTGCATTTAAACAAAAAGACCAGCCATTACAGCTGGTCTTTCACGATATCATATTATAAGAAATTATACTTACTCGTCGAGGTCAGATTGAAGGCTACTCCAGCTGAATACGTAGGCAACACCTGCACCTACTGATAAGCCCATGATTGGGGAGCGATATGTAAAGTCGCGATAGCTTTGGCCTGAGTCTGCTGCTTTCTCGAAAGATTCCGGTGTTAAATACCTGGATCTGGTGCCGGTCAGAAATTCTATACTTCCTTCAAAACGCCATTTACCACTACCGATCTGCAAACCGGCCCTGGTGCCATACCCTAGCGAAAACGACGTGAATAAGGGATCATCATCAGTTGCAATATCATCATTGTCATAACTCATGAAACGGAAACCCAGTAAAGCATAAGCAAACGGATGTACGTACTTACCTATTGATCCTTTCCCACCTAAATGAAAGGTAACCAGGTTCATATCTGCTTCCAGATTGGAATTTGCATCGTAACCCAGAATATTTTTAGAATAGCTTACGCCTCCTGCCCAAGGCTTACTCACCGAAGGTTTTATAGTTATACCCGGCTCATACCCAATGGCAGCATAGGTTTGCCCGAACTTCCCATAAAACCCGGTACCACGGGCTTTAAGAGACAGATCTACCTGAGCACTAACAATAGCCGGATAAAAAAATGAACAGGCCAGAACTATAAGAGCAGCCTTCAAATTTTTCATGAATTAAACTTATTTCAAGTTTTGGTTTTTTGGTGCAATGCTACTAAATATCCGGTTGAATGCCACTGCTGCCAGAGAATATATTTTTATCAGTATTAGTCACCGCCTGCGCTACCAAAACTTTATTAAACTCTGAGGTAAGTTCTGTTATACCTAACTATTAAGTTAAAGTAATTACTCTGTTTGTTCTTGCTGCGATTTATACTTGCTATAGCTCAACCGCCAACGCTTTACAGGCTGCTCAAAATTAAGGGAACCGGGTATGGTTATATATTCTTTTTCCAGCTCAAAGCCTACCTTTTGCAGTGTTTTGTTCGGGGCGGGATTTAATGCATAAGGTTCGCAATATAATGTTTTTAACTGCAGGTTCTCGAAGAAGTATGGCAACGACATTTTTACAAGCGCTGAACCTAGCCCCTGTTTACGAATATCTGAGCGCCACATGTGCAGGTGCATGTAAGCTTCTTCGCCAAACATGATCTTGTTTATATTAGAGTGCCCTACTGCCTGACTATCCACTTCCCAAATAACACAGTAAGATTGCTTTTCGTGGAGTGGTGCGTTTAGCTGTGCCTGCAGCATTTGGGTAAGCTGCTGGCGGGTAGGAAGTTTAGCCATGTCTACTCCCATACCTATAAGGTGCTCCGAATCAGATTTTAGCCAGTAATCCGCAATAAGTGTAATATCCTGCTCCTGGAGTTCTCTTACTGATAAGTTGCTGTGCATAAAATATAGTTTGCTTCAAGTTATTTTAACGAATTAGCCTGTACTTCTTCGGCTGTTAACCCAAAAATTGGTGGTGTTTTCACATCCAGCATATTCAGGTAAATATAGAGCTGTGCCCTGTGGTGAATTTCGTGCTCAACCATAGCGCGTAGCCATTTCCAGGTTGTAATTTCTCCGCCACCAGGAGTTACGCATTTTCGCTGCAGGTCTTCATCGCTTAGCCTACTGAAAATCTCTACAGACTCCTGATGCATGGCATTAAAATAAGTAACTATATTCTCATACCCATCAGCCAGTTCTTTTCCGCAACCGTGGTAACAACTTGGCTTACCCTGTACGTTTTCGGCATACATGTAACGCTCTATGGCTGCAATGTGCCTTACAATATCTGCAATCGTAAACTTGCCAGGTTTATAGCTCCAGTCTATTTTATCCGGCGGAATCACCTGCACCACCCGGTTCGTACGCTCCCGAATACGCTCATAATAATCCAGAAATGACTTTATAGAAGTTATTTCCATAGTTTAGGTAGGTTAAGGCTTCTAACGGCTTGGTACATAAGGTGAGTAAGACGTAGCCGAAGCTTTGCTCATGTACATGGTTAGCAATTGTTTTTTCTTATTCTATCTCAAACATATACCCTGGAGAAACAGGCGGTACCCACGAATCTATTTGTGCCTTAATCTCAACAGACTCCCTATTGTTCCTTACCCAACCACCTATGTTCAACTCCTTAGGATCAATAATGCTTCTACCGATAAATATCTTGTACCACCCTTGTTTCGAAATCTTGTTTCTAGCATCAAGCACCCAATCCTCCAGCTTTATGATAAATTTACCATCTTTTGAACTGCTCCACCTCAAATCTTCCTTCATTTCCCTTAGTTCCTCAACGCAAGAGTCATATAATGCGTCATCCTGATGCTTTATTTCTCTGTCAAGAAATTCCTTCAGCTTTATTAAATCATCTTTGGAGTTCAGCTTATCTTTAAGTATCTGCTCATTTTTATTCTTCTCATCAATTTCATAGATTTCATCAATCAGCCACTCCGATAAGGAATCTTTCACTAACTCAATTCCTGTGAAAAGTATCGTGTTTGACTTTAGTATCTCTATTTTATTATTCACGTGATTGAAATGGGTGCTAACGGACTCGGACAGGCTGTGGGTGAGGCATAGCCGAGACTAATGCCTGTGCTGGGTTAGCACACTTAGTTCTACCCCGCATAATCTATTTTTTTGAGTATAAGATTCCCATTCTCAACCGTAAAGAGATAAACAGTTGATGACTCTGCACAGCCAATTGTTTCATCAACTAAGAAGCTGTTATTTTGCAGAAGGCTAAAACCTTCATTTTCTCTATCTATAGAAAGTTGAAGCATATCAGGGCATTCTTCGCTGTCTGGCTCATACTCTTTTGGGGCAGAGTGAAAAGAATAACTCTTATCAAAGCTGCTGTTTTCCTTCAAGGAGTCCATATCGACGGACATTAGGAAATCAGCTAAATCATCTTTTGTTAGCCGAGGAAAGCTCAATTTCTCTTCTGCCGTCATTTGACTCGGTTGCTTTGCCTCATAAGATTGAATTTGACTAAGGAAATTTTCAATCTGCCTATAGTCGCCACTTTCAATCTGTTGTTTTAACAATTTGAATTCTGCGAGCATGTCTTTCTGCTCATCATTTCGGCCTCTTGAGCTGTCATTACTTAAAATTTCTGACTCAGCTGCTACTCTTTCAGAAGTAGTTTCATTAGCCTGAATATCATTCGTATCATTAGCACACCCTAAGCATAAAACCAGGAGTGAAACCAGTAAACAACTTTTCTTCATTTATGAATTTCTATGAGTGCTAACTAGTAGATAAACAAAAACATACGCTTATCTGCACTATAGGCGTAAGTATAAATGCATATCCTAAAATTACTCAACTTGAATATACATTAATTCTGCATTTAATCTTATGCAGTACCAACAAAAAAGCCGGCTATACTTTAGAAGTATAGCCGGCTTTTAAATTATTGATAAAGTACTTACACGTCTACACGTGCATACTTGGCATTACGCTCGATAAAGTCACGGCGTGGACCAACTTCGTCGCCCATCAGCATCGAGAACAGGTGATCTGCTTCGGCTGCCGATTCTATACTTACACGTTTTAAGCTGCGTGTAGAAGGGTCCATGGTTGTGTTCCAAAGCTGTTCCGGGTTCATCTCACCAAGACCTTTGTAACGCTGCACACCTACACTGTCTTCCTTACCTTTGCCAATTTCTGCAATCGCATCAATACGGTCCTGCTCACTCCAGCAATAACGCTCTTCTTTACCTTTTTTAACCAGGTATAGCGGAGGCAATGCAATGTAGATATAACCATTCTCGATCAGTTCGCGCATGTAGCGGAAGAAGAACGTAAGTATAAGTGTACGAATGTGCGATCCGTCGATATCGGCATCCGTCATGATGATGATACGGTGGTAACGAAGCTTCTCCATGTTCAGGGCTTTTTCGCCATCTGCCGTACCAAAGCTCACACCCAGCGCCGTAATCATGTTCTTGATCTCTTCGTTCTCGTAGATACGGTGCTCCTGCGCTTTCTCCACGTTCAGAATTTTACCACGAAGCGGAAGTATAGCCTGGAACTTACGGTCGCGGCCCTGCTTGGCAGAACCACCCGCAGAGTCACCCTCTACCAGGTATATCTCGCAGTTCTCCGGATTATTATCAGAGCAGTCGGCTAGTTTACCAGGTAAGCTGGTACCGGAAAGCACGTTCTTACGCTGCACCATTTCGCGGGCCTTACGGGCTGCGTTACGGGCCTGTGCGGCAAGTATAACTTTCTGCACAATGGTACGGGCTTCCTTCGGATTTTCTTCCAGGAACTGGGTCAGCATTTCGCCAACGGCTACATCCACTGCACCAGAAACTTCAGAGTTACCCAGTTTGGTTTTTGTCTGACCTTCAAACTGTGGTTCAGCCACTTTAACGGAGATAACAGCCGTCAAACCTTCCCTGAAGTCATCACCAGCAATGTCAATTTTCAACTTATCCAGCATACCTGATTTCTCAGCATATGATTTCAAAGTACGGGTAAGGGCACGGCGGAAACCGGCTACGTGCGTACCACCCTCTATGGTGTTGATGTTGTTAACGTAAGAGAAGATGTTCTCCGCATACGATGTGTTATACTGCAGAGCAATCTCTACAGGCACACCGTTTTTCTCACTCTCTACGTGTATCGGCTCCGGGATCAGGTTCTCACGGGTCTCATCCAGGTAAGCCACGAACTCCTTCAAACCACCTTCAGAGAAGAAGGTATCGTTCAGCGGTTCGCCCTGCTCATTCAGTTCGCGCAGGTCTCTCAGGTTAATGCGAATACCTTTGTTCAGGAATGCAAGCTCACGTAAACGGCTGGCAACTGTATCATATTTATACTCAGTTACAGTAAAGATCGAAGCATCAGGTTTAAAGTGTACCTGTGTACCAGTTCTGTCTGTAGTACCGATTTCGCGTACCGGGTAAGCCGGCACACCAATGTTGTAATGCTGCTCAAACACTTTACCGTTGCGGTGCACTGTTACATGCAGGTCCGTGGATAGTGCGTTAACGCAGGATACACCTACACCATGCAAACCACCCGATACTTTATAAGTGTCTTTATCAAATTTACCACCGGCGTGCAGTACCGTCATAACTACCTCCAGGGCAGAACGGCCTTCTTTCTGGTGAAAATCTGTAGGAATACCACGACCGTTATCCGATACCGTGACAGAATTATCTTCGTTGATGGTAACATTGATCTCATCGCAATGGCCGGCCAGGGCTTCGTCTATAGAGTTATCTACTACTTCCCATACCAGGTGGTGTAAGCCTTTTATACCAATGTCGCCGATGTACATGGCAGGACGTTTACGAACTGCTTCCAGTCCTTCCAGTACCTGTATACTATCTGCTGAATAATTATTTGCTCTTTGTGCTTCTACTTCACTCATGTGTAATTAATAAGGTAGATTAGTAGGTAAAATTACCACTTTTATTTCGATTATGCTATACTTTCAGTGGCTAAAAACCACTGGCGCTACAAGCAGTAAGGTTTATACTTTGCCATGACGCAACAGCAACTATATAGCAACAAAATTATACCTGTATTAGTGCCTGTTTATCAACTTTATACCGCATAAAACACAAAGAGCTGCCAACTTGTGCTGGCAGCCCTCCGGCAATTAAAAACAGGAAAATAAGATTAGTCTATAAGGCGGGCTTTTACCCTCACGCGGGCAACCATGCGGCGGTTAAAGTCAAAGTAGTCGGGGCCGTAGGGTTGCAGGTTATCCAGTTCTTCTATACTTACGATTTCGTACCTGCTTCCAGGCCTGCCACCTTTCAGGAAATCAAGCTTTGCTTTAGCGTTGTCTATTGCTTTGGCTAGTATCTTTTGCTGCAGAGCAAGTTTCTTTTGGGGTTCTATAAATGTGCCGGTCATGTTCAGGCTGAATGGTATCTGGCGTTTCAGCATGTCCCTGGCAAGTTGCTCGTAAGTAGCGCTATCAGCCACATTTACAATATAAGTTACTCCCACCTGAAACAGCTCGCTGCTTGGTCGTTTGCTCATCTGTTCGGGCATGTAGTTTATGTATATATTGTCGTTTGTCTTTACCATGCCCGGCAGCACCTTGCGCATCGAGTCTGCCCACGCCTGAAATTTATCGCGCATGCTCATAGGTCCGTTATAGGAAAGTGTTAAGCGATAACCTGCATCTGGTGTTACTTCGTCGTACTCGCCTATTACTTCAAGGTAATTCTCTTCTTCGATTTCCTGCTTTTGACACCCGGCAAGTATAGCCGCGCTGCCACACAGAATTAGTGCCCAGATATAAATTCTTTTCATAGTTGTGTAAGGCTTTATATAGAACTTCTAATATCTATAATCGTGCCACAGGTTTAATTTTAGTTGTTGATTACTTGTTACCCGTTATTGGTGCTAAGAACTAACTGCCAACAACCAGTAACTACCAACTATATTTACGGCTATTCTTATACTTTATGAAAACTATAGTTTTGCTTTTGATCTCCAACATCTTTATGACTTTTGCCTGGTATGGCCACCTCAAGTATAAAGACGTATCGTTGTGGAAAGTTATACTTATCAGCTGGTTGATAGCCTTTTTTGAGTACTGTTTCCAGGTGCCGGCCAACCGCATCGGCCATGGGCAATTCTCTGCTTTTCAGCTCAAGACCATACAGGAAGTAATAACCTTGGTAGTATTTATCGGCTTTTCAGTTCTTTACCTGCGTGAAGAAGTAAAATGGAATTACATAGTTGGGTTTATACTTATACTTGCCGCCGTTTTCTTTGTATTCAAAAAGTGGTGATTCCAATTATAGTAACACCTTTTTAGTCAGAGAAATTATAATAATTGTGCTTACTGCTTATTGCTCATTATTTGCTGTCTGATGCTTACCACTTACTTTATACTGATAACTGCTTACTGCTACCTGTTTACTGATAACAAACAACCAATAACAACGCGGGCATCGTTAATAAATTAGATGATGTGTAACTTAAAAAGGAGGTAGTAATGGCAATGAATTTTGAGAATTATGTGAAAGACGCCAACACCTGGAGCAACGAGCTCTGCACTTATTTAGGAATTGACGATGTTAACAAAGCGAACCGGATTTTCAGGGCTGTACTGCACGCCATCCGCGACAGGATTCAGCCTGGCGAAGCAATTCATCTGGCAGCCCAATTACCTATCATCTGGAAAGGTATATACTTTGATGGCTACAACATGCATGAACCGGTGCGCATACGCCACGAGAAAGAATGGCTGGACTTTATCCGGTCTAAAGACACGTTTGCAGAAATAGCTGACTTCCCTACCCTGGAGCATGCACATTATGCTTTCCAGGATGTGATGAGCTTCCTGAAAGATCATCTTTCTGAAGGCCAATACCAACAGATAGAACATGCGTTACATTCTGAGATTATGGTAGCAGCCTGATGAAATATTTGAATTTATAAAGGCCCGGTTGTAGCCGGGCTTTTGTTTTTATAGAGGATAACCTGCTTTCTGGCGTTAAAAGTCAATTTATACCTGCCTGTATTTTTACATTCCTGCAATAGCCCGTACCTTCGTAGCTGTAATTCAAAAGCTTCATCCTGAAACACATCGTGAAAAAGCTGATCATACTGCTGGCTTTGCCATTAGCTATACTTGCAGGTTGTACTCCCGGCCCATCAGAAGCCGAACAGAAAGCCGATCTGGAAAACCAGGTTATGGCTGTACACGATTCTGCCATGGCCGAAATGGGTACTATCATAAAACTGCGACGCAACCTGCAGGCCCTCAGCGACACCCTAACCACCCAGCAACCAGACAGCGCTACCATACAGGCACTACAGCAGAACATTGCCGGCCTGGAGGCAGCAGATGAAAGTATGATGAACTGGATGCGTAACTATAAAGTTCCTGATACTTTGCAACACAAACAAGCGATAAATTACCTGCAGCAGGAATTACAGAAAATTAAAAGAGTAAGAACCATTATGGACAGCACCATACAGGCTGCCCACCAAGTATCAGAACAATATGAACCAAAGAAATAAGTATAGCCTGAAGCAAATCATGCTTGCTGCAGCTTTTATACTTTCAGCTGCCCTAACCTATAGTTGCCAGAGCAACCCATCTGAGAATACCTTACCTATACTTGGAGAGCGCGAAGCTGTAACCAGCGAAGTAGATGGCAAAACCGTTACAGATACCGTTTACCACCAGATCCCTGAATTTGCCTTTGTAAACCAGGATAGCCAGCTTGTTACCCAGGAGACTGTAGCAGGAAAAGTTTATGTTACCGATTTCTTTTTCACGACCTGCCCTAGTATCTGCCCTAAAATGAAAAACCAGATGCTGCGCGTGTACGAGAAGTATAAAGACAATCCGAACGTGGTACTACTCTCCCACACTATCGACCCGAAACATGATACTGTAGCTGTTTTAAAAGAGTATGCTGAGCGCCTGAATGTAGCAACAAACAAATGGCACTTTTTAACCGGCGACCGCGACAGCATCTATGACATTGCTATGAAGTACTTTGTTGGTGCCCAGGAAGACAAAGATGTAGAAGGTGGCTTTTCGCACAGCGGGCATTTTATGCTGATCGACCAGAACCGCCACATTCGTGGTAAATACGAAGGCACAGAGCAGGAAGACGTGGACCGTTTGCTACAGGATATAGATGTATTGCTGAAAGAGCAACAGCATGAGAAAAAATAGATTTGCAGCAGGTGTATTAGGTGCTTTAGCACTTACTACGCTTACACAATGCTTTACTGATAAACAGAACCAGGGCCAGAAACTATACGTGCAGCATTGCCAGAGCTGCCACATGGAAGACGGTTCCGGCTTACGCGGCCTCATTCCGCCCATAGCCAAAGCTGATTACCTGCAAACGCACCGCGACGAGTTAGCCTGCCTGATCCGAAATGGTGCATCTGGCCCGATGGTAGTAAATGGCATAGAGTATAACAAAGAGATGCCCGGTGTACTTACCCTGCGCGAAGACGAAATAACCAACCTGCTTAATTACATCCAGACTAACTTCGGTAATAAAAACGAGCGCTATACTTTCCCGGAAGTAGAAGAAATGCTGGAAGCTTGTCCGGCTGAGAAGAAGTAGCATCTGCTACACATTGCAGGAAAAGAACAACTACTCAGGATGTAATTTGGCAGCTTTCAAGTTTACCAGAGCGTTTCCTAAAGGATTTATACATCTGAAAACAAAAAAGCCTCTTTACTTTATGTAAAGAGGCTTTTTTAGTGATCCCGTTTGGATTCGAACCAAAGACCTACTGCTTAGAAGGCATAACCACAGGTTTAATACATATTTATAAGTCATTATAAAACCTGCATAAAATGTGCTAAAACGTACAAATGTACGAATAGATATTATTTGTTATTGATTGTTATTTTCACACATTGTGTGCAAATTGTGTGTTCACTTTAATATTTGCACACAATGTCCATTCCCCATACTTCAGTGATGCTCGATACTAGACGGGCGCTAAAAGATGGCACATACCCGGTCAAACTAAGAATTACATACCTAAGACAAAGGAAATACTTTGGCACTATCTATTCATTAAGCGAAGATGAGTTTTCTAAAACAAAAGGTGAGAAACCTAAAGGGGAATACAAGAAGCTTCAAATCGCATTCCAAGCTATTGAGCAGAAAGCCATAAAAGTAATCGAAAAACTTTCACCATTCTCATTTGCTTTATTTGAAAAAAAATTCTTGGATAAAGCCTACAGGGACGAAGTCTTTTCTACTTATGAACAACATATTAAAATATTACGGGATGAGGGGCAAGCGGGAAATGCTAGTAATTATGAGAGCGCCTATTACTCTCTAATAGCATATACCCTAAAACAACCTTTAACAAACCGCAAAGGGGTTACTACTAAAGAAAGGGAGAAAAGAAGAGAATCACTTTTGAAAAACAAAAGACCCCTACCCTTCTCTGCTGTAACTGTAGATTTTTTGAAAGGATATGAAAAATGGATGCTTGGGCGGGGCAAGACATTAACAACTGTAAGCATGTATCTACGAACGTTGAAAACATTATTTAATGATGTAATTTCATCTGGAGACCTAGATAAAGACTTGTACCCATTTGGCAAAAGGAAATATCAAACGCCAGCAAGTAAAAATGTAAAGAAGGCACTTCCCCTAGCTGATATTGAAAAGATATTCCATTACAAAACCAATCACAATAGTGAGGAGAAAGCACGAGACTTTTGGATATTCTCATATTTATGCAATGGCATAAACATGAAAGACATTGCAAGACTCAAGTATAGACAGCTTTCTACAGATAACATAACATTTGTAAGAGCTAAAACTGAGCGCACTTCAAGACATGATTTAAAGACTATTGTTGCAATACGCACTCCTGAAGTCGATCAGATTATTAATCGTTGGGGTAATAAGCCAGCTTTGGATAATAGCTATGTCTTTCCCATACTCACGGAAGGTTTATCTCCTGATATGGAGCTTGCTAAGGTAAGACAAGCAACTAAAACACTTAATAAATATATAAAGCGAATTGCTAGTTCAGTAGGCATTGATAAAAATGTTACTTCTTATACAGCGAGGCATTCATTCTCAACAGTACTAAAGCGTGCAGGCGCTCCCATCGAGTTTATTTCCGAATCACTGGGACACAGCAATTTAAGAACCACTGAATCTTATCTAGATAGCTTTGAGAATGATGTTAAAAAACAATATACAGCTAAGCTAACTGCCTTTACCAGTAATAAAGAATCCGAATAGCTACATATAAAGCATAACCAAATGAAATCTGTTGGCCATAATAAATTACTCCTATTAAGTACACTGCACACGATAGGAAGCCAGGAATATTTGATAGAATACTTTCGTTTCAAAACTAAGAATCCAATTAAAGACAAAGAGACTTACTTCGGAATTCCAGGATATGATAACATCGAAGAGCCCGTTAAAAGGCTATTAGAGATACTTCCTAACTTAAAAGATGAGTTTGAAAATGTTATGCACAGTTATAATGATTTAAACAAACAACTCTATTTCAACAATATCAAAAGAGACCTATTATCTACCATTGATATATCTAAAGAAGCAGCCTTAAAGGTGATTAATCAGCACAATCATTTTGCTCTTGAAGAATTTGCTTTCAAGATTAAGGATGCTGAAGACGATTTTTTTAGTCATCCAGATCGAGAGTATGGTCATTTAGAAAGATTTACTAAGGTTACACCTTCTTATTACTCCCCAATCACAGGAGGATTAATTCCGGCAAAGACCAATAACATATTCAACAAAAACTATTATGAGGTAACTATAGAAGCTGATTTGATTGATTCAAAATATCTAGAAAAGTATTTAGGTCTGATTACATTAGTAAAGGATGCTATTATTTATGAATTGTGGAGCACAATAGATATTTATCAAAGTCATTTAGCTATTACAGTAAAGCAGGACACATTAACCATCACCCAAAGTTCATCACAGAATAAAAAACAATTAAGTACAATAGGCGATGTGCACCCTAGAATTAATGAGCAGCATCTTGAAGATAAGAAGCTTCAGTCATTGAAGCATATAAACTTTCTAGCTGGTTATAATATAAGTGGGGCCCGTATTATGCCAGAGTTTGATTTCAAACGCTTATACGATTACACATTACATCTTATTAGTAAAAAAGAAATACCTATTGATATAGATCCTATTTATTTAGTAGGAATGCAAAAAGGTCATATTAGATATGCCTTCTATTTAGTTAGTGTCACCATGTACGGTAGCAGACATAATGAGAAAAAACTTTATGTTGATTTCTTATATAAAGTATTCCCAAATCATTTTAATGAACCCGAAGTAGCATGGAATACTACTTACACTAAATTCTCAACAAAGCCTCGAACCTGGGACTTCGATCTGAAGACAATGAATGGTAAGATTGGTAAGTAATTTATAATTGATACTTACCATCTACTTACTTTATTTCTTGCTCACATTATCAATTAACAAAACATATAATGGAGCAATTTACATTCGATCAACTACTAACACGGGCTGTAAATCAAGCCGTATCTCCCCTTTCCCTTAAGCTAGATATACTCTTACAACAACTATCCCAATCTAGCTTTACTTCAATACAAACAGAAGATAAGTTACTTAATGTTAAAGAAGCTGCTGAGTTCTTAAGCTTAGCAGTTCCAACATTGTACAGTTTTACGCAGCGACGCTTAATCCCTTTCAGCAAAAGGGGGAAACGCCTCTACTTTTCGAAGCTTGAATTAATAGACTGGGTGAACTCTGGGCGCAAACAAACTCAAATCGAAATTGCCAAAGAAGCAGTTTCGGCTATCAAAACAGGGAGGAGGGTAAGGTAATGCAAGGGAGAATATCTTACAAAGTTGAGTACCTGCTTCTTCGTGCTCTGCTCGCTTTTGGTCCGGGTGTTGTTGTCCGTGCATGTGATATCAAGAAGGGAGGCAAATAATGAATGAATTATTAGTTCTTACAATCAATTCTGTTGATGTTCAATTAGATAAAGATGATAAAATCTCAATAACAGATTTGTGGAAAGCCTCCGGTAGTAAAAGAGAACAAGCTCCTAACTTCTGGATCAATCAAGATTCTACACAACAATTGATCGAAACGGTTTGTGGAATCCTAAATGCAACTCAGAATTGCATTATAAAAACCAAGAGAGGCAAAGGCGGCGGTACTTACGCACATAAGCAGATAGCATTAGCCTATGCCAAGTATCTTTCTCCCGAATTGCACTACGCTGTTAACCAAGTATTCTTTGAGCGAATCGAAGAAGAGCAAAACCCTGAGTTAGTATTAGACAGGGCATACAACAGCTATAAAAAGAAGGGTTGGAGTGATGAACATATTAAAGCAAGGTTTGACGGGAAGTTTGCAAGGCAGGTTTTTACGGATACCTTAAAGGCGCATGGGGTACACAAGTATGGGTATGCGCTGTGTACAAAAGCCATAACTATTCCTATTGCAGGTGGCAGCAGTAAAGACGTATTGGAAAAATTAGGGTTACCTAAATCTGCCAATTTCAGAGACCACATGAGCCCCCAAGAGCTTATTCTTTTCCAGCTTGCAGAGACTGTTACTTCAGGTAATATCAAAGTCAAAGGGCTACAAGGTAACAGTGCCTGTGCTAAAGAATGTTCTCTGGTTGCTAAAACCTTAGCTGAAGCAGTCAACAAAATAACAGCTAATTCTTTTAGAGTTTAACAGGGTAAAAGCCGTGCATTAACTCCTGCACGGCTCCCTCTTATCTCCCCTAATAATTCACGCCACATTATGCCAAGCCCGCCAAAACACGTGCTCAAATTGCTCGTGCCTGAAAGTGTTGTGCCTTTACTAAAGCAACACCTTCCAGAGAAGGAGTATAAAAAGAAACTTTCCCGTTATCTATGGCCTATCCATTTGATCTTAGAAAAACAATCTCAAGACACAGACAGAGTTTTCAAGCAAAATGGGGGCTTTGTTCACCTACATTCAATCAAAGATATAAAGGATGTGATAAAGGATGAGCCGGTCATGAGTACACTTAAAGCCCTAGGTGTTATCTATTGTAAGGAGAGCAAACAAAGCAAAGAAACATACACTAAGGGAGAGCAAACAAAATCATATTCCCTTTTTGATGAGTTGCAATTTGATAATATTGTTGAATATCAAGTTATAGACAGAAATTTTACAGGCTATGTCAACGAATGGAGGCAAAAAGATATTTACAAGCCTAAACCTGGAGTAGAACGGCATCTAAGGAAGGCGTTTAATGACATAGAGTTGAATTATTATGCCAAAACATTCTGTGACCTTAAAAGGGCTCTAACAGTTCTAAGAGAAGCAACAGAAAAGTTTAATACTACAGATCACGAAAAGTTAAGAAAACGACTGCCTGCCAAAATTAGAGCTATCGAAGCGAATGGGCATACTGTAGATTATGTGCTAGATTCTCTAAAGTGTATATCATCTTATAAGCAAGGGAGATACAATGCGGATATTCAGCATATAAACCAGTTTAAAACCGGAGAGATTTTCTTTAAAAGAGTACCAAATGGTAAGCGGATATTCACAACGGCTAATCTAATGTCTAGGGAGCTAAGACGGTTTATAAGGCATAAAGGCGGTACATCTTTATTTGAAGCAGACATACGCAACTGCCAACCATTAATGCTTTGCGGCCTACTAAAAAAGCGCTATAGGGGCTCTTGGCCTGAAGATGTTTTACGTTATAAAAATCTTTGTGAGAGCGGCGAATTCTATGAGTACATGCATAGAGTCATATATGGCATTGAGTTAAATGATACAGCAGAGGAACACCGAATCAGCTTTAAGGTGGTAATGTTCGGAAAGGTCTTTTACTGTAAGGTTTTCACATCTAGGAATGAAGGGAATATCTTTGCCAGAGCGTTTGAAAACGAGTTTCCCAATGTCTATAAGTTTATTGATGAGTATAAGTGTAAACATGGTTACAAAGATTTATCTAGAGAGATGCAGCGAGTAGAAAGCAGAATAGTACTAGATACAGTATGTGCTCAATTATGGAAGTCAACAAGTTTTGTTGTTTCTATACACGATGGACTTATAGTTTCAGAGAATGAAATTGATCAGGTTGTAGGCCTGCTGCATAAGGTGTGTAATGAAGACTATAACCTTACTCCAACAATACAAAAGAAGCCTCTAAGGCCGCACGATATCGAATTGTATAAAAGGTTTGAGTACTTGGCTAAGTAAATCTTAAGGGATTAAGTAATCATTTGCGCAAAAACGATATTTTCACAAGCATATATTGCTGTGTGATTCAAATGGTTATGTAAAATTTCTGAAACAATAGATAATAAATCTTATAACCCCACCTAATTCCTATTAAATATCAACTTCGGTCTTTTTGCTTTTGCATGCTTCTCATTTGTCTTCGCTAAGCTGAATTAATCCTTTTATATTTTAGTTTATTTACTTTTAAATTCTTAATTCAATTTTTAACTACTAAAATTTATGACAGAATGAAAATGGGATTGATTCAACCAGACGGCACCTACTGGATTAGAGGTGCAGACCTGATGGAGATGCTAGATTTCTACGCAGAGCGAATAGTGTTAAAGCTGAGCAACGTTCACAAAGAAAAGGAGAAACAAGACAAGTGGGCAGGCAAGACATCGTTCACGGCGAAGGAAGCAGCCGAATATCTAGGCGTTAGAGTTGGCACACTTTACCAGTTCAATGCCAAGTATAATATTAACCGGACATTAGGCAGAAACGGGCGCTATCAAAAAGAGGAATTGAATCGTGTTATACGCGAGCGTAGCCTTAGACTTTATTAATACCTTGTAATTTCCTGCAAGCATCTACATTCTGGATGCCTGCGTCATGAATACCTAAAAAGACTTTGTAATAATAGCTAATCCAAGCCTACACCTTTCTTATTACTTCACTACCACGTTCTTCCTAATTTTTTTTGGTTATCACGATTTCAAGGTGAATCTGAGCAATCATAATAGCCATTTCAGCTCCTATTTGGCCTACTATCTTAAAATTGTTAATGCTGCTCTCGCATATATCTTTCTGCTCCCAAAGTGGAACTGATGCAGTTATCGTGAAACTGTGTACTATGTAATTACTGAAGTAGATAAACTTATTTAATAAGATATTGAAATGTTACTTTCATGCTATTTTTTAAGATTTATTGTATAAAATCTGTATGCAATTGTTCCATATTAGGGCTTTTTTTTTAGGAATATAGCAGATAGAAATTACTTGTAACACAAGGTGTCTGTTACTTGTAACACAAGGTATATGTTACTTTTTGTATATATTATTCCTTTATTTAAATCCTATAGCTTCATAAAATTGTCTAAACTAAAATTCAATTTTATGAGAACAATCTTATGTAACTGGAAGAAGATATTCCCCCTTCTCCTACTCTTAATTTTTACTTCTTGTGTCAAAGATTCCGAAGAAAATGGACCTATTATTGATGAGGATCCCAGTCTTGATATGATTAAAGAAGAATATGTAAAAAGGTCTTATGATTCCAAGCTCCATGAAAAAGTCAATGACTCTACTACCTTTTACTGGCAACCAATCTGGCAAACATCCACAACTAAGGTTAAGGATAAGTATACATATACCTATATACAATTAAAGCCAATATTGAAGAAAAATGAAAGTGATACCCAAAAAAGAGACATCGAGTTCATAGGTGTTAAAAAGTTTCTTATTGTTAAGAAGTCTGCAACAGATTTAACATTTATGATGGCATCTTATAATTTTGAAGAGCCTATAACTACAACTAACAATTCTAGTTCCTTGACTTCGGGCTTTAAAAATTTTACAGGTCACCTTATTATAAAAGATTTATCCAATAATAATTTGGGGGTCATTGATTATGAAAATGGAATAAGAAAAACAACAGAACAGGCAACACAAGGTTCAGCTTCAGTGAATGATTGGCAATGTGTACCTCGTTATACCTGTTATTGGTCTATGACTTGTGGCACAACTACTTATGGTGCAAGTACTACTAGTATAGATGGATATTGTGAGGAGCCTAGAACTGTTGCAAATAGCACAACGTGTAGCTGGGATCAGAGTTGGTATTACACTGGCCGCTATTATGAAGGTGATGACTGTGTTTGGGTAGAAGAGCCACCCTTACCTGGTGATGGTAGTGGAGGGTGTGGCACGTGTACTCCTCCTGAGTATGGGGAGACTCCAATGCCATGTCCTGGGGACTTCGTTAAAGACCCAAAGATTACTCCATCAAATGGATGGAATATTAAAGGGGGCAGAAGAGGTTATACTAGATCAGAAGGCAAAAAGTACCATGATGGCTTAGATATTTCAGTTGTCCCAGGTACCCCACTTGGCTCAATGTATGGAGGTACAGTAGTAGATATTGTATCAAGCTTTCCAACTGGTCCTGCTGGTTATAAGAAGGATTCATATGGGAATTATATAACTATTAGAACAACTTTGCCAAGTGGTGAGGTTATAGATATTAAATATAATCATTTAGATCGTGTTGATCTAAACGTAGGCGATGTTGTATATCCAGGCACGGTTATAGGGCTTTCGGGGCAAACAGGGAACGCTTGGGCAAAGGGGGTTGTACCGCATGTTCATGTGCAGGTCTTTAATGCAGTAAATCCTACCCCACTTTACAAAAGATCTAATGGTTTAGATCCTGAAGTCTATAGTGCTACAAAATATGATAGCTCAGGTACTCCAATAAATACACCTTGTTAATAAAAATAAATGCTTAGGTTATGAAAAATTCAAAATTGATAATATTATGCTTAACTGCGTTTCTTGTTTCCCTTTTTAATCTATCACTTGCACAGACCGTAACTCTGAGTCAGTTAGATATTCAAAGGGTAGCCGTAGCAAAAAATACAGGTACTACAACTGGAACAAAGTTTTACCTTAATGGTACTCCTTCAGGTTTAGTCTCAGCTTTAGGTTCAGCACTAAGTGTAACGACAGAATATTCAGAAATGAATGAAGTAAATCAGACTGTATACAAATTTAATGGTGCAGAATTTACTTTTGAAGGAAATACTCTAGTCGATTTCCACATCAGCAATTCTAACTATTATGTAATAATTAACAATATTGTTGATAGTACTAATCCTTTTAAATATTATTTTAAAGTTGGGGACTCACTTAGTCGATTAAGTACACTTCATTCAGGTTCATATAATGCAAAAGAAGAGAAGAGATTATTTTTCCAAATTTATAGGACCGAAACTACTTATGTTGAGGAATTTGGCAAAATAAAACCTGTGACTAAAAAAATATTGCTTGATAATGCATTACTTTTTGAACATAATAGCGGGGTTATAACAGGCTTTTATTTTTAATAAGAAGTTTAAAATTTTGACATAAAGAAAAGGCAAGGTGTCTTCTATTTAAGAAGTTACTCTTGCCTTTTCCAATTTATATTACTTCTATTTTTGCAAATAAAATTGAATGACAAGAAAGTTACAATTGTGAGCTACAAACGTAAATGAAACAGTCACATCCTGCTTTTACAGATTAGCTAAATAGCTACAAGATGTGATTATAAGCTTCGATACATTCTCTAAATAACCGTGCTTCTGCTAAAAATTAATTGTAAACACACGTGCTATAGTTTGGAATTGTATTAGTTCAAACTTGGCAAAATATATCTCCTCTATACGATCACATAATATAAAAGCATACATCAAAAGCACACTCACTTTTAACTTGTAAAGTAGATACTGATCTCATGCAAATCGCTTTTAGTAAATAGGCTTTATTGAGTGATATCTTTTTTCATTTTATTTATCAATGTGGATTTATGTATTGCTATTTGAATGTCTTTCTTTATACTGAAGTTATCTATTTTCTCTAATTGTTTACTAATCATTGAAATTTCTCCGTCAGTAAAGATGAGTTGATTCTTAGATACTGGTTTTAGTTTAAAACTTTCGTAAACATACCAATACATATTTGCCTTGCCATATAACTGCTGTGAAGATAAACGTTCATATTTGTTCATCAAGTCCATCTTTATTTCTGCCTCAGCGTTTCCGAATGTATTCGAGTAAAGCTCTTCATGAATTTCATTATGTTCAAGGTCCATAAATGATAAAACTTCTTTATTGTAAACGAATGTTAAGGCTCGCTTAATATTATTCTTTTCACTAACAATAATATAAAACGATTTGAAATCTTCTCCGAACTTAGCAACGTCAATGAAAAGCCAATACTTAGCAAGTTCAGGTGTTTGATGAAACCAAAAATTTGAGAAACGAACATCATTGGTTCTATAACCAGTTAGTCTTTCAACTCTCTCCGAGGGAGTCTCGTGGAAAATTGCAATTACTCTTAAGATTTCATCTGATTCTAGGTTTCTACGCAAAGCAGTCCAAATTAATTCTTGACTGTCTTTGTCAGAAAGACTATTAAATGTTTCATCTGAAATGTGTCCAGTAATATTGCCTTGATCATCATTGCGCAATTCAATAATTGGGAATTTCAAATTAGTATTTCTTAATATTTTATCTATTTTATCTATTAAGTCCATTTTTCGTGTCCTT
Organism: Pontibacter deserti; assembly: GCF_023630255.1. Taxonomy (NCBI): domain Bacteria; kingdom Pseudomonadati; phylum Bacteroidota; class Cytophagia; order Cytophagales; family Hymenobacteraceae; genus Pontibacter; species Pontibacter deserti. Next base: position 234,811 of record NZ_JALPRS010000001.1, on the reverse strand, counting down.
TTGCGATTATTAAATCCGTTGCTTCAAAAATTTCTTTAAAATATCTTTCGATATATTTATTCACATCATGAAGCCCAGCTCTTATATTCTTATGCGCTATTAAACGTTTCATTCTTTTTTCAGAAGCATACCTCATATCATTAGCCCAAATCTGATTTGCTTTTTTTACTGCAATTGTAAGCTGCTCCTTTTGCTTTATGTCAAATTTTGAACCAAGCAACGATTTAATAAAGAGTTTCTCTAAATCATGTTTTGCATCAAATTCTTTTGTGTATTTGGTAATGTATGCTCTAAACATACACTCTATAGAAACACCTGCGGTATAAACAGAAAATATTGCTGAAGATGTATTTGTCCTGAGGTGTGCTAAGTCAGCATATCTTGTCAAAGATGCTGAGAAATAGTCTGTATGTGTAAAATGATTTGTTGCCATGTCATCATTATAGGCTTGTCATAAACTAATATAAGAGTAACCCTTGGTGTATTCGCACAATGTGGAGGTGATTTGGGGATTAATTGCTTTAATTTAATCTTATGACATTATATTTTGATATTACAATATTAGCGTTTTTTATGTACAAAAGTGTGCAAACTGCTATTCCATGATTTTTGACTACAACAATGTCATAATTTTTCTGATGTTTTAAATGCGTAATTCAGTATTACAGTACAATCTAATTACACAAAACATAATAGCATGAGAGTCAGGAAACTAAACGATGCGGATACCTTAGAGATCTTGTCTATAGGGTATAGGATGCAGAGAGTTATCTACAAAGAGTATAGCCTTCCACCACTAGAAGCAGCAATCATTACTTTACTTGGCAGCTACAGCAACAGGCCATCAGAAGAGATACTAAGCTTATCTGTTCCGGAGATAACGGTTTTGTTAGCTTACAGCAAGTCTAACCGTGTAGCAGTATACTATGCCACACACAAACTTTGTGAAGGTGAAAGCCCTTACCTAGTTATGCACAAAGGCAAGCCCAACACTTATTCCTTAACTGCCAAAGGGGTAGAAGTTGTAAGAGCCGCTATCAGTCTGTCTAAGGAATTTAGATATGAGATAGCCCAGGTTGCAGCCTGATTCCATAAACCTAGAGTCATGTAAAAGGGTGGGGCTATCTCTATAAAACGTGGGGATCATCATCGCTAAAGGAAACAAACTCTATAAAAGCCGGTGGGTACCCAATTTAGGATCAGGTTTATTTTTTGCGGCCTGCTTCCTTTGTTTACTTCTTCTATCCTTACCTGACACAACACCTAAACTAACCGCTACGCTTATTCAGCAGGTGATACAGTACTTATTAGTTTGATATGAGGCGCGAATAAAAGCAAAGCCTTTGCTACACATAAGTACTGTTTTTACTTCCTGAATTACACCAACACCTAAGGACTTTTATTTTAATCGATCTTTAATCCAGAACATTTAACTATGTCTGAACAGCACATAACATTTGAACGGCTCGATTCAGACACAGAGCCAGGCATGATGTAACTAGAAGCAAGCCACTACCTGCTTAACTGCCGCATAGGTAATGCATTAAATGGTAATCGGGGTCATTGAGACAGTAAAGAGCAATGAGCTTATACAGTTCTCCTTACCCGAAGGCGAGAGCAAAGTAGTAGGCTCGTGTGAAGATGAAAAACGGCAAGTCGCATATATTTAGTTTATAACAGCAACGGCAGCTATAGCACCCTACTTCATTATAGCACAGATAATTTACAAAGGTAAACCACAACAACCCGGCTAATTATATAATTGATTTTATTGGAGAGTTGTTTTAGTGAATAAGCATATTAGGAAACATGTGCCTCCCTTTTCTATACAAAATATTTTACTTATCTAAGTGGCTTACAACGAATCTCAAGCCAGCCTAATTCATCATCTTCAAACTCAAAAATCAATTCAGATGAAGTGCTTTTTTTTATTTTGAGATCATAAGAATGCATATCAAGTTCTTGCGTAACACGCATAACATTACTACTAACTAGTTTACAGTATCCTTGTAGATATATAGTACCATTGGGATTTGAATCAGTCGTATAACCTAATACCGCCGCAAATGCACCTTGAGCATTGTATAGTTCCTTATGCATATCACTTACTTCTATGATACCGACATTACTTGTTTGATATTCAGAAATAATATTTACACCATTGCTATAAATTTCAGTGGCTAACCATTGACCATATACCTTCGACATGTCAGTTGATGGTGCATCACCATCCTTTGAACAACTTACTAAAGAGATAAATATCAAAAGTGAGATGGCAAGGGAACAATTGACTTTAATGAAACTTTTCATACTAGTTAGTTTTGTATTCATAACACAGTATGCAAGTTAAAATATTATATTAAAATATATTAATTTATTACTAAAAGACTACTTGACTTACTAGAAGGAAAAGATGTTTTACTTATTTCTATTACTCGATTTTACCGCGCACCTGCATAGCCATAGTCCATTTAAAGCTAGCACAGATTCAGCAATGCCTTTTAGTCGTACTTTTATACAGCCCTTACCACGATTCAAAGACTTTTATCAAGGAGTTGCACAAGTAAATGAAAAAGGTGCTATATGGGAACTGAAAGAGGACAATGATGAAGTATTTAAATTCTCTCTATTAGTATAAACTTAGCTGAGTAACAATTCAGCTTATACAACGCTTGCAATGCTGTCTTAAGGCTTGAAAGGCCTGAATGTTGTAAATCCTGTCTACCTTCTCTCAAGTAATTCCTGTATGAGTTATTATCTCTGCTATGAAAGGTCTCAACAAAGTTCTTAGCTTCAATAGCTTTGACTTCTGAAAATTCCTTAGCTACGACAACTGTCTTAAATTCTGCCTGTAATTCATCTCTGACTTTACGCATAGACCAATAATCAGGGAATGCATAAAGCCTGTATTGATAGGTAAGTCTGATTGAGTTTACCATGAGATAAAAAACCTCTAATGATAGAGGTTTTAGATAATCTTAAGCATTTTGAATAACTACAGAATTCAAATCTTGCTCATTGAACACAGAAAGTATTAACTGATATTCCTCGATACATTCCTCAAGTGTTTTTCTTCTGTCTGAGTGCAGAGGATGTAAGGTAGCAAGTTCAGATTTGAAATGTTGAATCTTTGAGTCTAAAGCATTAGCTACCTTTCTTTTCTGATGTTGTGATAATAAATAGTTTTTCATTAATGTCGGTGTCATTTTTATTCAAATTTCTTCAATCCTTATGTCAGTAATCTCTCTGTCTTCAAGTTTATTATACAGTTCTAAAGCTTTGTCCTGCAAAAACTCATACCTCTCAATAGCATCTCTGTCTTTACTGATCTCAATTTGATAAGTATAGTCTTCTAAAAGAGCTTCAAGACCTTGAATTAACATTGATTGCTCGGCTCTATTTATGCTGCAAAACTTTCTCATAAATTCTTATTACACTGCTTACTACGCCGCTTATCTATTTTTCTTTTTATAAAACTCATAGTATACAGTTCTTCCTATATATACTGGTTCTCCATAATTAGAGTATTGATCTATAGTATAATGGAAATCCAGTTTTGATCTGGAAACACTATCAATGAATAATGTCCTACTTATGGTATTATTTATTTCTTCTAGTTGTAAGTAGCGGGTGTCTTGATCAACTTTAAAATCATAAGTGCCCGTTTCAACATGACCACGGCTACTCAAAGTATATTTATCCTTTGTATAAGTTATTGTGAACTCTGTATCAGCATAATATTCATCACCGACTAACCCTCCGTTGACATCATATATCTCACGCCGAAAACCGGTTCGCTGCCAGTTTCCAATAACCATTTCTTCTTCTGTTAATGCCGGCTGCGGTTCGTCCTTATCGCAAGACAGTATTAGGAGGGTAGAAAATAAAAGACAAATCAAGTTTAACTGTTTCATACATTTTTTTGTTGCAATACAGGATATATAATACTAAATCTATATTAGTAAAATTAAATATTTGATTTATGAAACAAATCTTAAGAAGCATTAAACCCCACATTGTGGCTTTATAGTTTGAATATCAAATATGTTATTGTGCTTATTATAAGTTTTTAGAGTAATATCATATTATTCAAGATGGGCTGGATTTATAATACAGATAGCTCTTTCTTTATGTACTTTTATATTTCATATGCTCTATTAATTAGCAAGATAACACTAGTTATTTCAGGAGGATGATAAACTATTTAATCAAATATTGCCACAGCATCCTCAAGCGCCTTTAAGGTAATAAGCAAATGCTTTGGCAAAAGATGAAATTCTTTCTGAATGGTATCTGTAAGAAGTGTTCCTATGGTAAGAGTTGTGTTACCTTTTAATAAATGTAAAAATAAGTTAGCTGCATCCATCCTATATTTCTCATCAGAGATGCTAGCATTGAGTGCCAATTGCTTTAGGAAGAGAATACAGACGGTAACAAGATCTAAGCTAAAATTAATCTTTAGAGATAAATTAAGGAGAGCTGCATTATAAAGGTGTTGTTTCCCCGGTTTATGCTGATTAAAATAAGCTAAGCGTAAATGTTCTGTAGTTAAAGATATTCCTCTAAACTTCCTTTGCAGTAAAAACTCATAAATCTCGTTTTGATTATTAGGATAGGCATTTATTAGAAAGTATTCCGAACTTATAATCTTTCCTGAAAGTGGTGATAACAATTTAAAATTAAGTGAATCGTCAGATAATAATATGTGACCCTCCCTTTGGGCAAGTGTTACGTTATCAATACAATGCTCTAAGACTTTGTTTACTTCCTTTTGCTCATACAATTTTCTTGCAGCGTCCAACTTCTCCTCAGGCACCTCAACTCTTGCGTGTTCATTCACCCATAATTTAAACTCCTCTAAAAGAGCAAGCCTTTTACTATTATAATCCTCAGGCAAAAAATGAGGAACGACTTTACCATTTATAACAGACAAAGATATCTTAGATTTTGGCTCGTGCTTAGCTTTTAGGATTTCATTATCAATGATACTTATAAAGGAATTACTGATTACAAAAGCCCCTATTTCTATTTTTACTTCCTTAGACAGCTCATATAAAAGCAGCCCTGTTGTGAAGTCTACTACTATAGTTGAAGTTTCAATATCTACTTTTTGCTCATAATACCTGATTGGTGTCACTACCAGCCCGTTTCCTGCCTTTGAAGTAATAAAATAATAAGCCCCTATATAATCACTGTTGAAATTACCGATAACCAATTCAGAGAAAGACAGGTTAAAATCATAGTAATTCTTCAGGTTCTCATCCGTGCGCTTTTGTCTTTCATGTTCCTGCGCGCCGAACATTTCTACAAAAGTTCTTTCGAAATCTTTTATATCATCTGTTTTATAGTTTATAGATTCTAGTTGCAGGTTGCTTATAGGATTATCTCTCGCCTCTAGTAGAATTTCATCATGAAGTGCCAAGTATTTATTCATTACCCGGAGAATTTTTACATTTTGGAGCCTCCGTGAAAATCCAGTTGTAACTGTAAAAACCTCATTTCCCTTCCTGTGCAGAGATTCTTTGACTATAGGGTTTTGGGTTAAAGACTCTTCGTTAACGAAAACAATTTGCTCCTTACCGTCTATCTGATATCTAACATATCGCTCCTCTTCTACAGTATCATATGCTGCTAAAAGATTCTCAGGTAGTCGAAGTAAGAGCGCAAAATAGTTTTGCCGGGCAACACTATCTAGCTGATTGATCGCCTTCGCGTAAACAATATCGAGAGCCTCTTTATAGTGGCCTCTTCTATTCAACACGCCTGCAACTAGCATGGCGTTGGGAGTTGATCTGAAGGTTAATCCTTTCACCTTATCGACGGCCTCTTCTATAGCATCTTCATTCCCGTTTCTATCAAGAGATAAGATATACGCTGTCCAATAGCTCTCATCAAGTGCATGCATTGTTAACCCATAGGCTGCAATCTTCTGTATTTCTAACCAATCATTTAGGTATCTTCTTATCTCGATCTCTCTGCGCAGCAAGACATCATTATACGGAAACTCTTCTCTCCACTTCTTAAGTAGCCTTAGTAAAGTTAACTGGCCTTGATCCTTTAAAGTATCAAGGCCATTAATGTAAAGCAGCAGATCCCTTGATGGCTTGTCTTCATTTACATAGGATGCAAGCAATTCAACTCCCTGCTTATACTCACCACAACTGAAATAAATTAACGCCAGACCATAGCAAATTCCATGTTCATCTGAAAAAGTCTCTTTCAACCCTTCCAACTGGTCAAGCCTTTCCTGGTTAAGTGGTTCTGCTTTTGTACGAAAGAGAAAAAGATTTAACAGAGTTTGATAGTCCTTGTTAGAAAAATGCTTTTGATCTAGTATTTCGTGAATTCTGTTCCAATTATGAGCATCCGACTTGAAAGGAGAAACTACATTCAATGTTTCTATAATGTTGTGCTCATTAATGCTATCAAGAGATTCTAGGTACTTCTCTACCTCAGTTTGATAGCCTATGATATCATCCTTAAAGAACAAACAGAAAGCCTTTAAGGATAGAAGATACTTGTCCGGCTCTCCTTTATAAGTATTGATAACATCTAAAGCTTCATCCAAGCACCCACTTTTAAAAAGAGCGTTAGCAAAAAGTAAAGTGAAGTCATTTCTTTGTACAGATTGCCGCTTAAACGACCGTCTCAGTTTGTCGATTGTGTTAGGTGTTTCGTAGAGTTCAAACTCAAGCCAATAATAAATAAACTCGACTTCTGTAAACTTTTCAAATACCTCACTACCCTTTATTACCTCGAGAATCTTCTCAGCAAGCTTATAGACGAATAGCCCCTCTTCTGTGACGCCAGCTCCTTCATTCAGCATGATAGGGGTATTGCGCATGTAGTTCCCGTAGGCTACATTAAGCTTTAAAACCCAATATCTAAAGCTTTCATAGGTTATCGTCTCAGGTAACTCTCCATTCTCTTCCTCTCTTAAGGCTTTTAATACTCTGGATAATTCCTGATTTGAAGCATTCATCAGGTGGTAAAAAACCAACCTCTTATAATCGATCTTATTTTTAACAATCTCAGGAACCTCCTGTTCAACAAAAGCCAGAGCATCTCTTTTATGCTGCAGCGTTTTTACTGCCCATAAAAATGGACTATATTCCTCAACAATCTCTAGTTTACTAACTAATGTCTCGTACTTCCTATCTCCAATTATATAATAGGTATAGCAGGCTTTCTGTAAATACACCTCGTTATAAGGGGCCAACCTGAAAGACTTCAGGATATTTTCATTCGCTTTCTCAGTTTCCTGCAGAAGCCCAAGGCAAATAGCTTTCAAGTGATATAAATTAGCTTTTAACCGGTCACCCACATGTCTAGCGTTATTATTAACTTGTGCTTGAATCCCTTCAATTCTCTTTAGTGCAGATTCAGGTTTAAAAGAATGTATATCCTCTAAACATTCGTTCAATTCTCGCTCATATTCTCCCTCTAACAGGTTAATCGTTTCCTTTACTGATGTCTCTAAATAATGCAGAACACGGTTCAACTTTTGAGTAATTTCAAAAACCTCCTCTTTATAGAAGGTTTCTATTTCAAGCAATTTTAGCTTTTCGTCTGCATTAACCCTAGAATCAAACACCTGCATAAAGTTGCCCAACTCTTCCTCTGATGGACTTATAAAGTCTTGGAACTTGGACAATTCCCTCTCAAGTTTCGCTTGATCAATCTTATACCCATCTCTCTTGAAAAGCCTGAATTTCAACACCTCTTCCATGAAGAGCTGAGATCTAAAGAATGCATACTTGCCTTTAGGCTCATTTATATGATACCTTTCTACATACTCATCTATTGAAGCTTCTATGATTTTATTGAGTCTTTGCTTAAAATCTTCGCGGTTGGCAAGTGCGATATCAAGACCTTTACCAATAGCATATGCTACAATTGTTTCTGCTATAAAACCAGTCATGCAGTGTTGATTAATGTGCTATGTAAGTTTTCTATTTAATTGACCTTTAAGAGAGCTTTATTTATGACCATGTCAGATTAGTTAGACTTTAACCATGCCCTCTAAAAGCATTGACTTAAATTTACTATTAATTCTAAACTATTCACCAAGCAAGGGAGCACCACATTCGGCTTCTGCTAACTGGTAAACATGAAAACGCTCATGTTATGATAGGAAGGCAATCTCATTAAAAGGAGAGATTTACAGTTGTCTGAAACTGGTAAGAATAACATTTGCACAAGTAGCAATGAGTTCATTACAGACAAATAATGTGCAAATTGTGTGCACATAAAAAAAGCACCTATAAGATTAGACTTATAAGTGCTTGATTTTAAAGTGATCCCGTTTGGATTCGAACCAAAGACCTACTGCTTAGAAGGCAGTTGCTCTATCCAGCTGAGCTACGAGACCATGGCTACAGTAATTTACTGTCTCCTATAAATGAAAAATTTCGGAATCTCTTCCGAAATTTTTTGTCGGGGTGGCAGGATTCGAACCTACGACCTCCACATCCCAAATGTGGCGCGATACCGGGCTACGCTACACCCCGAACTATGCTTTCAACTCCGGAAGCGATTGTGTCGCTGTTATTGTTGAACGCGGTGCAAAAGTAAGCGAAGTTTTTAAACTGTCAAAACATTTTTAAAAAATTTTCGCTTGCGGAGGAGGGGGGATTCGAACCCCCGGTACCGTTACCAGTACGGCAGTTTAGCAAACTGCTGGTTTCAGCCACTCACCCACCCCTCCGGGCCTCTTTCTGCTAAAGAGTATGCAAACTTACAAAAACTTTATGATGGCGCAATAGCTCCTGCTAAATTTCAGCCACCTTTTTATTGCTTTTTTTTCAATTAATAGCAGTAAACTACCTTAAGTTATTGATACTAAATCCACTGCTCACACTCCTATTCCAAAACTTTTTTATATATAACTATAAAAATTTTCAGGCTACGTGTTTCAGGAGCTAAAATCACATAGCCAAGGGCTGCTTTAATTATTATCTTTGTAACTGGCTAGGCTATACTTTCAGGTAAAATATAAAGTACAAGCTGCTCTTTAAGTTATCTATGACCTGGTATCAAACCATCACCCTGCTCGAGATCTTGTTCGGTGTGCTCTTTTTAGGGCTCTACATCGGCTACCTGTGGCGTGTAAAGCGCGTAGCAGAATTTTTCGGGCAGCGGCCGCATGGTGTTTGGGTAAAATTTGTACTGCGCCACCTCTACCTTATACTAATAGTTATTGCTATACTTGGTCCATCTTTCGGGGCCATGAAAAAAGAGATCAAAACAATAGGCAAGGATCTTTATATAGCCATTGACCTTTCGGCGTCTATGAACGCAACAGATGTGCAGCCATCACGCCTCGAGAAAACCAAACAAGAAGTTGAGCGACTTATCACAAGATTTAATTCTGATCGTATCGGGTTAATTGTGTTTGGGGACGATGCTTACATACAAAGCCCATTAACTTACGACCAGAATGCTCTGCAACTTTACACCCGCACGCTTTATACACGCCTGCTACCAAACACCGGAACTGATTACGAACCTGTACTGAAACTGGCTCTTGATAAGTTCGGACAGTTGGGGAATAGCCCTGCTGCAGAACAAAAGGCGCGTGTACTTGTACTCATCAGCGATGGAGAAGACTTTGGTGATGATGTAGAACAATTGGCTGAGCAGCTCCGGGAACAGAACATTCGGGTATTTACCCTGGGTGTTGGCACCACAGAGGGCAGCCGCATACCACAGGGCAATGGGTTTAAACACGACAACGACGGCAATGTTGTAATTACAAAGTTACAACCTGAGCCACTGGTAAAGCTGGCTGAACTCACCAACGGACAGTACTTTGAAGTAAATGACCGCATTAGCGAGATCAGCAAACTGGTGAGTGCCATTAATAATATAGAAGGCGAACTGCGCGAGAGTAAAACGATAGATGTAACCGCCAATAAGTATGTTTACCCGCTGGCGCTGGCGCTTGTCCTGATCCTGCTGGATGCTTTGTTAACTATAAAGATCGTTCGGATTTGAAAACCTGGATAGCTATACTTCTTTTCCTGAGTATACCGGGGGCAGGCCTAAAGACCATATCCCGGATAAATGACTATGCAGACCGCGCAGCAAAAGCCTATGAACAGGAAAAATATGCAGAAGCAATTACAGCGTACGAGTACTTACTGGAAGATCTGGAGGTACAGGATGATCAGTTGAGTTTGAATCTTGCGCACGCTTATTTTAAAGCGGGTCTGATGACCGAAGCCCAGAACCAATACCGCCTGCTCGCCGACCACGCATCCGACCATATCCGCTCTATTGTAAATTTACAGTTGGGTAACATTGCTGCTGACGGGAAAAAATATGCGCATGCATTAGCTCTTTATAGAAACGCACTCATAGCCAACCCCGAAAATGAAGTAGCCCGCTACAATTACGAGTTACTGAAAAAGTACCTTATACTTCATCCTGAAAAAGCAGAACAGCCAAAACAGGAACCTGAAACACCGCATAACGAAGAATTAGACGAACAAATGCCGCCTTCTTCGGATGAGGAGCAGGAACCACAGCCGAAGCAGAAACCTGATGCAAACGGCACCAACGAAGAAGAAATAGACCAGCCACAGCCAGACCCGGCGGGCCAGGAACAAAACCAGGGCGGTAAAGGCAACCAGTCTCAGCAGAAAGATAAGGAACAGGCAGCCGGCAACGAAAAAGGCAACATCGAAGGGCAGCAACTAAATAACCAGTTCGATCCTGACCAGCAAAACAAGCGCGGAAGCACAGAAAATGCAGCTGCAGATGACAGCCATGCCCAGACACAGGCCGAACGCCAACAAGTAAAAATCAGTGCCGAAAAAGCACGCGTGCTGCTTAATGCCATGCGCGATGCAGAACTCCAATACCTGCAACAACTCCCTAAAAAGGCCATCAGAAAGAAAGATAAAAGCAAACCAGACTGGTAGCAGATCCAGGTTATACTTTAAATTTCTAGACTAACGGATAAAATTTGGAATCCACAAACCGATTGGTTTATTTTGTCGTACTCTTGTATATGGTAGCAATAACTAAAGCCGAACGCACCCGACAGTATATTATTGAACAGGCAGCACACCTGTTTAATCAGCGCGGTTATGCGGGTACTTCCTTACAGGATATAATGGCAGCGACCGGACTTACGAAAGGTGGCATCTATGGTCACTTTGAGAGCAAAGAGGAAATTGCACTTGCCGCTTTCAAGCATGCCTCAGCTATTATACTTCAGTTACTTTCCCAAACTATAAAAGCTCATTTTACTGCTACAGCCAAACTCGAAGCCTTACTTGACTTTTATAAAAAATATATCATATCACCGCCTATAACTGGTGGATGCCCGGTTTTGAACACCTCTGTTGAAGCTGATGACACTAACCCTTTACTGCGTGCCAGTGTAGTAAAAGTACTGAACAAAATGCACCGCTCCCTGGAAGGTATAGTACAGCAAGGTATACAGCAGGGAGAATTTAAAACTACAGTGAACGCCGAACAATTTTCAATTCTTTTCATCAGCATGATTGAAGGCGGCGTTATGGTATCAAAAGCATATGGTAAGCCACACTACCTGCACACGGTATTAAAGCAGCTGCACCATATGATACAGGAGATGAAAAATTAAAATTTTTTAACTACAAATAAACCAATCGGTCTTTTTTTAAAATTCATAACTATGAACGAAACTACATTTCCTAAGTACTTAGAGAGTACTACTCTTATCCGCTTTGAAGATTGTGACCCGTTTGGTCACCTGAACAATGGCCGCTATACAGATTATTTTCTGAATGCCCGTGAAGACCAGCTTCGCGATAACTATAACCTTGATATTTACCGCCATATGCAAACTGCAGGTAAGGCATGGGTGGTAGCAACAAGCCAGATGGCTTTTCTGCGTGAGGCAAAACTGATGGAAACTGTTACCATACGCACCTGCCTGCGCTGGTTCACTGAAAGCGATATTATGATGGAAGCTCTGATGCTTGATAAGAAAAATGAACGCATCAAGTCAGTAATATGGATGCGCTTTAGCTACGTGGATATAAAACAAGGTAAAAAGGCGCAGCATGAAGACGAATTGATGGACCTCTTTAAGAAGGCAGCTATACTTGGCGAAGGCAGAGATCCGTTGATGTTTGAAGAGCGGGTAAAGGAATTAAGACAGCTAGTCACTGCTGACATTACAGCCTAATTTTAGTGTAGCGTATCTTTTTTCACAAAAAAATTATAAGCTTGCAACCATCAGTACTGAATATGGCTCTTACTTATATAGCAGAATCATAATACAGTAACCGAACCTGCAAACACTGCCTTATACTTTGCAATAACCCGCTGATTGTAAGGCCTTAGCCACAACTCAACATGAAAAAGGAACTTAAGAGCATTCTGGAAGTAATTACGTTGGCGGAACGCCTGAAATCTGAATTGCGCCACAGCTGGCTATCAGATGGACGTCAGGAAAGTGTGGCTGAACATACCTGGCGAATGGCTTTAATGGCTGTGTTGCTGGAGCCATACTTAGATGAAGAAGTAGATACTGCCCATATGCTTAAAATGATTCTGGTCCATGACCTGGTAGAGATAGAAGCAGGTGATGTACCGGCTTTCCAGGTAATGACGGAAGAAGCTAAGGCAATAAAACTACAGAAAGAATTAACTGCTATTGAAAGCCTGCGCGAAAAGTTAGGTATTGGTATAGGTCAGCATGTTTACGAACTATGGCATGAGTTTGAAGCCAAAGCTACTTACGAAGCTAAAGTAGCCAATGCACTGGATAAACTGGAAGTTCGCCTGCAGCACAACCACGCTGATATTGCTACCTGGCTTGAGGTAGAGCAGGAAAATGTATTTCGCATGGGCGACCACACTGGTTTTGATTCCTGCCTTGATCAGTTAAAAGATCTTATACAGGAACAAGCTGTTGAGAAAATGGAAAAAGCTGGCATTTCCACTACTAATGTACTGGCACGCATGGCCTCACGAAATGCAATGGCATAAAGCATAAAAAAATTTACAACAAACAGGTGATTGCAGCGGGCGTTGGTAATATTTATCAGCGCCTTTCTGTTTTCAATCTCCGTCAGGCACAGTTCTCTATCTCGGAAATTTTATTGGTAGTACAAGTCACCGATCGTATACTTGCAACTCAGAAGTATAGACTATGGAAGCGACAACACATTACCACCTGCTGGAGAAACTATACCACAGCGCCAACATACAGCAATTTATAGATGGCAGCGAACTAAAAGTTCAGCATCAATTGGCCGAGATCACGTTGCCGGTGCAGGCAAAGTATAACCATGGAGCCAATGCTATACATGGTGCTTTATACTTTAAATTATTGGATGATGCCGCTTATTTTGCTGTCGCCTCTGTGGTACAGGATGTGTTTATAGTTACTTCCTCTTTTCAGATAAACATTGTAAGACCTGTAACTGGCGGCACTTTAAAAGCGATAGGCAAAGTAAGAACTATAGGCAAGAACTTGTTTGTAGCGGAAGCCACACTCTATAATGATAAAGGCAAAGAAGTAGCTTTTGGCACTGGCCAGTTCATGAAGACTAACCAGCCGCTCAGCAGCCTGCACGGTTATGGAGAGGGGCTTAGTTAGAAAGTTTATAAGTTAGAAATTTTAAAGTTGGTGAAGCTGGTAACTAACCTTAAATCTCCATGTTAGTCTGCTATTTTGCCCTCTAAATTCTGAAGTTTTAAGACTGGATTTTTCGTTTACAAGTTAATTGTGTCCTCTCCCACCTTCTAAGCTGCTGTTCACCCGCTTTTCAGCTCTCCTTTATAAAATTGGGTAAATCTGCCCCGTAGGTATGTCGCATTTAAAAAATATATACCTATGAAAAACTTTATCAAGAACACAACCGGTTATGTGGCACTCTTTGCCCTCCTTTTAAGTTTCAGTGCATGCGATGATTCAAATGTATCGCCGGATGCCAATAAGTTACAGGCAGATAACGCACAGGATGCACACCGAAGTAAGTCTTATAACCTGACTCAAACTTACACTGCCAACATAATGTCTTTAAATGATTCTGGTGTAAACGGTACAGCCACATTAACGCTGGAAGGAAACCAACTGACTGTGCATATAATGGCAACCGGTTTAGAACCAGGCATGGTACACCCGCAACACATGCATGGTTTTACAGATGATAACAGAAATGCGGTATGTCCGCCAATGTCTGCTGATACAGATGGCGATGGATTAGTAGAACTAGGTGAAGGAGTACCATTTTATGGCCCCGTACTTCTCGATTTAGCACCATTCCCAACAGCACCGGATGGCAGTGTTAACTACACACAAACTTTTACAGTATCTGCAGGCATACTTCCATTACAGAACAATGTAATAGTACTACATGGGATGACGGTTGATGGCGAATACTGGCCTACACTTCCTGTTGCCTGTGGTGCCATTAAAGTAGCGAATCAAGGCAAATAATTTAGTAAGTCATAGCCTTAAATAAAAAAGAGAGCCACAAATAAGGCTCTCTTTTTTATTTAACTAATTGATAATTAAGCAGGCACCACCTGTTCTACTTTTATCAGTTCTGTTCTTGCCCGCTTCCATTGTTTACGGGTTGCGGCAGCTGTAACAAGTATAAGTATGGATGAAATAACCGGGAGCAGACCTATCGGGTTAAGCGGAAAAATAGGCAGGCTTAATGCCATGATCAGAAAACTGACCTGCTTTAGTTGCCTGTATACTTTTTCTCCCCTGCTCAGCAAGCGGATCTGGTTTAACTGGTAGCCACTGAAAATGGCAAATGCTATACCCATTAAAAGCAGCGAATAAAAATGGTAACTATATACAAAGGTACCGACCTGCATGGTTTTAATGTTAAATATAAGCACAGCAATGGTATGGCCCAACCAGTTAAACAAGCACCAGAAACCGGCAAAAACCATCAGGAAAAGCGGCAGCCTCTTAAAAGCTGTTTCTCTTGTACGGTACAGGAAATCGGAATAGAACCACCCGCCAATTAGAGCAAGCAGTATCAGGCCAGAATCGACCAATGCAGTATTGTCCATAGTTTTACTTTGAAAGAGTTTGAGGAGCAGCAAAAATAAGTATAAATCAAAAATTAATTATTATAGTTATACTAAATTATTGGTAAGCTATCTCTTTTTGAGGGTGATAGTAGTTTTAATAAAAAGGGGAGCAGGTTAATACCTGCTCCCCTTTTTACAATTCACTATGTATAAATTACTGATTTACTTCACTGGCAACTTCCGGCTCAGGTTGTGGCTGCGGCTCCAACTCAAAACCATAGTCTTTACCTTTTAAGATAGTCGGAACACCCTTCTTCATCCAGATTGGCATTGGGGCACCTTTCAGGTAATAGTCAAAGAACTGCGACATACGCACCGACAGATCTTTGCGGTTCTTACGCTGCATCAGGTTATGATCTTCTCCGTTGTATACCAGCATCCAAACCGGTTTATTTAATCTGCGCAGGGCCATAAAGTACTCTATACCTTGGTACCACGGAACTGCTCCATCCTGATCGTTGTGCATGATCAGTAGCGGTGTTTCTACACGGTCAGCAAAGAACAGCGGCGAGTTCTCAATAAACTGCATCGGCTTTTCCCAAAGTGTGCCACCAATGCGGCTTTGGGTTTTCTCGTACTGGAACTGGCGGCTCAGGCCTGTACCCCAACGGATACCACCATAAGCACTTGTCATGTTAGAAACCGGAGCACCGGCCATAGCAGCTTTAAACAGGTTGGTTTTAGTAACCATGTAAGCGATCTGGTAACCACCCCAGCTCTGGCCCTGCAATGCCATGTTTTTCTCATCCACAAAACCCTGCATCACCAGTTTCTGCACACCAGGTATAATACAGTCCATCGCGCTCTCGCCCGGATAACCGTTTTTGTAAACAATGTCCGGTACAAATACCAAGTAACCGTTACTCACATAGTAAGATATATTTACCGTTGATGCACTTGGCGCAGGTGTTTTGTGCGCATGCAGTTCATCAGAAGAGCGCTCATAGAAATAAGCGATCATCGGGTACTTCTTATTTGGATCAAAATTCTCAGGCTTATAAAGCAAGCCTTCTAATGGGATTCCGTCTGTTGATTTCCAGTTTACCAGTTCTACCGTACCCCACAGGTAATCCTTCATCTGCGGATTGGCATTGCTCAGCTGCGTTGGTTTATCAAAAGTGGTTGTTGTAGTATACAGATCCGGGAACTCCTGGAACGAGCCTTTGCGGAACATAAAGCGATTTTCATTCTTAGCTTTGCGCAAGCGTACATAGCTGTTCGGCGACATTACCAATTTCTCCGGCTGCACTTCTTTGCTTACATAATCACGAAAATATCCACCTGACTTGTCTTTGTTATTGAAAGCGCTTAAGTATAGCGTAGCATTTTCAGGTATAAACTTCTCTTCCTCATCCAGCATTTCATATCGGAAGCTCAGCTTGTTCTGGCGGCCATACTTGTCGGTCAGGTTTAAAGGGGCTTTCTTTCCGGTTGGGTCCAGTTTCCAGATATCATACTTATCATATACAAGCAGGTAGCTGTCGTTTTCTACCCAGCCAGCAAAGTCATAAGAGCTTGGTAGCGCCGGTACATCATTCGATTCGTCATAAAATGCCACGCCTAGCTTCTTTGTGAGGTTCAGGTTTTTGCCACCTTTTGTAGCCAGTGTGTGCCAGCTGCTGTCGGTTGGTTCGTACCAGTACACATAGTTACCCTTAGGTGATAATCTTGGATAACCGCGTGTTTCGTTCAGCACCTGCTTGCGTGTTCCTTTTTTCAGGTCGATCAGGTAAGCATCCTTTTTAGTAGGCGTATCATAGCCGATGGTCATTTTATACTTCTCATCACTCACACCAAGCGCCACATCTCCTTCGCCATAAGCATCCAGGTATACATCCGGAATCTCCAGGGTAGCCAGCTGCTGCATGCGCTTTCCTTTAAAATCATACATCGCCAGGAAAGACTGCTTCAGATCGCGGTCTTTGTTCTTGAGCTGCATCGGCTGTATCAACGGATCTTTGTAAGTCCAGATATCGAGACTTACTTTGTCTTCTTCCAGCTGCGTAGTGTCTTTTTCGTAGCGGGTTGGGCGCGGGAACGTGCCAAAGAACAGGCGCTTGCCGTCTTCTGAGAAATTCAGCTTGCCATGCTCGCTCACCATCCAGGCTTTTGGCATACCGGCGCGGGCTGTATCGGCAAGTATAATTTTGTGATTATCCTTTCTGGTCCAGTGGTGCAGGGCAAAGTAGCGGATCTCGGCTTCCAGCGTATCGTTGGTAGCCACAAATGCCAGCTGTTCTCCTGCTTTATCTGGTGTTATGTTTTTGTAAGATACCTTACCTGTATCGATCGGCATTACCTTCAGGTCGGCAGTGC
The DNA here is from genome assembly GCF_023630255.1 of Pontibacter deserti. NCBI lineage: Bacteria > Pseudomonadati > Bacteroidota > Cytophagia > Cytophagales > Hymenobacteraceae > Pontibacter > Pontibacter deserti. The sequence continues at coordinate 217,441 of NZ_JALPRS010000001.1, read as the reverse complement.
TTACAGCAAACACACCAGCTTTATGCAGCGAGTCCAGCTCATCTTTTATAAAGTATAGCATGTTGCCCTTCTCCGAGAAAGTATAATCTATTACTCTGTCGAAGCGCTTTTCCTGACCACTTTGCAGGTTGCGCAGTACCAGTTCGGTGCCGTTATACTTTTTGTTCTTTTTAGGTGCTTTTTTAGCTACAGCCGGTTTGGCAGCTTCCGCTTTCTTTTCTTCTGTGGCTGCCGGAGTGGTCTCAGCTTTTTTGGCATCTTTTTTAGCAGGCAGTTCTTTTTCAAGGTGATAAGCTACAAAGTGGTTACCATCCTTCGGTAGCTGGAAAGACTTTACACGCGGCATTTTTACCACATTCATACTTTCCAGCATCACAATCGCCAGCGAGTCTTTTGGCAGGTCGTCGGCTTTTTTCTTTTTCAGTTTCAGTTGGCGCACTTTCTGGTACTCCGGCTTAACCTGAAAAACAGCATAACGGCTGTCGTTGGTAAAAGAAGCTTTAGTGCCGCGCGGGTAGCTGGTCAGCTTGTTGGTTACCATGTCCCGGATCAGGAGTTCGCCATCGCCTTCCTGTGGGTTCACGTTAAAAAGTACATACTTGCCATTGTTGGAGATCTTCTCTCCATCTACGCCCTTCCAACTGTCGTAAACGTCGTGGGTAAGGGGCTTTTTTGCTGTTTGCTGTTGTGCCTGAGCCTGGTAAAAGCCGGCACTACAGAGTACAGCCAGGTATAAAAGTTTCTTCATCCTGGGTAAAATAGGTTGGTTAGTTATTGTTGATCAGTTGTTCGTATCTAAAGATAGGCAAAACCTCAAAAGGTTTAAAACCTTGGTCAAGTTATAGCTAAAACCATAGTTGGTTTATAGTTTACCTTTTTAAAGGATAAAATAAAGTTGCCAGTTAAAGAGTTTAGGAGTTAGAGAGTTCGGGAGTTAAAACGCTCGTAGGAGCTGCACACGCTATGCGGAATTACTACTTACTTAAGAAATAACAATCAACAATTTAGCAATTTAACAATCCATCCAGCCTAACGTTCGTTTGGTTTTAAGTATAAATCCTGATAATTTCACAGTACCAATTAAATCCTTACAAATTCATGCAAACTAAAGAAGTATATATCATTTCAGCTGTCCGCACACCAATCGGCAGCTTTGGCGGCGCTTTGTCAAGCCTGTCTGCCACTGAACTGGGTGCTATAGCTATTAAAGGTGCACTGGAAAGAGCCGGTGTAGATAAAGAGCAGGTGCAGGAAGTTATCATGGGTAACGTACTGTCTGCAAACTTAGGCCAGGCTCCTGCGCGCCAGGCTGCTGTTAAGGCTGGTCTTGGTTACAATGTAGAGTGTACTACCATCAACAAAGTATGTGCATCAGGTACAAAAGCTATTATGTATGCTTCGCAGGCTATCATGCTGGGTCATAAAGATGTGATCGTGGCTGGTGGTATGGAGAGCATGAGCAACGTACCATATTATGTTGACAAAGCTCGTTGGGGTGCTAAAATGGGTAACGTACAGATGGCAGATGGTCTGATAAAAGATGGTCTGTGGGATGTGTACAACGATTTCCATATGGGTAGCGCTGCCGAGAACACTGCTCGTGAAATGAAGATCACCCGTGAGATGCAGGATGAATACGCTATTAACTCTTATAAGAAAGTAGCTGCTGCTGCAGAAGCTGGCTTACTGAAAGATGAGATCGTACCGGTTGAAGTACCACAGCGTGGCAAAGACCCGATCCTGGTTACAGAAGACGAAGAGTACAGAAAAGTAAGCTTTGATAAAATACCTGGCCTGAAGCCTGTGTTTGACAAAGCTGGTACAGTAACTGCTGCCAACGCCTCTACCCTGAACGATGGTGCTGCCGCTGTACTTTTGATGAGCAAAGAAAAAGCGGAAGAGCTGGGCGTAAAGCCGATCGCAAAGATTCGTGGTTTTGCTGATGCGGAGCAGGATCCGATCTGGTTTACAACTACTCCAGCCCTGGCTATACCTAAAGCACTTAAAAATGCTGGCGTTACTCCTGAAGAAGTAGATTTCTACGAGATCAACGAAGCGTTCTCGGTAGTATCTATCGCTAACAACCAGAAGTTAGGCTTAGAAGGTGGTAAAGTAAACGTGTTTGGTGGTGCGGTATCACTTGGTCACCCGCTGGGTGCCTCAGGTGCGCGTATTGTAACTACACTTTGCAACGTACTGAATAAAAAAGGCGGTAAAATAGGTGTAACCGGTATCTGTAATGGTGGCGGTGGCGCATCTGCCCTGGTTATCGAGAAAGTATAACATGCCCTAAGGCATACATTTTGCAGGAAGCCTTACGTTAAAACGTAAGGCTTCTTTTTTATACCTTAGCCATACATTAAACTGTTTTCTATACTTTTAGTGTTTATCAATACGAAAGAAACGAATGTCGTTAGAAACTGAATTAGCTAAGTTCTGGGATTGGGCTAACATGACGCCTGCTACTTATAACGAAGAACGTGGTTTAGGGGAATGGGAAGCTGAATACCCAGGCTGGGAGGAATTGCATAAAGCGGCAACCGAAGCATTGGAAGAGCTGAACAAAGAATTTAACCATGACTTGGCCCAGTTACTGGTTTACGCGCTGGCTATAGATAACGAATCCGGAACTATACTTCAGAAAGTAGATGAGAAGCTGGAGTCTAAACTGAGGTTCGTGAAAAAGGTGATCAATTCAGATCAACCGCAGGCAAGGTGGCAGATAGCTGAACTACTTGGCAATTCGGAAGTGGAAGACAGGGAGCAATTGCTGGTGAACCTGATCAACCGCGACAAAGACAATTATGTTATCAGAAGGGCGCTGATGAGCCTGGATAAAGTGAACCATGCCAAGGCAGCTGAGTTTGCTAAAAGCTATTTAAAAGATGCTGACCCGTTTATGAAGCTGGTAGCTAAAGAGATCATTAAAAAGAAAGTATAAACTTATACTTCCATCATTGCATTCTATACTTATGTATAAATTATTTTCATTGCTGTTTACCTTATCGCTGGTAAGTACAGTTGCTGTGGGGCAGACCAAAAAAGTGATTACCTACCACGACGAAAGCCGCACCACTATAAAAGAAGTATACTTTATGAAGCCCGACTCCAGTATAGTTGGGAATTATGTTCGCTTCTACCCTGGCGGCGAGCGAGAGGCATTTGCCAAATTTGTGGAAGGGAAAAAGGACAGCGTGTTCACGGAGTTTTACCAAAATGGCAAGCCTAAAATTAAGGTAACTTATAAGCTGGATGTAAAGCACGGTCCTTTCCAGGCATTCCACCCGGACGGTAGATTGATGCAGGAAGGCAGCTACGAAAACGACCAGCAAAGCAACCTGTTCAAGACCTTTTACGACGACGGCAAGATCCGCAAGGAGACTACTTTTGTAAAGGGATTTCCAGAAGGATTGGTAAAAGAATATTACCCCGATGGCAAGGTAAAATCTGAGATATACTATAAAAACAGCCAGCAAAGCGGCCCTGCCAAAACCTACTACCCAAATGGCCAGTTGGAGAGCGATGCGACTTACCGTGGTGGCATGCTGGAAGGTTCTTATAAAACCTATTACCAGGATGGGCAACTGCAGCAGGAAGTCAATAACGTGGCCGGCCAGCGGCAGGGTACTTTCAAGAGTTACTTCCCGAATGGCAAGCTGAGTACCGAAGGCGGATTTGTAGCAGGCAAAATGCATGGCCCAAGCAAAGCATACTACCAGAATGGGAAAGTACGCAGCCTGATAAACTATAAAAACGGTGAACCAAACGGCCAGACGCAGTTCTTTTACGAAGATGGTACTCTGCGCGAAGAAGGCAACTTCAGCAACAACGGTGCTGACAGCAAAACCACAAGCTACTACCCAAGCGGCAACGTGAAAGCCGAAGAACAATTTAAAGACAAGCTCCCCCACGGCAACTGGAAAACGTATTTTGATGAACCCGGCAAAAAGGTGAGCACCAGCGAGACGTATGAGAAAGGTAAACTAACAGGCGAAAGATTGGCTTATCATGAAAACGGACAGGTAAAATCAAAAGCTACCTATGATGCTGGCAAGATCATGGGTATCAGCTACGAGTATTATCCATCAGGCAAAGTAAAGTCTGAAACCAACCATAAAGACGGACTGAAGTACGGACCTTATAAACAGTATTTCGAGAGTGGCAAAACAGAGATTGTTGGCAAGCACATCAACAACAAGAAAGTAACCACCTGGAAATACTACAACGAAGGAGGCAAAGTAGTAAAAACTATAGTTTACAAAGACGGCAAGGTGGTAGAAGAAAAATAACAAGTATAGCTATCAATAAAAAAGCACTGCTTATAAGGCAGTGCTTTTTTATTGATCTATAGTTTAGCTTAGTAAGCTCTCACAGCTTTTTTCTCTACAAAGTTCATGAAGGCACGGTTTACTACACGTGTACCGCCTGGGGTTGGATAGTTACCGGTAAAGTACCAGTCGCCTTTGTGGTTCGGGCAGGCCAGGTGCAGGTCGTTAATGGTTTGGTAAATTACCTGTACTTCTGCTTTTACTTCCGGCGCTTTTACAATTTCCGATACTTTGGCTGAGATCTCGTCATGCGTAAATAAATCGAAAAGCTCTTTTACAAAGTTGGTTTCTTTGAAAGCTTCTGTACCTTCTGCAGCGACGCACTTGTCGTATACTTCATCTATTTTAAAGTATAAGCCACGATCTTTCAGTAACTCCAGCATAGCACGGAAAGCTACGAACTCCTTCACTCGGCTCATGTCTATACCATAGCAATCCGGGTAACGGATCTGTGGTGCACAAGACACAATGATGATCTTTTTCGGCTCCAGCTTGTCCAGCATTTTGATGATAGACTTCTCCAGCGTCGTACCACGAACAATAGAGTCATCCAGCACTACCAAGGTATCCACACCTTTCTTCACCACTTCGTAAGTCGTGTCGTACACGTGCGTAACCAGGTCATCGCGGTTGTTATCGTCGGTAATAAAAGTACGCAGCTTTACGTCCTTAATCACCAGCTTCTCGGCACGCGGCTTAAATTGCAGAATCTCATCGAGTTGCTCTTCAGAAAGCTGTTGGTTAAGTATAGCTTGTTTGCGGTAGCTGCGCAGGTAATCTTCAATCCCTTTCATCATCCCCAGCCACGAAGTTTCAGCTGTGTTCGGGATGTAGGAGAAAACAGTATTTTTCAGGTCGTAGTTAACGGCTTCCAGTATCTGCTTGCACAGGCGCTTGCCCATGTTCTTTCGCTCTTCGTAGATCTCCGGGTCGTTACCACGAGAGAAGTAGATACGCTCGAAGCTGCACGATAATTTCTCGCGTGGCTCCAGTATCTCTCTCAGCGATGGGTTGCCCTCTTTATCCACTATAAGCGCGTGGCCCGGAGTAATCTCTTTAATTGCCGCATAATCCACATCAAAAGCCGTCTTGATAGCAGGCTTTTCTGAAGCGATCACCACCACTTCATCATCAATGTAATAATAAGCGGGGCGGATACCGTTCGGGTCGCGGACGACAAACGAAGCACCGTAACCAGTCAGGCCAGCCATGGCGTAACCACCGTCAAAGTCCTTAGCGGCACGCTTTAACACACGCTCCAGATCAAGGTTCTCTTCTATCAGGCTGGTTATTTCTTTATTGGTAAACTCATTTTTATAAGATTCGAATAGCTCTTGGTTCTCTTCGTCCAGGAAATGGCCGATCTTTTCTAAAACGGTAATGGTGTCGGATTTTTGTTTTGGGTGCTGGCCCAACTCGATCAGTTTCTGGAACTGCTCGTCTACGTTGGTCATGTTAAAGTTACCGGCAACAGCAAGGCTGCGGCTACGCCAGTTGTTTTCGCGCACCATTGGGTGGCAGTTGTCTACGCTGTTTACGCCGTGCGTACCGTAACGCAGGTGGCCCAGGTATACATCACCCAGGAAAGGCAGGTTCTGCCAAACCCAGTTCGTGTCTTCCGCTTTTTCCGGATGTTTTTCCTTCAGCTCTTTAAACTCTTTTCCGATCTTCCCGAAAATGCTGTCTATAGCACGGGTCTTAACAGAACGGAAACGGCTGATGTACTCCATGCCCGGACCGGCGTCAATTTTTATACTGGCAACGCCTGCCCCGTCCTGGCCTCGGTTATGTTGTTTCTGCATAAGCAGGAACAACTTGTTAACGCCGTACATGGGCGTACCATACTTCTCAACGTAATACTCAATTGGTTTTCGGAGCCTGATCAGGGCAATACCGCATTCGTGTTTTATTGAATCGCTCATGTTTGCTGTTAAAATGCTTGAGCCAGCAGTTTCTCGATCCAGAGCAGCAACAGGTCAGGTTTAAAGAACAGGACCAGCAGCGGCACCGCAAAAAACGCCAGCAGCAGCTTATTCGACAGTGAAATAACTAATTTTTCTTCAGTTAAATTCCTTTTCAGGAAAAGGTAGTACGGAATCCTGATATAATAAAACAGTGCCACGCCCGTAAGCAGCACACCCGCCACCAAAAGTATAAGCAGCATGGTTTGATTGGAAGAAGAATAGGCCTCCCAGACATTGCTAAAAATAAGTAGCTTGCCCATAAAACCAGCCAGCGGCGGAAGCCCCGTAAGCGACAGCAAGTATAGCAAAGCCATGGCACCCAGGTAAGGCAGTTTATGTCCTAATCCAGTAAAATGCTCCAGCTTTGTAATCCCAAAGTTCTCTTCGGATAGCTGCAGGAAAAGGAAAACACCATAGCTCATGAACAGCAGCACCGTCAGGTAAAAGAGTACGCTCGAAGTATAGTTGGTACCAAAAGCCAGCAGTGCCATCAGCAGAAAACCTGCATGCGAAACCGACGAATAAGCCATCAGTCGGCGCGGCGTATTTTGCCAGAGTGCGGTAAAGTTACCGATGATTAACGTTGCCAGCGCTGCAATACCCAGGAACCAAAGAATATCATCAAAATAACTTGCTACAGCCGGGTCGGAAAAGGCAGCAACGAAGCGAAGTATAACAATGATGCCTGCCATTTTTGGCCCTGTAGAGAACAAGGCAACGATAGGCATAGGCGCTCCCTGGTACACATCTGGCACCCAAAAATGGAAAGGAGTCGCAGATATTTTAAAAAAGAACCCGGCAAATACAAGTATAGCTACTATCGTTACCAGCAGGTAATCAGCCTGCAAAAGCGCCTGCCAGAAAGAGCCTTCGGTGTAGTTGAGCGAGCCGGTAAAGCCATAGAAAAACGACATGCCATATAGCATCACACCCGCCGACAAAGTACCATACAGAATATACTTCAGGCCTGCCTCCACCGCACGTTTTTCCTGTTTTAAAGTTAATGTCAGGATATAGGAAGCTATAGAAACAACTTCGATAGCCAGGAAAACCATCAACAGGTTAATGGACTTTGCCATCAGGTTCAGGCCCAGCACCAGCATCAGGATAAGGGCATAATATTCGCCTTTGCCTTCTTTCAGCTTCTCAAGTGATCTGCTTTGAAGTGAGAGAAGGATGGTAAAGATACCTGCTGCACTGAACAGGATTCCGCTGTACCGTGCCAGCCCATCAGAGCGCAACAGGTTCAGGAACTGCACGCCACCCGAAGTATAGCCTCCTAAGATCTGAAGTATAAAAGCAGAGAAAAGAGCGGTAAGAGCCAGCCACGGCAGCAGCTGTTTTATAGTTTTAGACTTGAACAGGTCGAACGTAACGAGCAGCAGGAAGAAACCGGCCAGCAGCAACTCCGGCAACAGCGAACCTGCCCCGGCTAAAATGGCGTCAATCGACTGGCTAAGGTTGGTGGCTTGCTCTTTCACTTACTTAATGATCGTAGACAACACCATATTAAGCTGTTCCTGCCCATTTTGGAGCACCAGTTCGGTAAAACCCTGCGCCGCCATTCCGATCTTATCCAGTAGCAGGTGCGGAAAAATACCGAACAGCAAGGCAAGTATAGCCAGCGGTACCAACATCAGGTATTCACGTGCGTTCAGGTCAGACATGGAAGCTTTTTCGCGCAGCTCCGGGAAGATCCAGTATTTCCCGAAGAACATTCTTTGCAAAGCCCACAGGTAATAAGCCGCAGCCAACAACAACCCGAAAACAGCCACAATTGTCAGCCAGCGTGGTAGCAAACCTGTGATATCAGGAGAGCTAAAACCTCCTACCAGCACCAGCAATTCTGCTATAAAACCAGAGAAACCAGGCAAACCCAACGAAGCAAAAAAGGCGATCACTACAAACGTAGTATAAGCCGGCATGCGCTTGGCAAGGCCTCGGAAATTCAGAATCATACGGTCGTGGGCGCGGTCGTAGATAACGCCTACCACCAGGAAAAGCATCGCCGAAATAATGCCATGGCTGAACATCATGTAGATAGCACCGTTCACACCTTCGGAAGTAAGCGAAGCCAGCCCCAGCAGCACAAAACCCATATGCGACACAGATGAGTAAGCGATCAGCTTTTTCAGGTCGTTCATGGCCAGCGCGCAAAGTGCACCATAAATAATGGAAAGTACACCCAGACCACCAACCAGCACGGCAAAATAAGCACCTGCATCAGGGAAGATCGGGTACACAATTCTTATTAAACCATAGCCACCTACTTTCAGAAGTATAGCTGCCAGTAGAACAGAGATGGGCGTTGGCGCTTCAACGTGCGCATCTGGTAACCAGGTATGCACCGGCACAGATGGCACTTTAATAGCAAAACCGGCAAACAGTAACAGAAAGGCGATAAAGCGAATGGGCAGATCCCACAGCACTGTACCAGACAGCACATGCAGTAAACTACCAGGTATAAAGTTGGCAGGATCCATCATGGCCGGAATGCTGAACGTACGCACGATGTCGGCACTACTAATGGCATTTTGCTGCAATAGTTGCTGTACCTGCAGGATCACATTCGGATTAGTACCATCCTGCTGCAACATATCCAACTGCGCAGCTGTCGCCGCCGGGTCTATCACCGAAGTATAAAGCCCGATCATCACGATCAGGATGAAAAGCGAACCTACTAAGGTATAAATGAAGAACTTAATGGCAGCATATTCGCGTTTCGGCCCACCCCAGATACCAATCAGGAAGTACATCGGCAGGAGCATGAACTCGAAAAACAGGTAGAACAGGAAGAAATCCAGCGCCAGAAAACAGCCCATTACGCTCGTAAGCAGCAACAGGTACAGCAGGAAATAGCCTTTAATGTTCTTTTTGATGGTCCAGGAGGAGATAACGCCGATAACACCGATGATACCCGTGAGCAGCACCATGCTGATACTGATGCCATCCACCCCTACAAAATACTCGATCTGGAAACGGCCCAGGCTACCCAACGAAAAGCCGATCCAGTCTAGTTTCTCTACAAACTGGTAGCCTTGTTGTCCGTTGGCCGTGGCGGCACCATCAAACCGGAAGTATAGAAGTATAGCCAGCACCATCTGCACCAACGCCCCACCTAAAGCTATTGCTTTCATAGGCTTTTGCATGCGCGCAGGCATCAGCAACAACACAAACGCTGCTAACAATGGTGAAAAAATAAGGCTACTAAGTATAAAATCAGTCAAGAGTTACGAATTCTGAGTTATGAGTTACGAGTTTTTACTTTAGTTGCTTTGGGCTGACAAGCATTAAGATCATGTCGGTTTATCTCCACATTTTCAACTCAAAGATACTTTAAAACAGCACGATATATAGTATTATCAAAATAAATCCGAAAAGCGAGTACGCATAATAGCTCTGCACTTTGCCATTCTGCAGGTTGCGGCCCAGCATACCGAACACTTTCGAAAGCGCTCCTACCAGCCATACCAATCCATCTACCACTAACCTGTCAAACCAGCCAACTATCTTCGAAATCACGACCAACCACTTGCTGCCATAGTTCAGGCTATAATCTATGATGCGCTTATCTACGCGGTAAAGTGTGGTAGCTGTCCAGAGTGCTGGCTTTACAAATGTGGTATTGAAGAAGTTATCCAGGTAAAAATGGTTGTAAGAAACTCTGCTTGACAAACCCTTCGGCTGCGCATGTAGCAGGGCTTCGCTGGTTCTGTTTTTATACTTGCTGATAGCCAGTCCTATACCAGCCACACCCAACACAGCGGAAAGTATACCAATAACCAAATGTGCTGTATGATTGGCCTCGTCCTGCGCTGTTACTGCCTGCAAAAGCTCGTCTGCCAGTAGAGCGCCATCAGTTGTAGCTTTTAGGCTGATCCCGTTCATCACCCAGCTATTACTGAAGCTTAATGGGTTAAGCGAGAAGAAAATTCCCAGCGAAAGTATGGCCAGCAAGACCACCGGCAAAACCATTACGCGCTCATTTTCCCTTTCAGCGGAAAGGCGCACCTGCTGTATATTAAAAGGCAAACGGAAGCTACCGAAAAACATGAACCACATGTGGCGGGCCATGTAAAAAGCCGTGAGCAGCACCACTGTAAAGCCGATTACCGGAACTACAAAGTATAAGTTGTTGCCGTTCGCGCTCATGGTTTGTGCCCAGGCCCAGCTTCCTGAAAGTATAGCATCCTTCGAAAGGAAACCAGAAAACAATGGCAAACCAACCAAAGCTGCAGCCGCCAGCAAGTAAGTATAAAATGTAATTGGCATGGCCTTGCGTAGGCCACCCATGTTGCGGATATCCTGAGGATCTATACTTGTGGCAGGTTGATGTACATGATACAACGCACGGTGCATGGCATGGATGATGATACCAGCATTGAGGAACAAAGCAGCCTTAAAGAATGCGTGCGTCGTCAGGTGGAAAAGTGACGCATCGTGTGCCCCTGTGCCCATACCCATTACCATATATCCCAACTGAGAGATGGTAGAAAAGGCCAGAACTGCTTTTATGTCGTATTGCGTGAGGGCTGCAATAGCACCTAGCAATGCGGTAATGGCACCAACGATAGCTATAACCGTGAGCGTATCCGGGGTGAAAAGAGCATAACAGCGAGCCAGCAAGTATACACCTGCTGCGACCATGGTTGCCGCATGTATCAGCGACGAAACCGGCGTTGGGCCCTGCATGGCGTCCGGTAACCAGATCTGCAGCGGAAACTGCGCCGACTTACCCACACACCCCATAAACAAACCTAATCCGGCTAAAGTAAGCAGCAGCGAACTTAGCTCCAGTTGCCACAGCTCCCCGTTTAAAGTATAGTCAAGTATAAAGCTATTGTCTGACCAGTTGCCGGCACTTATGAGTGTACGAAGCGTTTCCAGGTCGAAAGTGCGGAAGTAAGTATAAAAGGCAAACAGGCCAAGCAACAACCCAATATCCCCTACCCTGTTCACCAGGAAGGCTTTTTTGTTAGCGGCCACAGCTGCCGGCCGCTCAAACCAGAAACCGATAAGCAGGTACGATGAAAAACCCACTAATTCCCAGAAAATAAACAGCAGCAACAGGTTATCTACCAGCACAATACCTAGCATGCTGAACGTAAACAACCCCAGGTAAGCAAAGTAGCGGTGGTAGCCTGTGTCGCCGTGCATGTAGCCTACCGAGAATAACTGCACCAGCGTGGAGATGAAGGTCACGATCACCAGCATCAGCACGGTCAGGTTATCCAGCAGAATTCCGGCTGTAAAATCAGAAACTATACTTGAGGGCAGGCTAAACCAGGTGGTACGCGTGTGAAAAGTAGCGGTGTTCCAGGTTTGGGTGAAAAGGTAAACCGAAAGCGCAAAAGTGATAGCCGAGATACCGATCGCCAGCCAGTCGCCACGACGAGGCAAACGCTTACCAAAACAGAACAGCACAAAAAAAGCCAGTAGCGGCAACAGCAGCACTACCAACGCGGTAGTGGTTTGGGGCGTGCCAGCCAGCGGCTTCAGTAGTTCGGTAAGCTCCAAGTTTATACTTTCTTATGTAGATTCTGTCGCCAAAGTTAAGCAGAAAGTGTTTCTATTAATAGCCAATCTTCAACTCTATATATAAGAAAACACTAATTCTTTAGTTAGCCAGCTTCAGGATACGGAAAGCTCCTCTAGCAACCAACAGAAACACAATTGCACCAATAAGTAAGTCTGGTAAGTTATCGTTTGTAAAGTATACCAGTGAGCCGGCTATAATTACACCAATATTTGCGATCACGTCGTTAGATGTAAAAATCACGCTAGCCTGCATATGCGCCTCCTTGCTTCCGGACTTCTGGAGGATGTATAAAGAGGTAGCATTTCCTATCAGCGCCAAGAAAGAAATAATGATCATGGTCTGAAAAACAGGCACTTCTTCGTACCCCAGAAACCTTCGGATTACTTCAAAAAAGCCTAACACGGCAAGCCCAAGCTGAAGAAACCCACTTATTCTGGCTATACTTTTTTTCCGTCTCACGGCTCCACCTACTGCAAACAAGGCCAAACCATACACAAAAGCATCCGCCAGCATATCCAGCGAATCGGCCACCAAACCCATCGACTTAGAAATAAACCCGGTGACGATCTCCAGCAGAAAAAAGCCAGAGTTGATAAGCAGCACTATCCAGAGCAATTTTCTATCGGCTGTAGGCTGTAATGTTGTAGGCGTAGCTTCGGTTTGCTCAGTGGAAAGTAATGTAGAATTGAGGTTTAGCTCGTTGATAGCACCTGCTATAGTTGCAGTTCCTCCGCTATGGTAAACTGTTAATAGTCTGTTCGGGATATCGAAATCCAGCTGCTTTATACTTTTATCGCCTTCCAGTTTCATCCGGATCATCTGTTCTTCAGAAGGACAATCCATTTTAGAAACCCTAAAGGTCGACTTGTTTACCATACTAGTTCTCTACTGTGGCAATCTCATTTAAGTTGGCAGTTTTGAAGTGCTGGTACACGCGCAGCACAATGGCTAAGGCAACGGCAGCTTCGGCGGCGGCTACAACTATAACAAACAGCGAGAAAAGCTGCCCCTGCAACAATTGAGGATCATGACGGCTGAAGGCAACAAGGTTTAAGTTTGCAGCATTAAATATCAGCTCAATGCCCATCAGCACTACCACCGCGTGGCGTTTGGTAATAACAGCCAATATGCCCAGGCTGAAAAGTACAGCGCTCAGAAGTAAAATATGTTCTAATGGAATATGTGCCATAGCTATACTTTCTGTTTGTCGGTGGCAATGTAGGCGGCTCCCATCAGGGCAATCAGCAACAGCAACGAAGCGATTTCGAAAGGCAATACAAAATCCGTCATAAGTTTTATACCTATAGTTTGCACTGTGCTTTTCTGGTCACCCAATACATTTAACTCTGTTGTCTGTAACCAGGGCAGTGAGCTGATATTAGCTTTAAGTATAGAATAACTTAGGCCAACAACTATAAGTCCGGCTATCAACGTCCCCCATACTGTGTTCACATTCTCCGACAGTACTGATTTGTCGTGTACACGGCTGCTCAGCATGATACCGAAAAGTATAAGCACCAGCACCCCGCCCACATACACCATCAGTTGGGTAACAGCTATAAAATCAGCGAAAAGCAGTACGTAAATGCCAGCAATACTTAGTAGCGTAATGAGCAGCGAAAAACCCGCATACAGCAGGTTGCGCGTCAGCACCATGTAAGCTCCCGAAACTATGGCAAGTATGGCGAAGATGTAGAAAAGCATTTTTTCAGTTATCAGTTAACAGTAATCAGTTAGCCTTGTTGCTTTTTGGCTGCCAACGCTGCTGCTTTTGCTGCGGCCATTTCTTCCTGCTGCTTTGCCAGTAGTAGCTTTTTCTCTTCAGCCTGCTCCGGGCTTAGATCAGTGAAGTGGTAGATCATGTTTTTGATGTCTACTTCCGCGAAATCGTACACTGGGGTCATGGTCAGGCAGTCGGTTGGACAGACAGTGGTGCAAAGGCCGCAGTAGCAGCACTTGGCCATATCAATATCGAATACCGGTGCATACAGGCGTTTCTTTGTGCCATCAGAGGTTACGCCAATCTCTTCAGTTGCTTTTACAGACTCTATGGTTATGCAGTTTACCGGGCAAATTTTAGCGCATAGGTCACAGACGATGCAGTCATCTATTTCGTTGTGCAGGCGGTAGCGGCCGTTGTCAGGTACAGGTATGGCCTCGTAAGGGTACTTCAGCGTTACCAGTCCATCGGGTTGGTTAAAATAGTTTTTATCGGTTACATACTCCGGGGTACGGCGGTTCTTGGCACGCACAAAGTGCTTCCACGTCAGGCGCAGGCCACTCACCAGCGACTTCACCACGTCCCAGAATCCGGATTTATGTTTTATGGTTTTGCTTTCCATAATCTTTATGGAGTGTTAACCCACCCCTAACCCCTCCGAGGAGGGGAATTTTTTATTGTTCTGTCATCTCGCCGTCAGGAGAGATCTCTATAGAATTTTAAATAGATTTCTCGCTTCACTCAAAATGACATTTTAGTTAGATCATTAACAATCGCCAGATGCCTGCTATTAAAACTACAACTAACGCAATTGGGGTAAGTACTTTCCAGCATAGGTGCATCAGCTGGTCTACGCGCAGGCGTGGGTACGTCCAGCGTATCTGCAGTTGCAGGAACAGCAGCACAAAGGTTTTGCTCAGCAGCCAGAAGCCACCCCAAAGTATACCTGATATACTTCCTACGGTGCCGGTGGTCCAGTAGGCCAGGCTAATAGGGCCAATGTTCGGTAAAGGCGTGTTCCAGCTGCCCAGGAAAAGTATAACCGCCACCAGACTTACCAGCACCATCATGCTATACTCTGCCAGAAACAACACAGCAAACCTAAAACCTGAATACTCCACGTGGAAACCTGCCACTAGTTCCGACTCCGCTTCCGGAATATCGAAAGGTGCGCGGTTACTCTCGGCCAGCGAGGCGATAAAGTATATAATGAAGGAAATTAAAAGTATAGGAGCCCTGAAAATATTCCAGGTAGTGATGCCGCCTATAGTTGTGGTGTTGATGCCCAGAGCTTCGATGCCGAACAGCCAGTTCATTTCATACTCCAGCCCCGGGAACTGGTTCATCAAAGCGCCCTGCTGGTAACTTATTTCCTGGAAATCCAGGGACTGGCAAACCATTACAGCTGAAAGTATAGCCAAGCCAGCCGGAATTTCATACGACACGATCTGTGCTACCGAGCGCATAGCTCCCAGCATGGCATACTTGTTATTCGAGCCCCAGCCCGCCATCAGCAGACCAACTACATCCAATGAGATAATTGCCAACAGGTAAAACACACCAATGCCAATACCCGCAGGCACAAGTTCAGGGGTGAATGGGATAACGGCGAAACCAGCAAAAACAGCGGCAAAAATTAAGATGGGAGCTAATTTGAAAAGCTTTTTATCGGCAGCGGCAGGTACAATATCCTCTTTCTGCAACAGCTTCAACACATCCAACACCGATTGCAGCGAACCATACGGACCAGCTTCGGTTGGGCCAAGCCTGTCCTGCATAAAAGCCGCCACCTTCCGCTCTGCATACGCCAGCACGATCACTATCGAAAGCAACAGCACAAGGGTAAGCACAAAAGCAAGCATAGGCGGTTATAGTTTATTACCGGGCAAAGGTAAGTTTTAATTTGGAAATTTGCGGGGATCAATGAATAGGTAGGATTCATTAAATACCATTAGCCTTGGTAAGTATAATAGGCTCGCTGTCTGTAATGAGTATGGTATGCTCGTGTTGAGCTACATAACCACCTTTCTCTGCCAAGAGTGTCCAGCCATCGCCCTTGTCGCGGGTATAGCTCCCTTTGGTAGAGATAAATGTTTCTACAGCTACAACACTGTTTTTCTTAAATCGCTGTGTATTAAACTTGTCGTAAAAGCAGGGGATTTCATGTGGTGCTTCGTGTAGGCTCTTTCCCACTCCATGGCCTACCAGATTCCGGATTACTTTATAGCCATTCTTTTTCGCTTCTGTCTCAATTATTCTGCCTATATCTGATATTCTTACTCCGCTTTTTATCTCTTTCAGCGCCTTGTATAAAGCACTTGTCGAAGTATTAACAAGCTTATTAAGACCATTTATATCTTTGCCTACCACAAAAGAACCACCATTATCTGCAAAGTAACCGCCTAATTCCGCTGAAACATCAATATTTACCAAATCCCCTTCCAGCAGCACAGTTTTAGTAGAAGGAATGCCATGGGCGGCTTCGTTATTCACGCTTATGCACGTATAACCAGGGAAGTTATAGGTAACCTTTGGTGCTGACTTTGCGCCATAAGACCGTAATATCTCATACCCAAAATCATCTAGTTCTTTAGTTGTCATACCCGGTTTTGCATACTCCCGCATTTGCTTCAGCGTAATAGCCACAACTTCGCTAACCTTTGTAATCCCAATTAAATCTGCTTCTGATTCTATAGACATTTTATACTTCTTCTAATTTTGGTTACTCCACCAAATGCGGCACAAACTGCGACAAGTTGGTAATAATTCCTTTCTCGCGACGGAAGCCTATAGCACAGCCTTCGGCTGCCCAGAAAACACCTGCCTGGTAGCTATAGCCCTTGTTATCTTCGGGGAGGTCGCACCAGCGCTGGTATACCTGCTGTTGCTGGTCGTACTCGCCTTCCAGTTTTGTTACACGCACTTTATCTACTACTTCTATACTTTGCCCTTCCCTACCGAAGTATGGTTTGCGGATATATTTGCCGCTTAAAGGCTCCAAGTCAGCTTCTAGGAGCAGCGGGTGGTACGGGTAAGCTTTCCAAAGCCAGGCCAGCATTCCTTTGCTTTGGAAAAGTAAAGTATAAGCCGGATTGGCAATAATTACATTCCGGCTGCGCACAAGTTGGGTCAGGCTATCGCAAAGCTGCGGTTCTTCCCAGGCAATCTGCTCCCAGGGCAAAAGCTTGAACAGGAACGGAAATTGACGCCATTGCTCTGCTCCTACCTGCGCCCAAACACCTTTTTCAGCGCCTTCTGTAGTTATATTCACATCCTCGATTGGGCAAAGATGGGTATCAAAACCTGCCTCCTGAGCGGCTTGTGCCAGCACAGCACAGTTAGTCTCGTCTTCGGCACTGCTGCCAATGTAAGTTAAGAGTAAAGCCGGAGCCAGATCATTGTTCATCATGCGCCACGTCCTGAATTGTTCTACCAGCGCTTCGTACAGTCCGGAATATTGGTTGGCAGAATGCTTGCCGGCTGCAGCCAGACTTGCCCATTGCACCACCGCTGTTTCAGGTATGGAGGTAGCTGTATCGGCGTTAAATTCCAGCAACTTTGGACCTTCGGGGGTTTGCGCCAGGTCAAAACGACCGTACAGGTGCCAGTGGCGGTCGTCGTTCCAGGACTGGCGCACCAGTTTCCAAAGGTTTTCAGGTATGCCGAGCACCTTCAGGAAAGCATCGGGCACATCGTTGGGCACCGACTGCACCATCATGTCATACAATGTATTGGCGGCTTCCAGAAGTGCATCGGCTTCTTTCTCGGTTACTACCACGGCCTCACCGGGCACATAGTTTGCGCAGCCATCTTCTACACACCAATCCCAGCCAAGCCCACGCACAGCCGTTTCCACATCGCCTGTATGTGGTTGCAGGCGAATACTCACTTTATTATTCAGCATGAAATATTAATTGTGAAGTATAACTTAACCGCCAAAGCCGCCGCCACTGCTGCGACCTCTGAAAAAACCGCTTCTGCCTGAGCTTGGCGCTGTGGCCCGTTGGCGGTATGTCTGCACATTTTGTCTCCAGCTGTCTGTACGACGAATGTGGCTTGGATTAGCATAATAAGCAGGGTTCGGAGACATCATACGGCCAGCCATATAGCCCATTCCGCTCCACCAAAGTACGCTTCCTAAACCAAAGCCACCCTGCTGGTAGGTATTCTGATTGGCTGCCAGTTCTTTCATGCGGTTCTCCAGTTCTAATCCTTTCAGGGTATCCACACGTCCATCGTTATACTTTAAAATAGCCATACTTGCACCTGGTGCAGTAGTACGCTCGTCGGTTATTTTCCACTGGTCAGGAGCTTCTTCGGTTAGTTCGGTAATGATGCCATCCGGCACAGCTACTTCTTCACCAGCATTCCAGTCGTTGTTATTGTTGTTATTTCCGCAACTGGCAAGGCCCATACAGGCAGCAGCGGCAACTATAAATGCATTGCGCTTGAGATCACCAATGCGCAGGTATCGTTTTTTCATGAGTTCTAAAGCAAGTATAGTTAAAGGTACGGGTTTTAGGGGAAAATTGGCAATTTTTTGAGTCCTGAGTCGTGAGTGCTGAGTTTTGAGTTGGTGTTGTAGTTGAAGGTAACTTCCATAGTTACAGTCGGTCCAACCACCCCTAGCCCCTCCTTGTCTAAGGCGGGGAGCTTATATGCAAGGGCTATCCTTCCGGCTACAGTTCTTTAGCCAATGTATTTACACCCCTATAGTCCCCTCAAGGGGACAGTTTGGCCTTTGGCTATAGGTTAGCTATAGTTCTATACTACAGACCACGAGCGGACAGGTCTTGACCTGTCCCTACGAAACTACTACCACGATCAATCTCGAAGCTTATACTTTCAAACTATAGTTCAGCAGTGGCTATGAGAAAGATCACAGTCTTTGGGCTGAGCGCCTTGTAAATATCTGGTGCCATTAGGCATTGCGAGGCACGAGCAAAAGAGATTTGCACCGCGCGATGCCCGAAGACAGGGCCTCGCGGCCGTGGGCGCACCAAAGCTAACCATGACAACTGTAGGTAAGTAAAGCTCTCAGGAATGGAAGTGACTATGGAAGTATAGCTTAGTTCTGGCTGTAAGACAAATAAGATTTCTCCGTTACCGATTGAAATTGCGAAAAATAACTTTCTAACTTTTTAACTCTTTAACTTTCTAACTCCTAACTACTCCCACAACGGATAATGCTCTAAATGCACCTGGCGCTGAAAGAAAATTCGGGTACTTTCTTCGAAGGATCGGGTGAAATCTGACACATAAAAATGATGATCCCCCGTAAGCTTATCAGATGCTAACCCATTTTGTTCCAGGTAATCTTTCACCTGTTGTGCTACAATCATACTGGCATCCAGCACATCTACAGTGCCCTGGTAATAATTCTCGATTTGCTTTTTAATCAGCGGATAATGCGTACAGCCAAGTATAAGCGCCTCAATACCCTGCAGATCGGGATCGGACAGGTATGTATGAATCACACTCTCAGAAATGGTATCGTTGAAAAAGCCCTCCTCAATCATGGCAGCCAACAGTGGCGTAGCATGCGATTTAAGTTCTATACCTAAACCCAGCGCATCCACTTTTTTGCGGTATACATTAGAGTTTACTGTTTGCTTGGTCCCGATAAGGCCAATAGTTTTATGAGGATAGGTTTTACCAATGTAAGCTACAATAGGGTCGATTACATTTAAAACACGTGCTTTGCTTCCCACATATTCTTTCACCAGTTCATATGCAGCAGCAGATGCGGAGTTACAGGCAATCAAAATTACTTTGCACTGTTGCTTCAGAAGCAGATCGCATATTTTAATGGAGTAAGCCTGAATGGCAGCAGTAGACTTATCACCATAAGGCAAATGGGCAGTATCACCAAAATAAATAATTCGCTCGTCCGGAAGTAAATTTGTAATCGCCTGAGCTACAGTAAGTCCTCCAATTCCGCTATCAAAAATACCGATTGGCCAGTGTCTTTTTTCCTTTTCCATCGTATGCGAAGTTACTTAAAAACTGCGTTACAATACTTTCACCTTTAAAATATGTCTGTTCACATGAAAAAACAGTTAGTTGGAATTATATACAACTAAACTGAGTTACATTTGCAACTGATATATTACAATATTATATCTAACATTATAATTTTAATTAAATATTTTGTTAGCTTTAAACTATAACTTATATTTAATAAGAATTTGAATCTACAACTGGTAGCTTTAGCCTTGCTACCAGCCTGCCAAAGGTGAATCTACTGCACATTTATTACGATGTGCACTGCAGTCAGAACTATACTATTTTCAACCTTATATCTAAATAGATAGAAAAAGACCCCTTATGCAAACAGCTCTTACACTGCCAGCACCAACTGTAAAGCGTTCTTCACTTTATGGCAGCCTTACAAACCGATTTGTGGCTTTCCTGGTAGATACCACCCTACTCGTTTTTTTCTATACTATTTTATATTACTCTGCAGGCAGCAATTCAGAGCACATTAGCTCCTGGGACAAAACCTTACAGCATAATGGTATAAGCTTAGCCGACCTTCTCCTGATTGGTAAAGTACTTTTCTTTAACCCCTACTTTGCAGCTGTGCATTGGCTATACTATACTGTTCTGGAGTCTTCTTTAAAGCAGGCAACTATAGGTAAATTTACATTAGGGTTAAAGGTATCTGACCTACGTGGTAAGCAGATCAACTTCTGGCAGGCTAACTTACGCTACTTCAGCAAAATATTGTCGCTGTTGCCTGTAGGGCTGGGTTTTCTGCTTATACTTACCACCCGCCGCAGCCAGATGTTCCATGATTATTTTGCACGCACAGTGGTAGTGGCTGACTAGCGCCGCTAAATTAATTGTACAAAATTTTGACCCTTCCTTTTTTCTTATCCGTATACCAATACCTGAGTATCATTAAGAAAGGAGGATTATTATGAGATTTATCCCAACCCGTTTCCACGGAATATTGGACTATATAGTTGGTATTTTTATGATCATCGCCCCTTGGGTGCTTGATTTTTCTGATAACGATGCAGCTACCTGGACAATGGTAATTGCAGGTATTCTGGTATTGGCACAAACAGTAATGACTGACTTTGAAGTAGGTTTAATCAGACGTATACCTATGCAAAGCCATTTAATGGTAGACTTCGGACTAGGTGTTTTACTAGCCCTTTCTCCATGGCTGTTTGGTTTCGCCGACCGAATTTATTCGCCACATTTGATTCTGGGAGTATTTTCTATACTTGCTTCGCTTACTACACACCGTGTACCAAGCACAAGCTACAGAAGAGCACATACCAGCCCGGAGCATAACAGACACATGTAATAAAAGACTACATTAGTTGACAAAACAGGCCAGCCTTATAGGTTGGCCTGTTTTATTTTAACCCCTTCCGGCAGAAATGCCTAAATTTGCTTTATGAATTACCTATCTGCAGAAAATATATCAAAAAGTTACGGCGAGCGCTGGCTGTTTAAAAACCTGAACTTTGGCATCAGTCAGGGGCAGCGTGTGGCACTGGTAGGCGTAAATGGCTCCGGCAAAACAACTTTACTTAACGTACTGGCAGGCAAAATTCCACCTGATGAGGGTAGCGTAAGCATCCGCAAAGAAATTACGGTTGGCTTCTTGGGCCAGAACCCTGAGTTTGATGAGAACCTGACGGTGCAGCAAACTATATTTTCGGGGCAGGGCGAAGTATTGGATGTGATCCGGGAATATGAAGTTGCCATAGAAAACCCAAATACCAGTTCCGACAAAATGCAGCGCATAATGGAACGCATGGATGAACTGCAAGCCTGGGATTTTGAACTGAAGGTAAAGCAGATTCTCTCTAAGTTGGGTATCCATAACCTTGAAGATAAGATCAGTCATTTATCAGGTGGGCAGCGCAAACGTGTGGCTATGGCCCGCGTATTGATCGAAGAACCAAGTATGCTGATTCTGGATGAGCCCACCAACCACCTGGACCTGGACACGATAGAATGGCTTGAGAACCTGCTGTCTACCCAGAACACGACCCTGCTGATGGTAACCCACGACCGCTACTTCCTGGACAAAGTGGCTAACGAAATTGCGGAACTGGATGGCGGACAGCTTTATACTTACAAAGGCAACTATAGCTATTTTGTTGAGAAAAAAGCATCCCGGGAAGAGATGGCAGCCGCCGAAACCGAGAAGGCCCGCAACCTGATGCGCAAAGAACTCGACTGGATTCGTCGCCAACCTAAAGCACGCGGTACAAAGGCCAAGTATAGAGTAGACGCTTTTGAAGAACTTAAGGAAAAGGCCGCCAAGAAAGTAGCCGGACCTCAATTGGAGCTATTGGTAAAAACTACGCGCCAGGGTGGTAAGATCATCGAAGTAGATCATATTTCTAAATCGTTTGGCAACAAAAAGATTGTAGATGATTTCAGTTATGTGTTCAAAAAGAAGGACCGCATAGGTATAGTTGGACCGAATGGAGCCGGTAAATCCACGTTCCTGAACATGCTGACCGGTAAACTACAACCTGACTCCGGAACGATAGATGCCGGACAGACAACTGTCTTTGGCTACTATACCCAAGAAGAACTCACGTTTAAAGAGGGCCAGCGGGTTATCGACATTGCCAAAGAGATTGCCGAAGTAGTTGAAATGGCAAACGGCGAAGTGATAACCGCATCTCAGTTCCTGCAACATTTCCAGTTCGCGCCGGCGCAGCAGTATACTATGGTGAACAAGCTGAGCGGTGGTGAAAAGCGCCGTTTACAGTTGCTACGTGTGCTAATCAAAAATCCGAACTTCCTGATACTGGATGAGCCTACCAACGACCTGGACATTATCACACTAAACATACTGGAAGATTTCCTGCTGAACTTTGGCGGTTGCCTGCTGATGGTAAGCCACGACCGTTACTTTATGGACAGGCTGGTTGATCATCTGTTCGTATTTGAAGGCAATGGCAAGATCCGCAACTTCCCAGGTAACTACACCGACTACCGCGAGTGGCTGAAAGAGCAGGAAAAGCTGGAGCCTGAAGTAAAACAGGTAACAGCACCTGCCCCTGAAAAGAAACCTGAGCCACCAACCGGCAAACGCAAGGCAACCTACCAGGAGAAAAAAGAATATGAGCAACTGGAAAAGGATATTGCAAACCTTGAGGCCCGCAAAAGCGAGATCATTGACTTGATGAATGCTGGCACCACCACTGACCACGCGCAGTTAAACACCTGGGCAACTGAGCTCGAAAAAATAAATGAGCAACTCGAAGAAAAAGAATTCCGCTGGCTGGAACTGGCAGAGATTGTATAACATAAAGTATAAAGGCAGCGACCAGGGCTGCCTTTATACTTTATATACCTTTATATACTCCTATTTCAGTCCTTTTACTGTTACATAGTTCTCCTCATTCTTCCTGGCTACTTTTAAAATCTTCTTCTCAAAATCTTTAGGGTCGTTTATCGTATCATAAAAATCATCCAGGTATTTCAGGGTTCGTTTACGATAGCTGCTTTCTAACAGATCGCACTGCGTATACACGCCATACAAAGCAGTCCGGAGTGCGTTAAAGGTGTTTATGGTTTTCCGGATTGTGTTTGGTGAGTATGTATATCCCCTAAATAACCGCTGCCTTACAGATAAAATACTAAGTTCGGGAGGAGGAAAAGCATACGGCGCATCTACGATGCCCGCATAATCAAAATCAAACGGCACCGGAATAGGCGCTTCCATAGAATCTAAGGACACAAGATCGATGTTATGGCGGTAAGGTACAGACCAGTCGGTGTTGCCGATCATGTACTGAAAAAAAGCCAGGGTAGCCATTTCCTGCTCGTTCATTTCCTGCATTTTCAGCATCAGTTTATTGGGCACTATCCTGCCGTTGTTGCGTTTTGCCATTTCATCGTCGTCTTCCAGCATAAAAGCATACTTCTGCTCCGTTTTTCTTTTGCTGTTCAGGTCCTCATACGTAACCCTGCACAACCTAATTCTGAAACTATTGCTGGTGAGCACATTGTAAAGCTTATAAACCAGAAACTCCCGGATCACATAATCCTCGTTAATGCAATGCGTAACCAGCTTTACCTTATTTACTTTATTAAAAATGGTGTGCTGAGAAGTTTTACGAACAAAGTTGAGCAGCAGGGGCGGAAATGCACACACGCTCTCATCACGTCGTCGGTTACCGCGCACCATTACTTTCAGGTTCATTACGGTAACAAGCTCGTCCGCTTCGGTATAAGATAAAATAGCAGGATGATATTTCCGGTCATCGCCCCGGTCTTGCAGCAGCTCCTTGTAATCCATCGAGAGTTTAAACTCCAGTAGTTCTTCGCTAGTATAAAGCGGGTTTTCGTTTTGCTGGGCGTGAAGTGTATTGGAGGAATGATTGGCGACAAGTATAGTTTCTGATGCCAATACTTGCTCAGGTAATGCTGGGCTAAAGGCTAGGAATAATGCTGTAGTATAAAGCCAGAAGTGGTGCATTTCACCTGCTATACTTTAGTAAACACCTACTGCCCAAACTTACAGGTATAACTGGCAAAGGCAGCTATCGTTAAATCAAAGCCCCATGGCCCGAAGCTTTTTAGTTGTAAACAACTCTTTCATTACCTGCCCCTGCGATTGCTCTAATGTAATACCCATCATTTTTGCCACTGTCGCCGGAATATCAACTAATGTATACTTGGTTGCCACTGTCCCTGCTTTAAAATCAGGACCGAGCGCCAGTAAAAATATCTTCTGGCAACCTGCACAGTTATCCCCATGGTCTATCCAGCCGCCATCTATGCCTTGCAGGTGCCGGCCATGGTCGGTAGTAATCAGGAGAGTTGTTGTTTTTCTATAGTTTTTATCTTTTCGCAGGAAATCGTACAGTTGTTTTACATACCTGTCGTTGCGGGAAATGCCCCTGATGTAGTGGTTCCAGTTAGCAGCGTGCGCATACCCGTCGGGCTCCATAAAATTAATGAGCATCAGATTGGGTTTATCTGTGGTCAATACCCGTTTTACCTCTATCAGGGTTAGCGAATCGGCACGGTAACCGGTGCCTGGCCCGTTTACACCACAGTTAAGCGAAGGCATATAAGTATTCTGCCAGACAGAGTCCTTTGTGTTCGCCAAAATATTTAGTTTATCCTTGCTGCTGATTATCCAGGCAGTTGTAGCTGGCTTACCGGTTTGTTTTAACCATTGCTGGAAGATGGATGGATGGGCCGGTAGCTCTGCTCCGTAGTTATCAATTGGCTGGTTTACCCCGGTAGTTATCGCCGCATGCCCGGAGTTGGTATAAGTATAAGCATCATTCTGAAAGTCAGTAAAGAAAACGCCTCTTCCTTTTAGTTTAGAAGACATATTCGGAATAGCGCCAGGCACAGAGTCCCAAGCCTCAGAAGCGCGTACCCCGTCAATTACCACAATAATTACATTTTTGGTGCGTAATCCCTTTTCGCTGGCGCCGGAAGTTGCAGCACACCCCTGAAGCAATAATAAACTGGCAATGATAACAGCAAATAATGGTCGCCGTGAAAGAAAAGGTAGGCCTATTGTTTGAGCACCAGGTATAGCTTTCATGATAACTGCACTTATACTTTACTATACGAAAACCCAAAAATACCGAACAATGCTTACCTACTGATTTACAGCCTCATACAAATCAATCAAATACTTCGTACCAAAAACTTTCAATTAAATATGTTTATGACTTATTGCTGCGGCTATACTTTTTATTTTAATATGTTATCGCTTCAGGCTTGCTTTCCTCGATAAACTTTGCCAATATTAGCCTATAAATCAACGCATGTACCAACAAGCTCCCATAGCGATCTCCCTTACACTGCCAACACCTGTTGGTCAGGAGCTGTTGCATGCCATCTATTCTTATTGCCAGAGCATTTATAGCTACTATAGCTATTATTATCGCAGCACGTGCTACGCTCTCTTTGGCAATCACACTGATATTTAAGCATCAGCACAGCCTGTAAAGGCTTGTATGAAGTGATACTGAAAGCAGAGCGAAAGCCCTGCTTTTTTGCATTTATACCTATCTGTAACTATAAATTATAAACTGATGAACATTACACAAAACTACAGCAGCTACACACAAGAGAATCATAACGTTTGGGCCATACTTTTCGAACGCCAGTACCAGAATTTACAAGGTAAAGCCATACCAGAGTTTTTTGAAGGACTGGAAAAAGTAGGCTTCAATCGGGGTCGTATTCCGGATTTTGAGGAAGTGAACCAGCGTCTGAAACCCCTTACCGGTTTTGAAGTAGTGCCTGCGCCCGGCATTGTAGACGACACTTTATTCTTTCAATTGATTGCAGATCGGAAGTTTCCGGCGACAGTCTGGATAAGAACTATGGACCAACTGGAGTACCTGGAAGAGCCGGATATGTTTCATGATGTGTTTGGCCATGTACCCCTGCTAACTATACCTGTTTACTGCCAGTTCCTGGCCGATCTCTCGCAGCTTGCCTTACAATACATCAACAGGCCAGACATCATCGACCTGCTGACTCGTATTTACTGGTATACAATTGAATTCGGGCTGTTTACACTTAATGGTGAACCAAGAATCTATGGGGCTGGTATCCTGTCGTCGGTCGGGGAAAGTAACCTGGCAGTTTCTAATGAGAGCCTAAAGTATAAGTTTGATGTAGAGCAGATACTTAATACTTCTTACATTAAAGAGACTTTCCAAAGCCAGTATTTTTGTATTTCCAGCTTTCAGGAGTTACTGGATTCACTACCGGTTCTGGATAAAGCGCTTTCTGAATATAAAGACAGTTTGGAGCCTCAGGTAGCCGTTTAAAACAGGAAAGCCCCGGCTTTAAAGTATAGCCGGGGCTTTCCTGTTTTAAATTAACTTAAAAAGTACTTTAATAGCTTTCTTTCAAATTCATCCGGAGTTACTTTATTATCTTTGTTTACATCCCAAAGTATAGCAATTCCGTCTGCCAACTCATCTTCTGAGATCAAATTATCCTGGTTCTTATCCCAATTTTTAAAGAACCTCAAATCATCTAGTCCGTTTTCTAGTTCACTATTCTCTAAATATTCATTTTTATTTGTGTCCCATTTAAACCAAAGTTGGCTATGCCCACCAAAATCTAACCCGAACTCATTAACATAAGTCGTATCTACTGAATAATCCCACGGCGACCTGTTAATAATAGAATAAAAGGCTTTGTTAAACATTTCAACATCCCAACTTCTATTACAACAACCCATCCGTTCGAACCAGCCTGTCGATATAAAAGCTGTCTTGAAATCCAGGTCTGCAAGATCTTCAGCAATTACCCTTATACTAACTGACTTACTTACAGCTTTCCCCGACCTATCTTTTGCTTCTATTAAAATCCCGTGATCACCAGAAATAGTATTGCTGGGTATCAAAATCTGGTTGATAGTTTTTTTCTTATTGGTTTCCTGTGTACCGGCATTCTCAATACTTAACTGCTTGCGTTCACCTGAAGGATTTACTAAAAACAATTCAACTTTGTCTAAACTCACATCATCTGTGATCTCAGCATATATCCCCACTACAGCAATCGCTAAGTAAGAATCATTTTGATAAGGAGAAAAAATCGTTATCTGTGGAGGATCAGCATCAGAAGTTGGTGTTGGTGTTGGTGTTGGAGTTGGAGTAGGTGTTGGTACTGCACTATTGGTGTCATCATCCTTATCACAACTTGTAAAGGCGAACAATAAAATACATAGCAAAAGCCAATAATTTTTTTTCATAGTGTTAATGCTTAGAAGCATAATCCTGATTAACACATCGATCTGTTTTACATGTTAATGCAACCTCTAATCTTTGTGCAACAGCTTATACTTTACCATTAGTAGATATCAGACACAAGGCAGGTACTCTTTTAGAGGAAAGAGTAGGAATTTTGAACGTAACTCAAAATCAGAGAAGCGATAAGAAACTACACAAACAACTGTAAATCAGTGATATAAAACGACACAGGAATAGTATGAGTTATAAGGTACCCGGCAAATTTAGTATAGGTATTTCCGTAACAAAGTAAAGGGATATTAAAAGTCTGTAAATACTTTTAATATCCCTTTAGCAGGTCTGCTAACTGCCCTAATTCATAGTGCCAAGCACAAATTTGTAAACAGTCAGAAGCTTTACTAATATGTATTTATACTTAGTGTGTCAGATCCTGACTCACATGGAAACCTACTTTACGAGGCAGTGTAATCATGTTCTCGTGTTTCTGTTTCAGGGTAATGCGTTCGATTTCGCTTACATCCTGCCCCATCAGGTCGTTATTAACAGCAGCTACCATAGCACTTTCAATTATAAGCCGCAGTGTTTTATTGTTAATCACGTTCTGCGAAATACGGTCATACGGCAGATCCATTTGTTTCACTCCTTCAATTACAAAGTGCCTGTCTATGTTTATAAGCATGCGCCCTACCAGGTAACCGGGATCATCTAAACGGTTATATTTTATAGTATCGGCCATAAAGTTGTAAGCCATAATATGACCGAAAAACCTGCGCCGAAAGTCCTCCTCTATGTAATCGTTTCGCATCAGCTCGCAATCGTCCGGAAAAGTAATAATGTTGGAATGCATGATAAACATGAGCAGATCGCCAGAGAACTTAACATGAAATTCAAATTCACTGATGTTTTTATACTCGATGATCACATCTGCGTCCTGTTTTGTTACCCGTTCCGTAAGCTTTTTAACTATATCCTGAGCAATTTCCTTCATCCGCTCAAACGTAGCTTTAGTATTGCGGTATATAGCTTGTTTGGTAACTGACTTCTGATGAAGGCCATTGATTATATCACTTAATCTGTCTTCTTTGACTGCCATAACTGGTTTACTCTTTTTTGTATTGTTTTTACAGGATAAGCAGCTAAAGAGTTATAAAATATAACCTTCTCAGCAGTTTTATATGTTAAGAATTCAGACGTTATACGGTGGTGGCGGGGTTAACAACAGCGGTTCTTCGGCACCTACCCGGAAAGCTACCTGTCTTACACCGGGCTTTGTATCAGGATGTTCTAATAGCATTTGCTTTGCCTGCGGGGTCTTAAAAACATCTGCTACAGAATTTACAGCTCCTGCCGGAACATGCAGTTTATGAAGCGCCTGCAACAATACTTCCTGGTCAAAATCTGCGATCAGCTGGCTTAGCTTTTTATTCAGTTCCTGCCGATTATGCACCCGGTTATAGTTTGTTTTATACTTCTCATCCAGCGCCAGTTCAGCAGCATCTAACACCTGACACAACCGTTCAAATTGCCTGTCGTCGCCGATAGCTAAAACCAGTTGCTTTTTATCTTTGGTAGTGTATACACTTCCATAAGGCACTATACTTGGGTGATCAGAGCCCATGCGTTGCGGATTATACCCAGCTACCAGCCAACTGGTAGCCTGGTTTGCCAATGCCGCCACTGCTGCATGTATTAATGATACCTGCACGTATTGCCCCTGCCCTGTTCGCTCACGCTGCACTAATGCTACTAATAAACCTTCTTTTAATTGATGAGCTGCCAGAATATCCATCAACGCGACCGGCATTTTGGTAGGTTCGCCTTCTGGTTGCCCATTCAAGTACATAAATCCGCTTTCGGCTTGCACTACCGCATCATATCCCGCTCTGTTTTCTTCAGCACCATAACCTGTAAGGTGGCCATAAATGAGCTTTGGATTTATACTTTGCAGTGTTTTATAATCTACTTTTAATTTTTCGGCATCACCTGGCTTGTAGCTGCCAATTACTACATCAGCCTTTTTTACCAGTTCATATAGGTGTTCCAGATCTTGCGAATTCCCTAGGTTTAAAGGCAATGATACTTTTCCCCAGTTGGCAGCGCAAAAGTAAGCGGGTGTATCTGTATCGGCGGGTTCTGACTTTAACTTCCAGCGGCGGGTAACATCACCATTCGTTGCGGCATTTTCTACTTTAATAACGTTTGCACCTAGTTCTGCAAAAAACTGACCTACGCTAGGCCCGGCTAACACACTGGCCAGTTCCAACACCAGCATATTATTACAAATCATAGCTCCCGGTTTTTGGTTACTTTCCAAACTTCGTAAAAATATCTATAAATATGGTTCTAACCTGAGGAAAGAGATTGACAAGCTACAGTTATCAAAACGAGGCTGTACTTTAACTTGGTTTAAAACTGGAAGGAGCTTAAAGCATACTTAGAATTATAGAAAACATAAAAGGCTATCCTGCAAAAGCAGGATAGCCTTTTATGTTTTCTGTTAAATGCTTCTTATAACAAGAAGAAAAGCGCATTAATAATATTTACACCAAGCAAAAGATAAAAGTTTGGCGAATCTTGTATAGCCTTTTTCATACTGAATATAATAACTGTAAGATGAAGTCAGTGTTTAAATAGCATTTGCTACTTTCACATCTTACGCCCCACTATATCAAATGTTACAGCTAAATATAATTTTTTATATACTTCTTGTTTGATGTAAATATTTATATTCTTATATGTTTCATACAAAAACAGCCTATACTTTATCCAAAGTGAATTTCAATAGCTTTAATTAATATATTGCAAATATAATATATATTGCACTTTACAAAATTTATTACAACAAAATATTGCAGTATTTACAAATCAGGTTTTAATGATTGGGTGTGAAGGAGACTACAGGCATAGAAATGATCATAAATATTTTTATCTTTACCATAGACCTAATAGGCTCAATGCTTATCAGGACCCAAACTATTAGATATAAAAACTATAACCTTGAATTTTCATTCATTTAAATTACACGAAGACGTTGTTACTGGAATAGAGTCTATGGGGTACAACACCCCTACCCCTATACAGCAACAGGCAATACCACTTATACTTGAGCAAAAAGACCTGATAGCCTGCGCACAGACAGGAACTGGCAAAACGGCTGCTTACCTGCTCCCGCTAATAGACCGTATCTCCCACGCCAACGCTTCACATACCAGCACACTTATACTTGTACCTACCCGCGAACTTGCTAAACAGATAGATGAGCAGGTAGAAGGTTTAGGTTATTTTGCGCCCGTTAGCTCCATCGCGATTTATGGAGGAAACAAAGGTGGTGAATGGGACCAGCAGAAACGCGCGCTTACCAGTGGCGCTGACATTATTATTGCTACTCCGGGCCGACTGATGTCGCATATGGCGCTGGGTTATGTAAAGCTGGACCAATTGAATTATCTAGTACTGGATGAAGCAGACAAAATGCTGGATATGGGCTTTATGGACGATATCCTGAAGATTGTGCGCCAGCTACCTGCCAACCGCCAGACCCTGCTTTTCTCGGCTACCATGCCTAAAAAGATACGCGACCTGGCACAGCAGATACTGCAGAACCCTGAAGAAATAAATCTGGCTGTATCAAAGCCTGCCGAAGGAATTGACCAGCGCATGTACCTGACCTACGACAACCAGAAGCTTCCTTTACTGGAGCACATTCTGCGTGAACTGGAAGTACAGAATATGATCATTTTCACATCCCGCAAATCAAACGTAAGCCAGATTGTAAGGTCTCTGCGCAAAATGGGCTTTGAAGCTGAAGGGATACAGTCTGACATGACCCAGGATGAACGTGAAGCTGCCCTACGCGATTTTAAAAACAAAAAATACCAGATACTGGTTGGCACTGACATACTTTCACGCGGCATCGACATCGACAACCTGAGCCACGTGCTGAATTTCGATATGCCGCAGGACGCTGAAGATTATGTACACCGTGTGGGGCGTACGGCGCGCGCTGCATCTACAGGTATGGCGATTACATTTGTGAACGAGAACGACATGTACCGTGTACGCAGGGTAGAGCAGTTAATTGAGCGGGAAATACCTAAATTAGCTTTACCGGAAGACTTTGGTCCCGGACCTGCTTACGATCCAAATAAAAGAGGTCATGTTCGTCATAGAGAAGGAAGCAGACCTGAAAGAAATAACAAAGGCCGTTCTGATAACAAAAACCGAAACCGTAACAGAAATAAACCTAAGGCTGGCCCAAGACCGGAACAAGGAGTAACAACAGGTGAAGCAACTACAGCACCTGTTGCACAACAGGCTGTTTCAGAAAACAGGCCGAAGAAGCGCCGCAATAACCGCAACCGCAACAGAGGCAATCGTGGGCCTGCGGGTAGCACAGCACCTCAGACAACCCCGACAGAATAATAAAAAAGCCGCTCTAATTTCTGGGCGGCTTTTTTTATTATAAGTTAAATCTATAGTTTCTGCACTAACGCACCTGCGGTAGTTACATCATGCACCGGCAATTTATACTTTGCTAATTCTGATCTCATGCGGGATATGTACCAAAGCTTATTACTACCATCAAGCACCACAGCTTTAACCTTAAAAGGCTTTAACATTTCAGGTTTAATTCTGGCATTTTTGGTAAGTATAACATAATCTAAATCTATAGTTGTTACAGGCTGTATCTTTAGGGGCTTGCTTACTAACAGTAATTTCCTTCCCTGCCAAACCAGCAATTCATTTCCGTCAGGTAAAGTTTGTGAAAACACACCGGCTTTAGTTTTTAATGACTCCCCTACTACTTTAAAAACTGGTGCAGTAACACCCAGATCCCATAGGTGCGCCTGAATGTTGAAAGTATAATTTTGCCTGTCTTGAAGCAGAGTGCTATCAGTAACAAGTATAGCTTCCCGGTTCTGGAGAAAGGAAAGAGCCGTACTTCCACGCAGACTATAAATAGCCAGCAGTTTTTGGTTTTGCTGTTCTGACTCTTCTAGAATCTGCTGCACTGCAAGCACACCAACTATAAGCACAGCAAACGTTAAGTAGCGCAACTGCTTTTGTAAAAGAAATAAGAATATAAGCGCCAGCACTGCATACAACAACCACGACTGTAGCGCAGTAATATCTAAACCGTTAATAAGTGCATGTGGTAAGTTTGTAAGCAACAGGTTAAACTCGTTCATAACCCAGATCAAGCCAAAGTGTAATGCAAAGAGCGCATCAGCCAGCAAAGGCACCCAATGGAAGACCAGTGCAGCCATACCACTATAAAGGGCAAGGGTAGAAACAGGCACCACCACAATATTAGCCAGCCAGAAGTATACCGGGAACTGATGAAAATAATAGATACCTAACGGAAGAGTTATTAATTGTGCTGCGACAGCAATAGAGAACAGCTCCCAAACTTTATCTAAAAGCCAGCTATTTACAATAAGTAAACTATAGATACCAGGCTGCAAGGCCACTATCCCAAACACTGCCAGAAACGACAACTGGAATCCTACATCGAACAGTAGATAAGGATCGTAGAAGAGCAGCAGGAAAGCTGCAGCAGCAAGGGTATTATAAATGTTATGCCGCCTGCTCAAGACCATAGCTATAGTTATTAAGCTAAACATCAAAACTGCCCGTAGCACCGACGGCGACCAGCCTGTTACAAAAGCATATAACCATAGTAAACCAAGCACAAGCAGCGCATAAAGCAGCCGCTGGGAGTAATTCAAGTTTATACTTTTAAACAGGAGCAGAAACACTCCGAAGATCAGCCCGACATGCATACCCGAAACGGCCAGCACATGCATGGTTCCGGTAGCTGCATAACTATCCCGTATAGCGTTATCCAGGTCATCTTTTACACCAAGTATAAGTGCTGTAGCAATACCAGCTTCGCGCTTATCCGGCACATGCTCTTTTATTACATTCTCGAGGTAGCGGCGCAACTTTATACTTACAAACTGCAGGTAATTAGGTGGCTCATTCCCGAGGTGTGTAAACTGATGTGCCTGCAGGTTTTGGCGATGGTAAACACCTTTCTGCTGCAGGTATGCTTTATAGTTGAACTGCTCCGGATTCAGTGGGCCTGGCACTAGCACCGGAGACCCTTTTACAAGTAATTTATCGCCATAAGTAAAAGTATAATCTTCGGGTGTATCGTGTGGTACAGTTACCTGCACCAACCCTGTTGCAGGTTGCCATTTGCCGTTCACCAATACCTGTTCTACATCCAGCACTGTGCGCTGATAACCCGGCTTCTGGATAACATAATCATTAACAGTGCCGATGTAGTTAGTTGGCTTATTGGTAAGGTTAGCAAGATGCTCTGGTTGCAGATGAGGCGTGCGCAAATCAGTGACCCAGAAACCCGCAGCAACAAAACAAAATAACCCGGCTATACCTACCCAGGCATTCGTTTCTGCAGATCTGTTTTTGCGCACGTATAAGTATAAGCTAAAGAATAGGAAAACAAAAAAGGTGAAGACTTCAGGACCATACCTGAAATCTTCACCTATACTTACATAGAGCAAAATGCCTGCTATAAAGCTAAGCGCGATCCTTAAAAACGGATATGGCGCCCATTGCAGCATCAGCCCACAAATACCATTTTATAGTGCTGGATATCGCATTCTGTGAACATGTCGCCTTCCGTTACAAAGCCGTTCCGCTTATAAAAGTTTACCGCTGGTAACTGCGCATTCAGGTATATCTTTTTGTCAGCCTGCTCTGCTTTTACATCGTTTAAGACAGCTTTCAAGACTTCAGCACCAACCTGCTTGTTTCTATAGTCAGGCAGCACTGCAAAGCGCTCAAGTTTTACACCCTGGTCGGTTATGCGCCAGCGGGCAGCCCCACACGGCACACCTTCGCAGGTAGCTAAGTAGTGGTTTGCGATATCTTCGAAAGCATCATTTTCGGCATCACGAGGCACTTTCTGCTCTTCCACAAATACCTGCTCACGTATCTGGAAAGCCTTCTTCAGGTCCTGCTCCTGCTCAGCTCTTATAACCTGTATCATGTAACCTGAAATAGATTATGCGTTCTGTCTTACACGTTTATGGTTAACTACACCATTCTTTTCGTCTTCTTCAGCCTGTGCATCGCGCTTAGCACGGCGCTCTTCCTCCAGCTTGGTATAAGCATTCACAATATCTTTTACCAGGCGGTGGCGCACCACGTCATCAGCTGTCATTTCCACAACGCCAATACCTTTTACACCGCGAAGAATGTTCAGGGCCTCCATCAAACCGGAACGCTGGTTACGCGGTAAGTCGATCTGCGACCAGTCTCCGTTCACCATCAGTTTGGCGTTCGGCCCCATACGCGTTAAAAACATCTTCATCTGAGCTGGCGTCGTGTTCTGGGCTTCATCCAGCAGCACAAATGCATTGTTAAGGGTACGGCCACGCATGTATGCGAGCGGTGCAATTTCGATGATCTTGTTTTCCTGGTAATACTTCAGCTTTTCAACCGGAATCATGTCTTCCAAGGCATCATAGATCGGGCGCAGATAAGGATCTACCTTCTCCTTCATATCTCCCGGCAGGAAACCAAGGCTCTCGCCCGCTTCCACCACTGGTCTGGAGATGATGATCTTCTTTACTTCCTTATTCTTCAGGGCACGCACCGCCATCGCCACCGACACATAGGTTTTACCAGTACCGGCAGGCCCCAGCGCAAACACCAGGTCGTTCTTCTCCACGGCATCTACCAGCTTCTGCTGATTAGGTGTTTTCGCCTTTATCACACCGCCTTTAGAACCATACACAATTACGTCCGGCGATGTAACAATCACTTCTTCATCGGTAAAAGAATCCGAAGAAAGGTATCTATTTACGCTGTTATGCGTAATCTTCCCGAACTTGTGGTAATGGTCTATCAGCGACGAAAGAATTTCGTGGATTTTAGTGATCTCAGGCGTCTGACCCTGAATTTTGATCTCGTTACCTCTTGATATGATTTTGCTGCTAGGAAACGCGGCAGCCAGTTGTTTTATATTCTGATTTTCGGTTCCCAGGAAGTCAATCAGGGAAATATTTTCGAGTGTTATTACTTTCTCTACCAAATGTTTAGCTCTTATATAGAATGTTGGTTATATTTTCTTTAATTTAAAGAAATTTGGTTTATATACTTACAAATTTATCTAAATTATAGTTCTAAAGATGGCTGTAATTACGTTTATATCTGATTTTGGATATACTGATCATTATGTGGCGGCAGTAAAGGCAAAATTGCTTTCTCAAGACGCTGAATGTAAGATCGTTGATATCACCCACGCGATCGAACCTTTTAACATAGCCCATGCGGAGTTCGTCCTTGGCTCCGTGTACCAGGACTTCCCGGAAGGCACGGTACATTTGGTTGGTGTTGATACACATGGCAGTAAAAATGGTCGTTACCATGCGGCTCGTCACAACGGGCATTACTTCCTTTTACCCGACAATGGTTTGTTATCGCTTATTACAGACGGGCAACCTGAACTGGTAGTGGAACTGAATGCGCAGGACCCGTTGATGCCTTTCCCGGTAAAAGATCTGTTGGCCCCTGCTGCTGTATACCTGGCAAAAGGCGGCGATATAGAAGTACTTGGCGAACGAACTACAGCTATACGTCAGCTACTTAACCGGCAGCTGCGCCTGAACGATCACTCCATTATGGGACACGTCATTCATGTAGACCGCTACGGAAACCTCATTACAAACATAACCCGCGATAGCGTGGACACGATAGCCCATGGCAGAACTTTTACAATACATTTTGGCCGTGAAACGATTGGCCGCATCCACCCTAACTATACACAAGTAGACGACGGCGACTGCTGCTGTATTTTTAACTCCCAAAACCAGTTGTGTATCGGCATTAACAAAGGCCACGCCGCCGAGCTATTAGGTCTAGGTTTCGACTCACAAATAGACGTTCGCTTTTACCCGGGGAGTTGAGTTAATGTTGAATGACTGAATAACCGAATGATTGAATAAAGCAGGTATAAAAAATTAACTTTACTTTCACATTCAGTTATTCAAAATCCAATTATTCATAATTATGCTTATTCGCATCGTACGGATGACGTTTCAGCCGGAGAAGACCGGGGAGTTCCTGGAGATATTCCGAACTTCTAAGGACAAGATTCGTGCATTTGAAGGCTGCAACCATGTAGAGTTATTACAGGACCTGAATCACCCTAACGTGTACAGCACCTATAGTTTGTGGGACTCGGAAGAACACCTGAACAACTACCGCGATTCCGAGCTTTTCGGGCAGGTATGGAAAGCCACCAAAGCCCTTTTTGCCGATAAGCCACAGGCCTGGTCTAATGTGCAGGTAGATGTATAAATCTATAGACCTGGGTGGCTGCATAGCTCAGGACAGCGTTTTACCTCTCTGTTATTTCGAGCTTAACCCAGGGAGCATATGTGCCTTATATTGCTTGTTTTGTCATCCTGAGCGAAGTCGAAGGATCTTATATGTCTTATAGCTAAGTTTATACTCGCCTAAACCAAGCTATCCTTCCAAACTTCAACTAATCCTAGGAGCTTTACTTACCTATAGTTCTATAGTTTGCTTCGGTGCCCTCATGGCCGGGAGGCCCCGTCTTCGGGCATCGCGCTGTGCAAATCTCTTTTGCTCCTAAAGTCGCAATGCCTATTCGGCACCAGATATTTACAAGGCGCTCAACCCAAAGACTGTGATCTTTCTCATAGTTACCGCTTAACTATAGTTTGAAACAATAAGCTTCGAGTTTTATCGTGGTCATAATTTCGTAGGGACAGGTCGCGACCTGTCCGCTCATAGACTGAAACCATAGAACTATAAACCAAATTATAGCTAAACCTGAAAAGTCCCCCTTTGAAGGGGGTGAAGGGGGATGATAACCGGAAACTATAGAACTAGAAAGTCAACTATAACAAGAACTAAAAACTCCCCGCCTTAGACAAGGAGGGGATAAAGGGGTGGTTGGACTGCGGTAATTATGAAACTATAACCCAAGACGTTCCCATGAACTTCACTCGCTTTGGGAACTTAGAAATTGAATCAAACAAACTATAGGCTTTTGCTGTACCTTTATAGGCGTAAACCGCATGCTTTTATTACATCAGAGAAGAAGCTAACTAAAACTGAACTATGAACTACTTCGAGTTTTATAATATACCTGAAAGTTTTATACTTGACGAGAAAGCCATAAAGAACAAATATTACCAGCTTAGCCGCGAGTACCACCCTGACTTTTACGCCAATGAAAGCCCCGAAAAACAACAGGAAATTCTGCAGCTATCTACCCTAAACACCAATGCCTACCGCACACTATCGGATGCTGACCTGCGCATGCAGTATATTTTAAAAGAGCACGGCTTGCTGGAGGAAGGGAAGAATGAGATTCCTTCGGACTTTTTGATGGATATGATGGAAATTAACGAGGAGCTGATGGAACTGGAATTTGATTTTGACGCTGCTAAACTGCACGAGATAGGCGAGAAAAGTACAGGTATAGTTGCCCAGCTGGATAACGATATTTTGCCGGTATTGCAGCGATACCCTGAGTTACACGGCTTTACAAAAGAAGAGGCCCTGGCTGAAGTAAAAACCTACTATCTGAAGAAAAAATACCTGTTGCGTATTCAGGAAACTTTATCTAAGTTTGCAGGACGTTCCTGAAAGAGGAACAGCATTTTTAGTTCGACTACAGGCTCTGGGCACTACCAAACCAAAGTTTAGAACTAACAAGCCCAGATGGCGGAATTGGTAGACGCGTTGGTCTCAAACACCAATAACTTCGGTTGTGCCGGTTCGACCCCGGCTCTGGGTACCACTAAAGTATAAAAGCCTTGCAGATGAAAATTTGCAAGGCTTTTTGTTTTCAGGGTATATTAACTTCCTCCTAGATACGGAAAATCATTCAGCCTCTACCTGCCATTCTCCTACACTGCATCATTCAGCACAAGCACAGCAATTATCAGGCATCTCACATCATTTCCATTGTCCTCCCGCTGCAGGCAAAGCATCTTTGCACAGGTTCTATCATAACCGAACACCACCATTCCTAAAACCGATAAACTATGAAAAAACGAGTAACCACTATTCTCCTGCTTGTGCTGCTGCAGTTGGTGCAGGCACATGCGCAACAAGCACCTGCCATACATGGAAGCGTAGTAAATGCAGAGGGCAAGGCCATAGAGTATGCGAATGTTATACTTTTGCAGGCAAAGGATTCTGCTGCCGTTGGAAGTACGCTAGCGGATGAGTCAGGCAAATTCCATTTCACCTCCATTAAGGCTGGCACTTACATTATCGCTGTTAAGCAACTGGGGTATCAGCAGGCATTCAGCCAAAGTATAACGGTAACAGAACAGCCTATCAATGTTGATCCTATCATGCTTACACCAACTGTAAACCAGCTGGCAGAGGTAACGGTGCAGGGGCAAAAGCCATTGCTGGAAGTACAGGAAGACAAGCTGGTGCTGGATGTAGCCCAAAGTATAGCGGCAAGCGGAGGCAACGGACTGGAGGTACTGGAGAAGCTCCCGGGTGTAAGTATAGATCAGGATGGCGGCATTGCCCTGAACGGGAGAACGGGCGTATTGGTAACCATTAACGGGAAACAGACAAATTTACCCGCAGCCGAGGTGGCAAACCTGCTTCGTAGCATGAGTGCCAACACCATGGAAAAAGTGGAGCTTATCACGCATGCTTCTGCAAAGTATGATGCAGCCGGCAATGCAGGTATCATCAACATAAAGCTTAAAAAAGGCCTGGCCGATGGCACCAACGGAAGTATAGCGGCTGGCACAGGCTACGGCAAGTATGGCAAAGCCAATGCAGGCATCAACCTGAATACCCGGGGCGATAACTTTAACCTCTTTGGCAACTATAACTACCTGTATAACAAACGCTATGTAACACTTGATCTGAAAAGAAGTGTAACGCACGAAGGCCAGACAACTTATTTCGATCAGTTTAACTACAGACCTTCATTTTCACATAGCCATACTTACCAGGCCGGGGCAGACTTTACTTTAAGCAAAAACGATCAGCTAGGCATACTTTTCAATGGCAATAATTACATCATGGAAGTAGACCCCAGAAATACCACAGACTTCAGAAGTAACCCGACTGCCGCGCCAGACTCTGCTTTGCAACTAAAAAACCACATCGATACGAAATGGTTTAACTACACGCTAAACGCTAACTACAAGCACAGTTTTACACAGAAAGGCCATGAGATAACCGCTGATGTAGATTACTCAAGTTTCGGTTTCCAGCAGAACGATAACATTACCACGGACTTTACTTTCGCGAACCCAGCCAAACCAACTTACAGCCAGACCCTGAGAAGCGATGTGCCTGCCGATATTTCCATACTTGTGTTGAAAAGCGATTATGCATTGCCACTCGGCCAGGGCACGCAACTGGAAACCGGCGTAAAATTGAGCCATGTAAAAACCAAAACCGATATTTTGTATGAAGAACTGCAGGATAATAGTTGGAAAACCGACGAGACCAGGACAAACGATTTCCTTTATACAGAAAACATCAGTGCAGCATACGTAAACTTTTCAAAACAAATCAACAAGTTCAGAATACAGGCAGGCTTACGCGCCGAGCATACTATGGCCGAAGGAGAATCTGAAAGAGCGGAGGCCACAGACAAAAAAGACTACCTGAAGTTTTTCCCGAGCATTTCGGTAAGGCAGCAACTAAACGAAAAGTATAACATTGGCTTATCGTATAGCCGCCGCGTAGACCGCCCGGTTTACCGCGACCTGTTCCCGTTCATCTTCTTTATGGACCCTTATACATATGTGCAGGGTAACCCATACCTGCAGC
This sequence comes from Pontibacter deserti, assembly GCF_023630255.1. Classification (NCBI taxonomy): domain Bacteria; kingdom Pseudomonadati; phylum Bacteroidota; class Cytophagia; order Cytophagales; family Hymenobacteraceae; genus Pontibacter; species Pontibacter deserti. Next base: position 177,347 of record NZ_JALPRS010000001.1, on the reverse strand, counting down.
CGCAGTTTACCAATACCATACAGTTGTCGGGTAACTATAACAGTAGCTATACTTTAACACTTGGCTACAGCCAAACAAAAGACTTCTTCACAAACATTACCCACCAGGATGATGAAACAGGGATAGGGTATGCCTCTAAAGAAAATTTCAAGGACTTCTACAATTATAACCTGAGCCTGATTGCCCCGATTATAGTAACAAACTGGTGGGTGAGCAACAACAGCGTAAGCGTGTTCTACAACAAGTTCAACACTGTGTTCCTGGGCGAGAAACTTGACATCGGGCAGTTGAGTACGACTGTAAACTCCAGCAACTCCTTTAAACTACCAAATAGCTTATCGATGGAGCTGAGCGCCCTCTACCATTCTCCTACCGTGATGGGTGCCTATCATGTAAAGTCTAATTACAACGTGAACCTGGGCATACAAAAACAGGTTTTACAGCAGCGTGGCAGCATCCGGTTAAGTATAACGGATATCTTTAAAACTAGCAGGATGAGCAATACCATAAACTTCGCGAACATGAACATGGACATGGATAGCCGCTGGGAAAGCCGCCAGGTGCGCCTGAACTTTACCTACAACTTCGGCAACAAAGACCTAAAACCGCTACGCCGAAGAAGCTCCGTCTCGGAAGAGGAACAACGCAGAGCCAGCCAGTCGAATTAGTAATTACAGGAAGCAGTTAGCAGTGATCAGTAAGTAGTGATCAGAAACCATTAGTACAACCTAAAACTATGAAAAACCTTTTTGTATTCACTTTGATGGCTTTAAAGAGTATAATTGTGAGTTACAGAACAAACAGTACTGCCTTAAAAACAAGAATTTACTGCTGCATTTTACCGCAATAAAATGGCGATACTAAAATTTGTACTGTCGGTAGTCATTTAAAAACTTTCTGATAACTTTCCTGTAATTTTGACAACACACCAAAGTATAATGCCCATTAAAAGCGAAATCTTACACAAGTATAAATGGCCTGCCAGCCTGCTATTCTGGCTTTTCGTGGGAATTCTTTATGTTTTATACACTACGCTGCTGGACATGCATGCGTCAACTCCTCCTGTTGTATGGTATCAGCATAGCAGCTATAAAATTGCCGTTCACATTGTCTGGGGTGTTGTAACGGTACCTTACCTGCAATTGCTAAGCAGAGCGGGGGCACCAAATAAGTGGGTTAAATACATTTTATTAACTATAGCTGCCGCCGCCATTCATGCTTTTGTAAGTGTGATAAGCTACGGGTTGCTGGCATCCATCATATCTTTTGACACCACATTTGAGGCAGGACGCTACTGGGATGGTGGATTTTACCATTTCTCCAGACTGTTCTTTATCAGCTGGCTTACGACAATCGTCATCTTTATAGCCTGGCTTGGCTGGGAAAACCTCCAGGCAAATCAAAGACAGGCCAAGCTTAATGCCGAACTGCAGTCGCAGCTGGTACAAACCCAATTGCAGATGCTGCGCATGCAGCTAAACCCCCACTTTATCTTCAACACATTTAATACCATTTCGATGATGGTGCGGGCTAACAAAAACGAAGAAGCTACCGACATGCTGGCGAAACTGGCCGAGCTGCTGCGCATCAGCCTTTATAAAAATGAAAAGCAGCTTATTCCCCTGCACAAAGAACTGGAGTATTGCCGCCACTACCTCGACATTGAACTGGTGCGTTTTAAAGACAGGTTAAAAGTTGAATTTGATGTGCAGCCGGAAACCGAAAAGATACTGGTGCCCGGTATGATTTTACAGCCTCTGCTGGAGAACGCATTTAAACATGGCCTGATGAACTCCATAGACTCCTCTCCTATTCTTAGGATTGAAAGCCATCAGTTGGAAAATGATTTAATCATCAGCATTAAAAATACCGGCAAATTAGAAACCACGGTGTTTAACGGAAATGGCATTGGGTTACAAAATGTACGGGAACGCTTAAAACTGCATTACGGCGATAAAGCACATTTTGCCTTAGAGCAGCAAAACGGTTTGGTGTTGGCAAGTATAAATATAGCCTCATGAGCAAGTATAAAACCATAGTTGTTGACGATGAGCCGGCCGCTCGCGAAGGTTTGGCTGCACTACTACAAGCAGATGCTGAGGTAGAGGTAATCGGTATCTGCGCAAACGCTTTAGAAGCAATAGACCTGATGCAGCACACAACACCCGATATACTTTTCCTGGATATCCAGATGCCTGAAGTTAATGGCTTTGAGCTGCTTCGGTCACTCTCTGTGCCCCCTCCCGCCGTAGCTTTTGTTACCGCTTACGACCAATATGCCATTGCCGCTTTTGAGCACCACGCGATAGACTACCTCCTAAAGCCATTCACGAACGATCGCTTCTGCAACTGCCTTGCCAAGTGCAAAAGTGTAGTAGAGCAAAAGAACCACGGAGACTTAAGCGAAAAAATTCGGCAATTGCTGCAGGAACAGACAACGCAGAAAGAAGAAAAACTGATTAGTCCGGTTACCTCCATTAATGCGCTGAACAAGCTAAGTATAAAAGCCAACGGCAAGATCCTTCTCCTGGACCTAAACGATATCTGGTACTTTGAGGCGGAAGACTATTATGTAAACATCCACTATAAATCACAGCGCATTCTTATCCGGGACAGCATCAAAAACCTGGAGCAGCTGCTGGCAGAAAAGCAGTTTTGCAGAATCCATAAATCAACTTTGGTGAACCTGCAAAAGGTAACTGAACTGGAAAACCACTTTAACGGCGGCTTAATTATGAAACTGCAGAACAACACGGAGCTTAAAGTAAGCAAGAACCACAAGCAAGCGCTTCTGGAGCGATTCGGACTAGGATAGCCAACATGTGATGGAATGAGCTTTTATACCAAATTAAGGTAACAAATCTATGAATTGCTAAAACACTAGCAGTCAATTTACAGGCTTAAACCCGATTTTGTACTTCTAAAATATTAAGGAAATGCAGGTTAATTTTTGGATTAAAATATTGAAACTAAATGGTTTACAGCAGGTAAATATTATTAAGTAGAATCGAATTTAAATCTTGGACAAACTTACCGTACTCGTTGCATCGTTTTCAGGGCTGAGATTATTTTCAGACCAGTATCCGATTAGCATAGAGTAAGTTACACGCTCCAACTGCTTCGCATGGCGTATTGGGAGACTATTAGAGGTTATACAGAAAGTGGTAGTCAGCTGGACTTTAATCAGCAACTTTTAACGAGTACGGTTACAACCGTGAAACATCTGCTAAAAACAGTTAATGGACACAAGTCAGAAGCTGAAGATTTTGGAGAAATGCACCCCGTGGCAGAAAATTCAATAAAAGATAACTGCGGCCAATCCGTCATATTGATATCCTGATTATCAAAATATTTGTTGATGTATTTTAAAGAAACAACTAATCTCCGGGATCAAACCGGAAAGTTGTTGTCTGAAGTTCTTCAAGATACCGAAATATAAGGTATATACATCCCCCTGTACAGGTATTAGTGAAATCGCGGTGAATATTTATCGCCTCCTGATTGTTAAGGTCGCCCTATTATTCAGATTTATCAGACTAAAAAATCAGTATTACACTATGAAAAAAATGATCGCAGAGTTTATCGGGACAATGTGGCTGGTGCTGGGTGGCTGCGGAAGCGCAGTTTTAGCAGCGGCCTATCCCGAATTAGGAATTGGATTCGTAGGGGTATCGTTTGCTTTTGGTTTAACGGTACTTACCATGGCTTATGCCATAGGGCATATTTCGGGTTGCCATCTGAACCCGGCAGTTTCTATTGGCCTTTGGGTTGGCGGACGCTTTGATAAGAAAGAACTTTTGCCCTACATATTGTCGCAGGTATTAGGTGCCATTGCCGGCGCCGGCATTCTTTATATAATAGCTAGCGGCAGACCTGGTTTTGACTTAGGTAGCTTTGCTGCGAACGGTTACGGTGAGCACTCTCCGGGTGGCTATACTTTGGGGGCAGCCCTGGCAACCGAGGTAGTCATGACGTTTATGTTTATATTCGTCATCCTGGGTTCAACTTATCCAAAAGCTCCCGCAGGTTTAGCAGGAATAGCAGTAGGTCTTGGCCTGACACTGGTGCATTTAATAAGTATACCAGTTACCAATACATCCGTAAATCCGGCCAGAAGCCTGAGCCAGGCCGTGTTTGCAGGTGGCTGGGCGATAGAACAATTGTGGCTGTTCTGGTTGGCCCCTATTTTGGGAGCAATGCTGGCTGGTGTTGTTTATAACTATATTTGTCCGGGAGAGAAAGCCGAGGAAAAGACTCCACCTATTATTCAGACTACTCCTACGCTTCATCATTAGAAGCTGGTGTATAGCCTCATGTTTGACAGCATACAAAGTATAACAGGCAGGAAAGCTTCCCTGCCTGTTATACTTTAAAACCAACATACTCTTGTAATGTAGATGTATTACTTAACCATGTAAACTTCTATAGTTATAGAGTATACTCACTAACTTTCAACATCAGGTTATTATAAATTATCGCAGTCCCAATCTTCAATAGCTCTAAGGTTCTCTTCTGCAGCGTAAATCATGTCGGCATCACCACATTCTTTAGCTTTGTTAAAGAAATCAGTAGCTGTCTTTTTCATAGCATTGCAGTTCTCCGGAGTAGGATCGTTTGAGAAAGCAAGTACTTTGTTGTAGTTCAGCTGAGCCAGGTCATTAAGTTCTTCCATACAGGATTTTCCTTCCTCTTCGTCTGAGCAAGATGTAAGCACAACGCTACTGAAAATAGCCACAAACAGCAGCAAGCATAAGTTTAAGTTTTTCATAAAAAGTAAGATTAGATTGTTTGGTAAGATAAAGGCAAAATAAATATATAACAACAGCTATATTTAAGTGAGTGAGATAAAAGCCTCACAGAATCAATTACAAGCTAAACTGTCAGAAGGCTTTAATGACTACCCAGACCAGAATTTTCAGATCATAATCAAAACAAAAAGCCCATGCAGACAGTTTGCATGGGCTTTTTGAGTAATGATGAAAGCAAGTATACTTTAACCTTTTAGCTTATCAGTTATCTCATCCACTAATTCATCGCTCCAGTTACCAGCCACTATTTCGTATTCTGATGTAGTCCAGCGCTGCAGGTAATCCTTTTCCAGCCAGTGGGTATCGTTGTTGGGGCCGACCGTGTAGTGGTTATGCTCCAGTTTAAAAAGCAGGTCTTTCCGGATATCAAAAGGCTCAACGTTGCCTTTGTTAAAGCCTTCCAGTCTTAGCCTGAGCCCCAGTTGCTGCACGTTACCGTTCTCTATACTTATCTCTTTATTATTGTCACTGGCGGGGTCTTTGGTCCAGGTATAGAGCTGGCGCTCCAGCACAAAGTTCTCGAACATAGGTATAACTGGTTTTATGCTCTGGTGTATATGCTGCCCAAGTACAATCAGTTAAAAGCTACTGGTTTATTTTAATAAACTTCTTTGATACTCGTTCTGCGCCAATTTGGAAGGTCAGCAAGTAAATACCTGGAGAAAGATGGCTTATATTTATTTTTCCTGCTTCCCTGTTAACGATAGAAACCTGCTTTTTACCTTGCATGTCTGTAAGCTCAATAGCGCTTACTTTAGCTTTGCTTCCTTTGTCATATAAAAATGTGATATATTCAGAAGCTGGATTCGGGAACACAGTAAGGCTCTTCTTAATTATCTCCTCCTCTATGCCTGTCACATCTTCGCCATCTAACATCCAGAGTTGTCTTCCGGCGCTAAGAGTATTAGCCATAAAGTAAATCTTACCATTTACTAGCATTATATTAGTTGGATCAGAATGATTTAATCCTGGAACCATCTCTGCAGCAAGCGAAACATCAGCACCTTCTGTAACCAACAATTCGCTCCCGTTTTCAGTGGTAGTGGCATTTAAATAAAGCTTGTTCCCAATTGGTGTCAAGTTTCGGGGCATCGATGCTATACTTCCTGCAGCAATATCAGCTACCATAAACGTATTGCCAGTAGTCCCGTCAGTTTGCCAAAGTTCGGTCCCATGAACTCCATCATCTGCCGCAAAATAAAGCTTATCGTTAAAAACGGTAAAGTCAGGGCTACCTATACCTGACAAAGCACCAGGTCCTATTTCTTTTACCTTTGTTGTACCTGCTGCAGTGCCATCTGTTTTCCATACTTCACTTCCAGACCCCTCGGTATAAGCAACAAAATAAAGTGCATTGTTATAACTATAAAGGCTTCTGATATTAGTAAACGGCATCGCTCCAGATTCGAAAATTGCTTTTGTTCCTGAAACCGTACCATCAGACTTCCACAGCTTTATTTCTCCCTTGCAATCTCCATATTCATTAGCAATAAAGTAGATGAAGCCATTGCCATAGGTGATCTGTTTAATATTACAAAAGTCCTTTAACTTTAAGGTACCTTCGCTTGTGCCATTGCTTACCCACAGATCGTCACCATCAAATTCTGTCGCGAAAAAGACTTTGTTTTCTGTAGCCACAATTGATTTTATAAACAAGGGAGAATCGTACATGTTTACACCTACATCTTTAACTGTTGTAAGTGTAGTACCATCTGTTTTCATTAGATAACTACGTCTCTCCTGTTCGTTAAACGCCGCAAAGTACAGGTTCTCTTCGCCCTGGTTGGTTAGCAGACTAGGATAAGAAGACCATACGTTGTTTGCATAATCTGTCAGTCTTATTGTACCTGCTTCTGTACCGTCAGTAGACCAAATTTCTCTCCCTTTGTCGTTCTGATTAGCTATAAAGTAAATCTTGTCTTTAAACTTTATAAGCTGTGACGGATCTGATGATAGAGCTCCCGGGTTTATATCTGCTAACACAGAAGCAGTTTGAGAATTGGTGTTAAATTGCCATAGTTCCCTTCCCTTCGCTGCTTTTGCTTCGTGGGTATCGAAAATCATGTTGTTACCTAAGGCTACTACTTCTCTGCTGTAAATACCAGTTCTGCCTTTATTTATATTCTTTAGTATGCTATAGTTTTCAAGAAGCTGATCTGCAGACCACAATTCTAGTCCTGTATTTGAAGAGTATCCTGAAAAATAATAGCGCCCGTTAAATAAATAAAAACTGGTAGCATAATTTATAGCCGGAGCCTTAGTACTACTTCCACTTGCTAAATTAATTATGTGAAAATCTTTTGTATTCGTGAAGTTAGGCTTGTTTAACCCTAAAAACATCAGACCTTGCTTTATGCCAAAGAGCTGGTTACTGTTCAATGTTCCGCCAAACAATTCGTAAGGCTTTGTGGTAACAACTTCCAGTTGTGCTACTGGAGTAACTGTATCGTTTTGCGGATCAAGACTCATTAAAGAAGTACCAGCCCCGCTACTTCCGGCACTTGAGAAAAAGAGTTTACCTTCATGAGCTATAAGGTTAGATGGGCCAAAATATTGCTCAGCAGTCTTATCATACACTTTTTCTGTACCTGTTGCCGTACCATCGGTCTCCCAGATAAAAAGCCTGTTCTTTTTATACTCAAAAAATGAGAAGTATAATTTGCCACTCAATTCAGCTACTCCACCATGGTTGATCAAATATCCTTCATGCACTTTACCTACCGGCACAGTATTTTCCACTGTGCCATCAGTCTTCATGATACCTACACTCTGGTCTGAGCCAAAAACAGTACCGCGAGCCACAAAGTATAGATTGTTGTTATAAATAATATGTTGAGAAAATATTCTCCCACCACTTTCACCAAATCCGTTATAGCCTGAACCGCTTCCTTCCAGGTTTGAAGTTAGTGGGTAAGTACCAGCAGGAGTACCATCGCTTCTCCACATTTTGGTATAGTTAGGACTATCTGTTGCCTGTGATTCAAAAAAGAACAGGCCGTTACAACTACCTTCAAAGGCTGTCACTTTACTCCAGGTATTTAATTTGTCTTTTATTAACGTTGTACCTGCTTTGGTACCATTACTCTTCCAGATTGCCAAAAAGCCATCTCCTCCATCTGAAATAGTTTCTGTGATCGTAAAGAAGATCTGATCATTTACTAGCGTCAGCCTTGGTATAGTTTTATCAATAAAGTTGGTAAGCTTCTGAATGTTTCCTGTGGTGCCGTCTGTCTTAAACAACTGCTGGCCACTGATGCCATCGTTTGCAACAAAGTATAGCTCATTATTTAATACGAGCAGGTTCCTTGGAGCAGAACTCCCAGAGCCCGGGTTAAGATCTTTGAATAAGAGCGTGTTTGATTCTGAACCATCACTGACCCAAAGCTCTTCTCCATAATTGTCAGAAGTAGCTGCAAAGTATAGTTTCCCACTATACTCTAAATACCCAGATGGCATAGAGCTTAGCTCAGCATTTGACCACTGAATATCGGTTACCTGGGTTTGTGCATGTGCCGGGATAGCAAACAGACAGAAAATAAATAAGTAGCGTAGAAGTTTGTTGTTCATATAAGTATGGTTAAAAACCGAACTATTCAGGCGATGTGCAGACTTTACTGTTTGTATAGCTAGAATAATATTGAAATATATTCAATAGTAAATATATATAAAGCCGGTAAGATTTTATTGAATGTGATCCAGTTCTATAATAGTTAGCTTCAAAATGTAGCAGAAGTCGGGTGTGGTTATAACTGCTGGTATGTACTATTAACAATATTATGAATAGTTAATAGTCAAGAATAAGTTGGGGCAAATTTTAGGATTGGAATAGGATGGCAAAAAGGCGGCAAAACTTAAGTTAAAATATGTTTACATTAATTCAATTGCATAAACAAGTTGATATAGAACCTGCAAACCGCATTTACAGATGGAATCAGTCATTTAAAACCATTCGAGAACGGCTCTTGGTACTTAAAAACAAAAAGGCCTTGCAGATCAAAATCTGCAAGGCCTTTTGAAGTAATTAGTAACTCTGCCTATTCTCTACTTAAAGTAAAACCCTTTAATTTATTATTAGACCTCATCTATAAATCCACTAAAGCTATACTTGTTAGTTCGCCTGCACAGGCAACTTCAGCTCAAATTCCTTTCCTTGTGGCACAGTTAGGGCAAAGTCTTTTATCCAGGGGTTATACAGGCGAAGGGTTTTATAGTTGGTGCCCTGTTGCAAAGCGTAGTCAGCTAAGTTAGGAATGGTAGCGGTAACCTTTACGGTTCGTGTTGGCAGTGGCTGGTAACCTGCTCCTTCGGGTAGCTCAAATTTATACTTCTGTGGGTTGCCTAATATCTCTTTTAAAGCCAGAATCCGGAACATATAGCGCGAGGTCTCGTCGTTCAGGTAAAGGTCATAATAGCTTTGTACACCCTGTTGTTCCAGCGCACGGTCCAGGCCCCCCATACCCCTGTTATAAGAGGCCGCTGCATTGGTCCATGACCCGAAACGGTTCTTAGCACTTTTCAGGTATTTTATGGCTGCAAACGTGGCTTTGCGTACATGGAAGCGCTCATCTACTTCGCTGTTCACAATAAGGCCATAGCCGCGGGCAGTATCGGGCATCAGTTGCCAGAAACCTGCTGCACCAGCCGGTGAGGTAACCTGCCCAAACAGGCTTTCAGCAAGTGCCAGGTAGATAAAATCTTCGGGTATATCGTTCTCTTTAAGTATAGCTCTGATCTCGGGCTCGTAACGCTGCATGCGTTTAAGGCCAAGCAAGGTGGTGGCGTGCAGGTATGAGTTTACCAGCAGTTCACGGTCCAGGCGCTCTGCCACATCGGGTACATGCAACGGCACCGGTTCGCCGGCAAAGCTGAGCGAGCTGGGCACAACTGTAGGCCTTATAGCATCAGTATTTCGTTCATCCTCTGCCAGCTCATGTTGATTACCTGCTGTAATCACCTGTTGTTGGCTAAATAGCTGTAGTCCAACTACTAAAAGCAACGTGATAGCAATGTATTTCCAGTTCTGTTGTGCCATAGCTTCCTCCTTATCTTTACAGAATATACTTTAAAACGCCCTCTTTAAATTAACGAAAATTACCTGCTAATCAAAAAGAGAACGCACGGATGAGCTAAACAGTACTTTTGCTAGGCGAGTTGCATTTTATAACTTTAAGATTTCTTATGTGGCTTTAATAAAGGCAAATAACGAACAAGGCCGGTTAAACTTCTACTCCTGCCCTCTCAACTTTTCGGTCAGTTCTTCAACCAAAGCATCTCCCCATTTGCTGGCTATAGTTTCATAGTCTGCGGTTTCCCAGCGTTGCAGGTAATCTCTTTCCAGCCAGATGGTGTTTTTGTCGGGGCCTACGGTGTAATGGTTGTATTCCAGTTTAAAAAGCAGGTCTTTGCGCAGGTCAAAAGGTTCAATACCGGGTTTGTTAAAGCCTTCCAATCGAAGTATAAGCCCCAGGAACTGCACATTTCCGTTATCTACACTTACTTCCTTATCCGAGTCTGCAGAAGGGTCTTTTGTCCAGGTATCAAGCAGGCGCTCCAGGGTAAAGTTTTCGAACAGCGGTAGCACGGGTGCAATATTCTTATGGATGTGCTGTCCAAGCATGGGAAGTATATCGTTGTATAGTTGCTGAATTGACTGTTTATTACGAATAGGTCTTTCTTCCATGTCTGTTATTATACTATAGTTAGTGCACTGGCTGCAATATGTAATAATCTGCTATCCTCGTTCAATTACAATGTACCTGGCAGAGTATCCATTGCTTTTGTAGAGTAGTTGCAGGGCGGTGATGAGCGATCTGGTGGCAGAGTAAAGCGCTTGCTCTGAACCGAGCGGCTCCAGGTAATTCTTATAGCCTTTGCCGGTAATGCGCTGCACAAAACGACGTGCTTCAGCGTTCTGCACATCAGATAAGGCTTTTGCTAATACCACGTGCTGCATGTATGGCAAGGCTGTTCGCATGCTCTGGTAATCCGAAAAGGAATAGAGCCTGTAGTAAGAACTGAGTTTAACAGAATACATAAAGCAGGTGCAGGTACTGCAGGTATAGTTTAGCCTTATTTCAGATATACCCTGAAAACAGAACCTTTGTCCAGCTCACTCTGGAACTCTATTTTACCGTCGCAATTTTCTACTATTCTCTTAACGATGGCAAGCCCTACGCCTGTGCCTTCTACATGCGCGTGCAGTCGCTTAAACATATCGAATACCTTCTCCTGGTCTTCTTTTTTAACTCCCAGTCCGTTATCCTGCACAGTCAGCAACGTATAATCTCCTGCTGAAGCAGATGTTATCCTGACCTCCGGTTTACGCTCCGGTGAAGAATACTTAATAGAATTTGAAATAAGATTGTAGATAATGCTGCGCAGGTTCTTCCTGGAGAAAACTATGTCTGGCACCTGCGAGAAATCATCCAGAATAATGGCATCGTATCGCTGAATCAGATCTTTGATATTCAGTTTTACATCTTCCAGTATCTCTTTCAGGTTTATACTTTCCTCGCCTGCCTCTTCCTCATGCTTTACTTTGGCAATCTCTGTCAGGTCCAGGAGTGTGTTCTTAAACCTGGTGATAGAGCCATCTATCATTTCCATGATCGGCGCCACACCCTCCAGTTCTGTGCCATTTTCATGCAATGTTTCGTTCAGCGCTTTTACCAGGCCCTCTATGTTATTTATAGGGGCTTTTAAGTCGTGTGAGGCAGTGTATACAAAGTTATCAAGGTCTTTATTTACCTTGGTGAGCTCTTTTGTACGTTCGTTCACACGCTCTTCCAGTTGCTGGTTTATTTCCAGGGTGGCTTTGTTTACGCGCTCCAGTTCTTTTTTCTGCAGGTAAAACTTTACAAACGTGGATACCTTGGCTTTTGTAACGTAAGGGTGCAACGGCTTAAACAGAAAATCTACGGCACCTGCCTCAAAGCCTTCAATTACATGCGCATCCTGCTCGTTTATAGCTGTCACGAAAATAATAGGTATATCCCGTGTTTTGGAAATATCGCGCAGGTAGCGGGCTACTTCATAACCGTTCATGCCGGGCATTTGTACATCCAGCAAAATAAGGGCAAGCTCTTCCTGTAAAGCAACTTTTAAAGCCTCTTCACCGGAGTTGGCAAAAATGTAGCTTATATGCTCATCTTCTTTTGCAAGTAAACTCTCCAGGCTAACAAGGTTTTCTACCTTATCATCCACTAACAGGATCTTGACCGGTTGCACGGCACTATCTAAAACTGCAGGAGTAAGATGCTGATCAGCTAACATGTAAAGAAAGTAAAAATGCTTGTATACTAGTTAAATTCATGATACTACAACCAGGTATAAGGTCGATGGCTGCCTGTGGCATGGTGTCTACTTCAGCTTCTTCAGGATTTTGCACGATGGCTTTGCCCTGTTTTTCAAAGATATACTTTAATCCTGAACTTCCGTCTTTACTGGCACCACTAAGTAAGATTCCGATTACCTGGTCTCCAAACACGTCGGCTGCGCTTGTAAAGGTCACATCTATAGATGGTCTGGAGTAATTTTCCAGTTCTGAGTCGTCTAAAGCAAATGTATAATCATTCTCTATAAGTACGTGATAATTGGTCGGCGCTAAATATACATACCCGCTGTTTATACTTTCCTTCTCCTCTATCTCTACAGCACGCAGCTTTATTTTCTTTTGGTATACCTGCTGCAGGTTTCCTTCATTATTGCGGAGCTGGTGCAATACCAACACAATCGGGATACTATAGTCCGGTGGCAACTGCTGCAGTATCTGCAACGATGCCTGTATTCCGCCCCAGGAACCACCTATCACAATTAATTTCGGAGATGCAGTCATCAGTTCTGTTTCCGGTAGATCCGGTTGTTCTTATCAACTGCCATATAATTGCCACTGATTCCGGACATAGACAGCGTTTCCTTTTTACCCAGGCCTAGGTACCCAAGACTCACTAAGCTTTCATCAAACAGGTTAAATACCCGCTCCTGCAGCTCGCGTCCAAAGTATATCAGCACGTTGCGGCACAGGATCAGGTGAAATTCATTGAAAGAAGAATCGGTAGCCAGGTTATGTGGGTAAAATACCACATTCTTCACCAGCGAGGAGTTGAATTTTACGCTACCATAGTTGCTTGTATAATAACTTGAAAATTCCTGTTTACCACCCGCAGCATAATAGGCTGCCGTGTAAGCCGGCATATGTTTAGCCGAAAATATACCTTCTTTTGCTTGTTTCAGCACTTTCTGGTTAATATCGGTGGCGTAGATCTTTGTTCTTTCGAGCAGGCCTTCTTCCTTCAGAAGTATAGCCAGCGAAAATAACTCTTCGCCGGTAGAGCAGCCGGCATCCCAGATCTTAATAAACGGATACGTAGAAAGTATAGGCAGCACATGCTGGCGCAGCGACAGGAAAAAAGACGGGTCACGGAACATCTCAGTCACGTTCACGGTCACTTCCTGCAGAAAATTCTCAAAAAAGAAACTATCGGCAAATAGTGGGGCGCGTAGTTCCTGCAAGCTGTTCAGGTGTTTATGTGCCAGAAAACGCTTGATCCTTCTGTACACAGATGCCCGCGCATACCCATTGAAATCATACCCGTACTGGAGATGAATATCCTTTAGCAGCGATTCTACATCCTGTTCAAAAAGTATCTCGCTGCTATGCTTCATATAACCACACCCGCATTAAAGTCAGCAACTTATCGGTATCTACTGGTTTAGGTATGTAATCGGATGCACCTGCTTCCAGGCATTTCTCCTTGTCTTCTTTCATGGCTTTTGCAGTGAGCGCGATTATCGGGAGCTGCTTAAAACGAGAAATCTGCCTAATTCGTTTTGTAGCTTCTATCCCGTCCATTTCAGGCATCATCACGTCCATCAGTACCATATCTATACCTGTTTCGCTCTGTAGTTTCTGCAGCGCTTCTTTTCCATCGTAAGCTACTACTACTTCCATGCCGTGCATTTCCAGCAGGCTGCTCAGCGAGTAAATATTGCGCACATCATCATCCACTACCAGTACCTTTTTATCCTTCAGTATTTCCTCCGGCACGTGCAGCTTCATTTTAAAGTCGCTGCCGGCTGGCAGTTTCTGATTTACCTTGTGCAGGAAAAGCTGTACTTCATCCAGCAGGCGCAGGTAAGAATACTCGTTCTTGATGATGATCGTATTAGCAAACTCTTTCAGGGAAGTCTCCTCTTCTTCGCTCAGGTCTTTACCAGAGTAAATGATGATCGGAATATCAGCCAGACCGGTAGTAGATTTGATCTTCTTCATCCAGTCGTAGCCTTTCATGCCTGGCAGGTTAAGGTCAAGTATAATGCAGTCTACTTTCTGCTTGGCCAATACTTGCTCTGCTTCCTCGGCTGTGTAAGCTGATGTAGATTTCAGGCCATGAGCCAACAACAGTTCTGCTACCGCATGGTTCTCTACCTCGTTGTCTTCCACTATCAGGATGTTCTCGATTGATGCTCCTGAAGCGCCCGAAATGGTAGTGAAAGCCTTGTTCAGCATCTCCAGGGTTACCGGTTTCGGCAGGTACTCTTCGTTACCTTCGTATTCGCCTATCACCTCTTTATCATACGCCGACATAACGTGCACATTGGTATGGCGAAGAGCCTTATCCTCCCGTATCTGTTTCAGCACATCCCAACCACTCATATCCGGTAACTGGATATCGAGCAGCATGGCATCCGGCTTTTGTTCAGTGGCCATGCGTAAGCCGTCTGTACCGGTATAGGCCTGGTGTACTCTAAAGTTTTTGGCGGCAGCAAAGTCTGCCAGAATATCGCTGAAGCCCTTATCATCCTCCACGATCAGTACCGAGATATCTTTTTTATCATGCTTATCCTTCTTCTCCATTTTGTCGAAGACGTGGCTCATGGATTCTGCCCTGCTGAAAGAAGAAGCATTCTGAGTAACTTTTACTGTTTCCTTTTTCCTGGCTTCTACTGTCTGTAGCACTCGTGGTAAGTATAGCGTAAAGGTGCTTCCCTTGCCTGGTTCGCTTTCCAGCATAACTTCGCCACCCAGCAGGGTTGCCAGCTCCTTGCTTATAGTTAAGCCCAGGCCTGTTCCGCCATACTTGCGGGTAGTAGAAGTATCTGCCTGCTGAAACGCTTCAAATACCACATCCTGTTTTTCTTTCGGGATACCTATACCTGTGTCGCGTACTGCAAAGGCAACTATATCTGCCTGCTCCCGGAGTTGCTCGGATTTAAAGCGTGGCCGCTGTTTTACTTCATACACTGCCAGTTCTACTTCGCCGCCTTCGTTTGTAAACTTAATGGCATTGCCAATAAAATTCTTAAGTACCTGCTCCAGCCTGAAACGATCTGTAACTATAGTATTGAAACTTCCTGGGGTATATTTCTCAGTAAAGCGTATCTTCTTTTTGGCAGCCACTTCCCGGAACATTGGCTCCATTCTCAGGTCTTCCAGTTTCAGTTCATCGGTTTCGAGTTTTACCATACCAGATTCTATCTTCGACAGGTCCAGTATCTCGTTTATAAGCTTCAGCAGGTCATTGCCCGAGCGGTGTATGATCTGGGCATGATCGATCTGTTTTGTAGACAGCGTATTCTCCACATTATCGGCCAGCAACCTGGAAAGTATAAGTATACTGTTAAGCGGCGTGCGCAGCTCGTGGCTCATGTTTGCCAGGAAATCACTCTTATACTTGCTAACTGTTTCTACCTGCTGTATCTTCAGTTCAATAGCAGCGCGGGCATCTTCCAGGGCTTTGTTCTTACCACTCAATGCTTCGTACTGCTCTTCCAGCAACTGGGCTTTCTCTTCCAGCTCAGTATTTTTTTCCTGTAGTTCTTCCTGGTTTACACGCAATTCTTCTTCAGATGCCTTTAGCTCCGCGTTTAACTGGCGAAGCTCTTCCTGCTGAGTTTCGAGCTCTTCGGCCTGGTTCTGTGTTTCGTATAAAAGCTCCTGTGTTTGCAGGTGCGCCTTCAGGGTATGCATTACCACCGAAATACGCTCAGAAACAGCATCGAAGAAACGTTGTTGCAAAAGGGTGTATTGCTGGCGCGAACAAAGCTCAATAGCCCCAACTATAGTTTTACCGAAGTATAAAGGAAGAATAATAACAGAGGCCGGATCAATTTCAGAAAGCCCGGTTTTAATTTTCAGGTAATCTTCTGATACATCTTCCAGTACAATAATGCCCTTTTCGCTTACAGCCTGCCCTACCTTACCTGTACCTACTGCAAACGATGGCAACTGTTCCAGGCTATACGGCACACCATAACTGGCAGCTGGCTCCAGTTTACCGGCATCGTTGTGCAAGTATATTATACCTGCTTCAGAGCTGGTATAATGGCACAGGAAAGAGATCGCTTTTTCTGCCACTTTATTCAGAGTGGTTTCGCTGCTCACCTGGCTGTTAAATTCTGCAACCCCTGTTAATACCCAGTTACGGTTTGCATTCTCGGTTGTAAAGGTCTGCAGGTTATCCTTCATGTCCTTGATGGCATGGCTCAGCACATCATGTTCGCTTTGGGCAGTTATATCCACATCATAGCGACCCTCGCCTATTGCCTGTGCCACCTCCGACAAAGCAACAGTTTTATGCACTACGCCCCTGAAGGAAGAAGCCACACTGCCAATTTCGTCTTTGCTGTAAATATCTATGTCAACATCTGTAGCACCTAACTTAATACGGTCTGCCGCGGACTTTAACTTCGATAACGAAACGGAGATCATGTTAATGATATAAGCAGAAAGTATTGTTGTCAGCACAAGTATGGCAGCTATAAATACCATCAGCAGCACCATGTTCTGCTGTTTCTGATTGCTCTCTTCCTGTACCTGTGCTCTAATCCTATCGATAAGGCGCAACTCCCCTTTTCTGTAATCTTCTATACTTTGAGTAAAAACATTGAACGTAGTTGTTGTGGAATAAGCAGAAAGATCGAGCCGCGGGTTTGATTCAATGGCCTGTAAAATGGCAGCTACCTGCTTATAGTTATCTGAAGTTGTAACCTCCCGGATATCCTGTATTGTTTCTTCGTTGGCAAACCTGTTAAAGTCTTTGAGCGCCTCGTTATAGAAATTTATCTGTGATTTAATCTGCCCGTAATTCTCATAGGTAAAGGCTTTATCCTGTATTACCATCATCAGCAGGCTTCTTATCCTGCCTAACTGAATTTTTGCATCTGCCAGGTTCCGGAAGCTTTCCAGCTGGGTTGAGATCTCAGCATTACTTACACCTGTTGCACTGGCATCCATCCTATCCAGGAAAGTAAAAATAAGATCAGATGAATACGTTCTGAAATTCTGTACATTAAGCTTGTTCTGATCCAGATCGTTTCGGTATTTTTTTAATTCATTCAGTAACACCAGGTCCGGGAACTGACGTCCGGAACTTATCAGAAAGTCCTTCAGATCTTGCTCAGCTTTGTCTGTTATACTTCGCAGGCTCCGGGCTTCCAATAAAAAAGATTCGTTGCCCATGGCAGCAGCCATTATGCGGGCACGCTCCTTTTGCAAGGCATGCACAAGATCAGATATCCTTTCAGCTTCCTCTAAATGAACTACTTCCTGTTTCAGTTTATTATTTTCATCAATCTCAGATTTGATGGTTGTAATTACAAAATAGATCAGCGGGATAAGTAAAAGTGAGAGAAGAAGAATAAGCTTATCTCTGATCTTTAAATTCTTGATTATGTTCATCTAATGTTTTTAAGTGCCTGGGTAGATGTAATAGAAGCGCAAATTATAAAAAACGCATTCAAATCTTCTTAATTAAGTACTGATCAACTATAAAACAGAAAAAGTTTTATGGATATAAACTATAAAAGCCCCGCTAACAGATCGCAAGGCTTCAGCTTTGTAAAACTATAGTTGTGATATTTATAGTTTATAGTTATAGACGGGTAGTCTGATCTGATAAACTACTAAACTCAGGTGCTACGGGTGAGAGCAGGCAGATTTAGCTTAACATTTCTAGGTTGATCTTGCCAACATACAGTTCCAGTGCTTTTTTGCTCTGATACCCTCTAACCAGCGCTGTAACGTTAGTTTGTGGGTTAAACCATACTTCAGCCAGGAAGTTGCCAAGATCAAACAGTTCGATGCGATACCCTCTTCTGCCGCGATAAGCCAGGAAAGTACCATGTTCCCAGACTATCTCGAATCGTGCTGCTGTAGAATATGTATTGAATTGGGTGAGATCCATAGAGACATATACGAGAAACTAAAAAAAAGGAAACGACAGGTGCCTGCCGGTTTTATGGGTAAACCCGTTACATAAACGGGTAAATAGCAGACACACTTCTGTATAACGTATAACCACCTGATAGTATTACGCTTAAATATGATTTTGGAAGCAGATTAAACTAACATTTGCCTGGCAGCGCGTATAACCATTGATTTTATAGTATCTTGTGTTATTAATTAAGATTCAGTGTTTACACTTACCACAAAACAACTAGTTAACATCCTATGGGAAACAATATAATTGCCACCGGAACCAAAACCGGACTAATGGCTTTACTGGCCCTTGCAAGCTGTACTTCCACAACAACGCAGCAATCGCAAACACCTACTGCCGTAGAACAAAAGCAGGCTGAAACCAATCCGCTGCTGACAGAATGGACCGGGCCGTATGGTGGCGTACCTGCCTTCGACAAAATGAACCTGGCAGACCTGAAGCCTGCTATGGAAAGAGGAATGGAGTTACAGTTAGCTGAGATAGAAGCTATAGCCAATAACCCTGCTCCCGCTACTTTCGAGAATACTATAGAAGCGATGGAGCGGGCTGGTGAAGAACTGAACAGAGCCTTTACATATTATGGTATTTGGAGCAGCAACGTATCTACACCAGAGTTCAGAAAGATACAGGAAGAGTTGGCCCCTAAAATTTCTGAATTCAGCTCTAAAATATCTCAGAACGAGAAGCTGTTCCAGCGTATCAAAACAGTTTATGAGAACGCTCAGAAGAACCCGTTACCAGCCGACCAGCAGCGTGTGGTACAACTGGTATATGAGAACTTCGCCATGGAAGGTGCTGACCTGAGCCCCGAAGCAAAGAAACGCTATGCTGAGATCAACAAAGAGCTTTCGTCGCTTTATACTGCATTCGGGAACAACGTGCTGGCCGACGAAGAGAACTATGTAACGTACCTGACCAAAGACCAGCTGAAAGGCTTACCCGAAGATTTTGTGAAGGCCGCAGCCAAAGCTGCCGAAGATCGTGGCAAAGCTGGTATGTACGCTGTTACAAACACCCGCTCCAGCATGGACCAGTTCCTTACCTATTCGGATGAGCGTGCCCTGCGTGAGAAAGTATGGAACACCTACTACTCGCGTGGCGATAACGGTGACGACAAAGACAATAATGCCATCATTGCCAAAATCCTGAAACTGCGCAACGAGCGTGTGAAGCTGATGGGTTACGACAACTATGCTGAGTGGCGCTTACAAAACCGTATGGCGAAGAACCCTGAAAATGCTATGGCTTTAATGAATGCTGTCTGGCCAGCTGCCATAGCCCGCGTAAAAGAAGAAGTAGCCGATATGCAGAAAGTAGCAAACGCTACCAGCAAAACCAAGATAACAATACAGCCCTGGGATTACCGCTACTACGCCGAGAAAGTGCGCAAACAGAAGTATGACCTGAACTCTGATGAAGTAAAGCAATACCTGGAACTGAGCAACCTGACACAGGCTATGTTCTTTACAGCAGGCGAGCTGTTTAACTTTAAATTCACGCCTGTAGAGGAAGGCAAGGTTCCTGTATTTCATGAGGATGTGAAAGTATGGGAAGTAACCGATAAAACTACTGGTGAGCATATTGGCTTATGGTACCTTGATCCATTTGCACGCCAAGGTAAGCGTTCTGGTGCGTGGGCTACTACCTACCGCGCGCATACTACCTTCGATGGTAAGAAAACGGTACTGGCATCTAATAACTCTAACTTCGTGAAGCCTGCGCCGGGTGAGCCTGTTCTGGTTTCATGGGATGATGCGACTACGTTCTTCCATGAATTTGGCCATGCGTTGCATTTCCTGGCTGCTAATGTAAAGTACCCGACCCTGAACAGCGGCGTGAGAGACTATACCGAGTTCCAGTCGCAGTTGCTGGAGCGCTGGTTATCTACAGATAAGGTGATCAACCAGTTCCTGAAGCATCATGAAACAGGCAAGCCGATGCCTGCCGATCTGGTAGCTAAGATCAAGAAAGCATCTACCTTTAACCAGGGTTTTGAAACAACAGAATACTTGGCTTCTGCCATCATGGATATGAAACTTCACCTGGCAGACCCGAATGGCTTAGACCCTGATAAGTTTGAGCGCGAAACCCTGGCTGCCATGAACATGCCGAAGGAAGTAGTAATGCGCCACCGTACACCACACTTCGGACACGTATTCTCCGGCGAAGGATATGCAACCGGTTACTATGGTTACCTGTGGGCCGACGTACTTACTTCTGATGCTGCTGAAGCTTTTGAAGAAGCGCCGGGCGGATTCTACGATAAAGAAGTAGCTGCCAAGCTGGTGAAGTACCTGTTTGCGCCGCGCAACGCCATGGACCCAGCTGAAGCTTACAGACTGTTCCGTGGCCGTGATGCCAAGATTGATGCCCTGATGCGTGACCGTGGTTTCCCGGTGCCATCTGGCAGCTCTAAATCAGGTAGCTCAAATAAGTAATTTTTATAGTTAGCTTAAAATAAAAGGTCCTGCAGGTATTACCTGCAGGACCTTTTATTTTATAAGCCTTATTTCCTATACTTAAGACCGTATCCAGTGCATGGCGGTCTGGTAATCGGTAAACACTTCGTGCTCCGTTGTGCCGTGCCGCTGATAGTTATTTTGTGCCGTTTGGGTAAAATCAGTCTGGTTAGCAAGGGCATTGTAGTTATACTCCGGAACATAAACCGCTATCTTCCGGATTCCTGAATCTGCCACTATCTCCGTCCATTCGTTTGCTACCCAATTTCTTTCCTCTGATGTAATTATGTATATTTCTTCATCATCAATTAGCCAATTCTTTACTTCATTATCCTTGCAGAATTGGTACGCCCACAAAAAGATCTCTTTTCGCTCTTCAAAATCAATCTGTCTTTTCCATTTGATCAGAATGCAGGAATCGGACTGACAGTTAATAATCGAGACAAAGTCATTTTGCAGCACTTCTTCTGTAACCGACTCAGGATGAAATGGTAGTTCCATGCCACATTAATTAGTATAAATTTATCTACAAATATAGGACATGATTGATAACTTATACTACATCCTATCTTCTACAATCGTTTTAAAAAATTGAATTACAGGAAGTGAGCTAAATTTTCATGTAAGCTGCTCCAGATACACTAAATTTGCTGAGATTTTATTTAACCTATACTATTTATGTCGCTTACCCGTATCTGCAAACACTTTAACGACCTTACTAACGCCGAACTATACGACCTGCTCCGGTTGCGAAGCGAAGTATTTGTGGTAGAACAAAACTGTGTTTTCCTGGACTTGGATGACAAAGACCAGCAATGCTACCACGTGTTGTTTTACGATGGGCAGACTTTAGTAGCATCTTCGCGATTGGTACCACCGGGTTTAAGCTATACTGAAATGTCGATTGGTAGAATTGTTACCAGTATGGCTGTGCGGGGTACAGGTGTAGGCAAGCAGTTGGTAGATTTCTCGATTGAAGAGTGCCGGAAGCTTTTCGGGGATGGGCCAATTAAAATAGGTGCACAGTTATACGCCAAAAAGTTTTATGAAAGCTTTGGGTTTGTGCAGAGCAGCGATGTGTACGACGAAGATGGCATTGACCATATTAAAATGATATTGGTCTGACTATAATTTTATAGTTGGAGCTACCGGTGGTTTACCCTAACAACGACTGCTGCGTAAACTTACATCACTAAACTACTTTATTATGGATGTAAAGATCGTACACGAAGAAAAATATCAGCAGTTTACTGTTACCTTAGAAGACGACGAAGAAGCGGAACTGGCTTACGCAAAACCTTCAGAGAAAGAAATAGACTTTACACACACCTATGTACCCGAATCGGCCCGCGGCAAAGGAATCGCTCAGCAACTGATTGAAGAAGGTTTATGCTTTGCCCGCGATAACGGGTTTACTGTGATAGCTACCTGCCCGGTTGTTGCTAAGTATATCGCCCGTAACAAACAACACCAGGACCTACTCAAATAACTTTTTGTTACTTTATAGCAAATAGTCTATATTTCACTAGTTTAGTGCAAAGGCTATACCTATGAAAACAAAGTTATACTTACTACTCTCACTCTTGCTTATACTTTCCGGCTGCGCTCAAGAAACAGATGATTTTATAAGCAAACACTGCCCCGGCTCCTGCACCGTAATTACCGGTAAACTTACCACCGATGGCCGAAACAAACCATTGGCAGGCGTAAAACTGGATGTAATCTGGGATGAAAGCAATATGTTAGGAGGTGAGACACGCCGCAAAGCTGTGACCACTACCGATACAAACGGAAACTATATACTAAGTTTTCTGCTGCGCGATGACGAGTTACAGGATTCGAACACTCCGGGAATTATAAAAGTGAATGCGCACATCAACGAGACTAAGTTTTTATCGGAACCAGGTAGCACAACTATACTTACAGCATACGAACTGGGTCGCGACACTACCATTTCGCTTAACTATAATCTGCCCCAGAAAGCAATAATAAAAGTGCAGGCACAGAACACAGCAGTCATGCAGACAGGAGACTACATGTATACCTGCTTTATATTTGACATAGGTGAGTCGGCAGAGGACCAGAATTGTATGCAAACACTGTATTGGAGTAAAACTACTCCTGAAGATCAATCTGAAGTTGCTGCAAACCAGCAGGTCATTATCCGGACTGAGAAGCGGAAAGCCGGCACCGAAACCGTAACCGAAGATACCGTTACCGTGCCTCCAGGCCAGGTTTATACTTACCAGGTTACCTTCTAGCACTACCTAAATGAAGAAATCTATACTTGGTTTGCTGCTTGTACTTTGTGCCTTTACCACAATCGCACAACCTGATTCGTTAACTCATTCTTCACGAATAAGTATATCATTTGGTGGTGCTTTTCCGGTTGGCGACTTTAGCAGTTCTGATTTCGAAGATACTTTTACTCCGTTTGCCTTGTCCGGGCCGTTAGCACAGATAAGTTACTTACATGATATTAAACCCTACCTAGCTGCTGGCGCCACACTTGGCCTACGCCGCAACGCAATGGATTTAGATGAATTTGCAAGTGATACAGATGAACTGGTGATTAGCAAAAACAGTGAATCATGGCAATCGGTATTTACGCTGGCAGATCTACAATTTAACTTTTCCACCCTCACCCGAAATCTTTATTTAAAAGGTTCTGTCGGAGCTGCGTTTAATCGCTCGGCCTCTCTGCAGGTTGAAACACCCTACGGAACTATAAATCATGCTCCGGATACCAATACTTCTTTTGCTTATGGCGCGAGTGCCGGTACCTTGATTAACCTTAATCAGTTTTCGTTGGGTTTAGAATCAGGTATACTAAGTACCAGGCCAACATTTAAGCTTACAGATGCACAAGGTAATGCAGCAAAGTATAAGCTATCAATGACAACGATAAATCTAGTGGCATTTGCCTCTTATCACTTTTAAATCGCTGGTTTACAAGTATAACTTACTCCGCCTGCTCCACCTTATGTCCGCCAAACTCGTTGCGTAACGCTGCCACCACTTTTCCTGAGAACGTATCTGCTTCATAAGAGCGATAACGCATCAGCACAGAAAGGGCAATTACCGGTGTTGGTACCTGCATATCCAGCGCAGTCTCTAAGGTCCATTTTCCTTCGCCAGACGAATGCATAATGCCTTTTATAGTTGACAGATCCGGGTCTTTGCTGAAAGCGTTCTCTACCAGTTCCATCAGCCAGCTGCGTACCACCGAGCCATGGTTCCAGACGCGAGCCACTTCTTTATAGTCTAGCCCGAAATCACTTTTATAAAGTACTTCAAAGCCTTCGGCAATGGCCTGCATCATTCCATATTCCACACCGTTGTGCACCATCTTCACAAAATGCCCGCTCCCCGATTTTCCTGTGTACAGATAGCCTTTCTCTACTGAAATATCTTTGAATATCTGCTCTACATAGGTAAAAGCATCGGGGTCGCCGCCCACCATGGTGCAGGCTCCGTTTCGTGCGCCGCTCAATCCGCCGCTGGTGCCGCAGTCCAGTAAATGAATCTGCTGCGTTTTTAGCTTGTCTGCCCGAACTATAGTTTGTTTAAAGTTAGAGTTACCGCCGTCAATAATAATGTCGTTGGGTTTCAGGAGAGGCAAAAGCTCAGATATTACAGCATCTACAGGGTCACCGGCGGGCACCATTATCCAGACAGCCTTTCGTCCAGATAGTTTCTGCGCGACTTCGGGTATGGTATAAGCGGGAGTTATGCCTTCGGTAGCAGCTCTGTCTATAGTTTCACGGGTAATGTCGAAGGCTACTACTTCGTGCTGGTGGTCGCGGAGATTCAGGGCCAGGTTGTAGCCCATTTTACCTAACCCGATCAGTCCTATCTGCATACTCTTTCAGTTTAATTTCAATATAAATCTTACTTGCATTGCGGTGCTATGGTTCGTTTCTAAGATCATCCAACTGGCTGAAAGTATCTTTTAGCTTGGTATAGAGTTCTTCGAAAATCTTATAGTTCTTCTGATAGCGCTGGTGGTTTTCAGGGTTGGGTGTATAGGTTTTGGTGATAGTTACCAGTTTGGCAGCATCTTCCAGCTTGTCAATTTTGCCTAGAGCATATAGGCCAACTATAGCCGCGCCAAAAGCAGAGCTCTCGTACGTTTCCGTCAGGTGCACTTCCTTATTAAAAACATCGGCCAGTAGTTGTACCCATAGTGCTGACCTGGAGAAACCGCCATTTGCATATACTTTACTGACCGCCCCTGCAACCTGCTCCAGCGCTTTTGCCACACTATAAATGTTGAATGTGATGCCTTCCAGTAGCGCCCGTACAAAGTGAGCGCGTGTATGTCCAAATCGCATCCCTACAAAACAGGCGCTGGCGCTGGCATCCCAGACAGGCGCGCGCTCACCAAACAGGTAAGGCAAAAACAGCAAACCATTGGCTCCGGCAGGCACAGTAGCAGCATCGTTGCAGAGCAGCGCATAAGGGTCTTCGTTATGATTTTTGGCAGTTGCCGTTTCTGAACTGTAAAAAGTATCCCGGAACCATTGCAGCACCACTCCCCCATTATTTACAGCTCCGCCCAGCACATAATGCTCCGGGGTAAGGATGTAGCTAAAAATGCGTTGCTGCCTGTCGGTAGCTGGTTGTCTGGCCATAACACGCACTGCCCCGCTTGTACCGATCGTAATGGTAAGGTGGCCATCATCCATAGCGTTTGCCCCTAAATTTGCCAGGCAGCCATCGTTTGCACCAACTATAAAAGGTGTGTTTTCAGGCAGATGGAGTTGCTCCTCATAGTTTGGTTTTAAGTTATAGTTGCAGTAAGTGGCAGGTACCGGTTTGGATAGTTGTTGTGGTGAGATTCCGGCAATTTGCAGCGCAGGGTTATGCCAGGTAAGGTGGAAAATATTGAACAGCCCAGTGGCAGATGCAACCGAATGATCAACTATAAACTCCCCAAACAGCTTGTGCCACACATATTCCTTTATGCCTATAAATCGGGCTGCTTTGGCAAACAAATCCGGTTGCTGTTCACGCAGCCAGATCAGCTTCGGCAACACCGACATCGGGTGGATGGGTGTGCCGGTGTGCAGGTAAATATCATAGCCGGTTTCGGTTTGTTTCAGCTTTTCTGCCTGCAGGTTGCTTCGCGTATCGGCCCAGATAATGCAGTTGGTAAGCAGGTTATCCGCAGCATCCAGCACAATCAAACTATGCATCGCGCTACTGAAGCTAACACCCAGTAAACTATAATTTGCCTGCCTGATTTTCTCAACTATAACCTGAAGCGTTTGTAACACGGCTTTAAAAACCTGCTCCGGGTCTTGTTCAGCATAACCAGGCTGCGAACTATAGATCGGGTACTCTACGGCATACTGAAACAGCAACTTTCCATCCACGCCAAAAGCCACTGCCTTGGTGCTGGTCGTACCAATATCAACCCCGATTATAGTTTCCTGCTGCATGTAAACCTGTCTGTTAAGCATTGTCTACGCAGCTATACCTATAAGTTATACTTTACTTTTCTACTGGCTCCTGAAAAATATTTTATAGTTTGCTTTACTTTTTATTTTTATCATCGTAATATTACGATAAGAAAGAAACATTAATGGGAACAACTAAAACAGAGGCCTTTACAGAAGCAGATTTAACACTGGCAACTTATGCAAAAGCGCTGGCGCACCCGGCACGCGTGGCTATACTTCGCATTTTGCTGGAGCGCAGTTTGTGCATCTGCGGCGACATAGTGGAGGAGCTTCCGCTATCGCAATCCACAGTGTCGCAGCACTTAAAAGAACTGAAAGAAGCCGGGCTGATAAAAGGTGACATTGACGGTAAAAAAGTATGTTACTGTATCGATGAAAAAGCCTGGAAACATGCCCAGTTACTGATGCAGCAAATGTTTGCCAGCTACACCTCGTGCGGCACTAACTGCTGCTAAAATTTTTTGGAATAATTGATCGTAAAATACCGATAAAACTTAATTTTGAAGACTATGAACAATGCAGAAGAATTAAAGAAAATAGTAAAGGACAAGTACAGCGAAATTGCGCTGCAGAGCAAGGAACAGAACGAAGCCTCCTGTTGTGGCGCCACCGGCTGCTGCACCGTAGACTACGCCATTTTTGCCGACAACTATACCGAACTGGAAGGCTACAACCCTGATGCCGATTTAGGTTTAGGTTGCGGCGTACCAACTGAGTTTGCCCAGATAAAAAAAGGCGATGTGGTGCTGGATCTTGGTTCCGGAGCCGGCAACGACTGCTTTGTAGCCCGCGCTATAGTTGGCGACACCGGCAAAGTGATTGGCGTGGACATGACCGATGCCATGATCGCCAAAGCCCGCGACAATGCCGAAAAGCTGAACTTTAACAACGTAGAGTTCCGCCAGGGCGAAATTGAAGACCTGCCGTTGGCTGCCAACCGGGTAGATGTGGTGATCAGCAACTGCGTACTGAACCTGGTACCTGATAAACAGAAAGCCTTCGCCGAAACGTACCGTGTGCTGAAGCCTGGCGGCCACTTCAGTATTTCGGATGTGGTGCTGGTTGGTGATCTGCCTGCCGGTTTGGTGAACGATGCCGAGATGTATGCCGGTTGTGTATCGGGCGCTATCCAAAAAGATGCTTACCTAGACATTATCCGCAAAGCCGGTTTTGCCAACGTAACCGTGCAGAAAGAAAAAGCCATACAGTTACCGGATGAGATCCTTAAAGATTACCTGGACGAAGCTGGCATTAAAGCATTCCGTGAGAGTAACACCGGTATTTTCAGCATCACCGTTTACGGCGACAAACCTGCTGAAGCTGCCTGCTGCGCACCCGGTGCCGGTTGCTGCTAGATTTTTTCTCAGCAAAAGTGTCATCCCCCTACCCCCTTCAAAGGGGGACTTTACCACAAGTATAATTCCCCTCCTCGGAGGGTTGGGGTGGGTTAATAGCAGATGCTTAATCTCTCTTCCACTTAGATCCTTTTAGGATGACAAAATGGATAAGTAGTAACTCAAAGTCTCCCTTTGAAGGGGCTAGGGGGATGACACTTTTGCTAATATAAACATATAACCGACTGGGCCAGAGGCCCAACCATAGCAAGTCACGAGCGTGGACGCTCGCGCCATTATCTACAACACACCTTTACACCCGAAAATGGAACACTGCGCACCTGCCCACAACCGGAAAAAACTGGGCTTCCTGGATCGTTACCTCACCCTTTGGATCTTCCTGGCAATGTTGATCGGCGTGGCTATGGGCTACTTTATACCTGACAGTTCCGGCTACATCAATTCCCTTTCCAGCGGTACTACCAACATACCCATTGCTATTGGTTTAATTTTGATGATGTACCCGCCGCTGGCTAAGGTAAACTATAGGTTGCTGCCAAAAGTGTTCGGCAATGTAAAAGTGATAGGATTATCGCTGTTGCTGAACTGGATACTTGGCCCGTTGCTGATGTTTATACTTGCTATTACTTTTCTGCGCGATTACCCTGAGTACATGACCGGGCTTATAATTATCGGTCTGGCACGTTGCATTGCGATGGTTTTGGTATGGAACGACTTGGCCGATGGTAGCCGTGAATACGCCGCCGGACTGGTTGCGCTTAACAGTATCTTTCAGGTGTTTCTTTATAGCTTTTATGCCTGGTTATTCATCACTAAGCTACCGCCACTGTTTGGTTTCGAAGGTGCTATAGTTGATATCTCGATCAGCGTGATTGCAGAGAGTGTGGCTATTTACTTAGGTATTCCTTTCGTGCTGGGTGTGCTGAGCCGGGTAATACTGGTGCCGCTGAAAGGCCAGGACTGGTATCAGACCAAATTCTTGCCTGCCATCTCTCCTATCACTTTAATTGCCCTGCTGTTTACTATAGTTGTGATGTTCAGTTTAAAAGGTGAGCTGATCGTAACCATACCATTTGATGTACTGCGTATAGCGGTGCCGTTAGTAATTTACTTTGCCGTGATGTTCCTGGTTAGCTTTATAGTTTCCAAAGCGGCGGGAGCTAACTATGCCGAGAACGCATCAGTGGCGTTTACGGCGGCCGGCAACAATTTTGAGCTGGCCATTGCCGTAGCCATTGCCGTGTTTGGCCTTAACTCCGGAGAAGCATTTGCCGGGGTAGTTGGTCCGCTGGTGGAAGTGCCGGCACTTATTGCGCTGGTAAATGTAGCTTTCTGGCTACGTCGTAAACTATACAAAGACAAACTCACCAAAGAAACAGCATGAGCCTAAACCCAACCCTCTCCCAAACTATAGCACAACTTTCCCAAACGTTTGACCAGATCCCGGAAGAGCGAAAGGAGCTACTAAATCAACTGACGGACTATATCAAACAGAAAAAGAAAGCCGGCCAAAATATAAACCTGGTGTTTATCTGCACGCACAACTCGCGGCGCAGCCATATGGCGCAACTATGGGCGCAGGCCGCTGCTGCAAACTATAACATACCTGCTGTAAAAACTTACTCCGGTGGAACCGAGGCGACTGCTTTTTACCCGGCTGCCGTACAGGCCATGCAGGAACTTGGGTTTGAGATAGAGACGGGTCCGGAAACTATAAATCCGAAGTATAAAGTAAAGTATAGCCCTGATGAGCCAACTATAGAAGTGTGGTCGAAACGGTTTGATGATGTGGCCAACCCTAAAGCTGATTTTGCAGCTGTAATGACCTGCTCCGATGCGGATGACAACTGCCCGTTTGTGCCCGGCGTTGAGAAACGCATTGCCATTACTTACAACGATCCTAAAGCATCAGATAATACCCCGCAGCAAGCCCAAGCCTACCGTGAACGAGCCTTACAGATAGGCCGTGAAATGCTGTATGTTTTCAGACAGGTATAATCTATCTGTCAGGGAGGGTAAAGCCCAGATCGGCACTGATGATGAACGCGTTGAGTCCGTCGCTGCGCCAGTAATTACCTGCCCGTAGCTCTATACTTTTAAAGCGGGTGGCATTTTTCGAGAAAGGCAAACCAAACCGGGCAATTCCTTCCAGCGGCGAATAGCGCACCCCAAGGCCGGCTTTGTGGCTGTTTATACCTGCCAGGTCGTAGTCTGAAGTATAAAATTCTTCGGTTGAAGTATGTTCTTTATAGGGTGCAAAATAATCGATAGCGGTTTGGGTATGGTAGCGGTAGA
The DNA here is from genome assembly GCF_023630255.1 of Pontibacter deserti. NCBI lineage: Bacteria > Pseudomonadati > Bacteroidota > Cytophagia > Cytophagales > Hymenobacteraceae > Pontibacter > Pontibacter deserti. The sequence continues at coordinate 147,745 of NZ_JALPRS010000001.1, read as the reverse complement.
ACGGGTAGAATGAAAAGAATGGGCCTATTTTGATCGGCGTTTCCAGCTCTACGGTATTGGCTGTCATACCCCAGCTATCGGTATAAAACCGGTAAAAGATGCGCATCGTCAGGTAATCGGAAGTATAGTAGTTAAAGCGCAAACCTACCGGATATTTATAGCGATTATCGGGCAGGCGCTCGATGTCGGGCAATTCCTGGTCCTGGAAGTAAACCCTATGAAAAGGCGTGGAAAGCAAACCGGTCTGGTACACGATATCTGACGAAAGGGCGGCCTGCATTTTACGATTGATCACCTGTGAAAGTGTAGCCGACAAACTATAAGATTGCCGTTTATCCTCGCTCAGCAGCTCGCCTTGCCCGCGCAGCTCAATCGGGTAAATACGCGACCATGTATCAAAATAAGCCAGGGCGCCCAGGCTAAGCTCCCGGTTTCCGTCCCTGGAAATTTTTGCCCAGTTCACCCCTACCGAAATCGACTGATAATCATATTCGGTGGAGCCGCCGATGGTAATGCCTTTTATAGTTCTGCGGGCGTTGTTGCTGCGGCTGATGCCCACGTTCAGGTGTGTGCGGATGTCAGATTTAGAAGCACCGGAAACATTATAATCGATCTCATCAGACGATGCCGAACTATAGAAATCCATCCCGAAATTTACGTTCAGGTTGGTAACCGTATCCAAGGGCACATTTACGATGATAGTTGGTGTGATATCAGTCAGTTCTTCGGTACCGATGCCACCTGTTACCGGCGAGTGCTCACCAGTCTGGCTGTAGTAGCTCCCCAGTATATTTACTTCTGCCGGCGACAATTCCCGTACTCTGCGGCCACTGGTTGTAGTTGTTGTTGTAGTTGTGTTCTGTGCCATGGAAGAGGTAGCCATAGTGCAAGCTACCAGCATCCCGATATACTTTAGTTGCATCCGCAGCCTCCTCCCATTTTACCACCGGTAGCCCCGGCTGCACCCTCTCTGTACGATTCAAAGTTCATTTCAAAGGTTTGTACCTTCCGTGCGCTCAGCTGCATTTCCTCTTCGTTCAGGTAGGATTTCTGGAACGGCTTCACTGTTTCGCAACCGCTCAGCAAGCCTGTGGCAATAAGCCCGATACATGCAAGCAATGTTCTGAATCTCGTTTTCATAGTATAAGAGCATTAAGGTTGTTTAGGGGCTTTGGCTGTTTTGCTTGTACTGGAGGGAGATTTTTTGTTCTGGTAAAAGTGCAGGTGCAGGTTATCCGATGTCAGCATTTCGTTTTTATCTGTTATCATCAGGCACTCCACTCCTTTCAGCTGGTTGATTAGGTACATACCTTCTTCAGGGCCAAGCACAAAAGTAGCGGTAGCCAGCGCATCAGCCAGTTCGGCATCGGGGCAGATGATGGTAACACTTTTAAGGCCGGTGGCAGGGTAGCCGGTTCTGGGGTCGATGATGTGGCCGTAACGTTTGCCGTCTATTTCTGCATACTTCTCATAATCGCCGGAGGTAACGATGGCTGTTTCGCTAGCTGTGAGCCAACTGAATACTTTGTCTTTTTCGGCTGGGTCGGCAATGCCCACGTACCAGGGCTGTCCGTCGGGTTGTTTGCCCCAGGTAATCATGTCGCCGGCGGCATTAACTATACCGGCCTTTATACCCATTTTGCGCATCACATCACGTGCCCGGTTAGCTGCATAGCCTTTACCAATCGCTCCAAACCCGATCCTCATTTCCGGGTCTTCCAGGAATACGCTGTGGTTTTTAGGATCGAGTATGATATGTTCGTAACCTATGTGTTTAACGGAAGCGGCAACTTCTTCAGGGGATGGCATTTTGGTCATGCTGCCATCAAACTTCCAGATATTATAAGCAGCTGCAAACGAAATATCAAAAGCGCCACCTGTAAGTTTGGATATTTTTATACTTCGGAAGATCAGGTCGTATAGTTCGGGGTCAACAGAAACAGGCATGGACCCTGCGGCCCGGTTTATTGCGCTGGTCTGGCTGGTAGGTTGCCACTCCGAGATTAGGGCTTCGATACGTTTGATCTCATTTATACCCGCATCTATGGCTTTATTTGCAAGCTGCTCGCTTTCAGCTACAGCTACCAGTTCAAATCGGGTCCCCATTAAAAGGAGCACTTTCTTGTGCGCTTTGGCAGAAGAAGGTGCTCCCTGGGCAAATGTATTCCCCTGCATCAGCAGCAAACAAACTATAAATAGTAAGCTAACGCGATGCAGCATGGGCTATAAATGTTAATTAATGGTGCAGCAGTTCATTTAGATGTTTTACGTAAGCTTCAGGACCTCCGGTTTTGTATCCTGTTTTGGAGATCACCTTACCATTTTCGTCCACCAGCACTACCAGCGGAAAAATGCCTTCTGTGTTATATTTTTCGGCTAGCTGCTCGTTGTGCTTTACCTGCTCGGCTGGTAACTGGTTCTTTTTAAATCTAGGGAAATCAAGTTCTAATAGCACCAGATTTTCCTTGGCGTATTTTTCAAAGGTTTCGGTTTCCCATACCTGCTTGTTCAGCATAATGCAGGGCTTGCACCAGTCAGAACCGGCAAATACCATTAAAATTGGCTTATGCTCTGCTTTAGCTTGCTTTAAAGCTGTGTTATACTCGTGCAGCCAGTTTTCGTGGGCAGCAGTTTGCGCCGTAGCCTGATTAGTTGCAAAGATAGAAGCGATTATAAAAACGAGGGGCAAGAGGTGCTTTTTAAACATATCAGCGAAATTTAAGGTGAGAGAATCTTCAGCAAATACTTATAGTCTGCCTTGCTTGTAAAACCTGACAGGAGTAAGTATAAGTTCAACAACTAGGTAGGTTTGTTTCGCTAAGTATCTGTTTATAAAGTGTACTGCTATAACGCAGCAATTCTTACCTAAGTATATTCACTGTCTGCTACTTAAGTTTAATTTTCTGTAGTATAATCAAAGTCTTTTAATTCTTATTTTAGTATCAAGGGGCGGCTGTTCTAACTCATCGGGGTTCCCACTCCTGAAGGTAGCAATAGCTTCATTCCCCTGGTATAATGTTAAGATTCTGTCTGCAATTCTGTACGAATCAACCCGCTCAAGCACCTGCATAAACCTGGTTTCCTCCGCCATGTCAGGGCAGGACATACGGGTAGAGCTTAATCTTGATAGTTTAAGCGAGTTTCCGTTCAGCTCATATTTGCCGAAGAAGTTGTTACAACTGCCAAAGCCTTTTACATCGTTCTCGCGCTCCTGGAAACGGATGTAGGCGGTTCGTGTGCTGTTTTCACTCTGCGGACTTTGCCCCTCCAGCGAAAGCAGCATCCAGTAAGCATCCAGGATAGAATCTGTTTCTTCTTCTGGCTGTTTTGGATTGGCCGTGGTGCAGCTGTAAAGCCATGGCAGCAGTAGCAGGAATAGCTGATAACAATATTTTTTCATAATGAGGTTGTTTGTAAAATAGCAAGTATAAAAAACGCCCGTTGTAAAGAACGGGCGTTTTCCGGCTATACATTATATACCAAAGGTTTCATAACCATAACTTCCGAGCGGTGACCATTTGGAATAATCCGGTCCGGACGGACGTGGGCCTCTGCTCATGTTTTCGCGGTTCTCATTTCTGTTGGAGCCAGTACTCTCTATGCGCCCGCTATAGCGGTAATCTTCCTTGTTCTCATCAAAGTCAAACTGATTGGAAGGTCTGTAGTTGCGGCCATAGTTGTTATCGTGGCGGCTATGGTCAAATTCGCCTCGGTCATGATGGATGTCTGTCAGTTCGTGGCCATAGTTGCGGCGCTCGTCGCGGCCATATTCACTGTATCTTCTGCCATGTCCCGGGTTTTCGTAACTGTTTTCCTGGCGGGCATAACGGCGGTTTCCGGCTACATCATAGTTTGAGCTGTATTGCTGTCCGCGGCTATAGTTCTGATTATCTCGGTCACGGTTTTTGTAGTCCTGGCTTCTGTAGTCATTGCTGCGGTAGTCGCTCTGGCCGGTATAGCCATGACTTTGTTTAAAATGAGGATCATCTCCGTAACGATAATGGTCGTCGCGGTTGCGGTGCACACGCTCGTAGTTTTCGTTATAGTTGCCTGCCCCGTAGCCACCTACAGGGCCTTCGCTGAAATCATTAAAATCATGGCGCTGCTGTATCCGCACATTTCCATATTCGCGCTGGTTATCCGGCATGCCATAGTAGTTGCCCCGCTGCGTGTAACGCTGACTGAACTGACTAGGGTTGTTCTCGTTACTGTAGTGCTGTTGATAGTTGTTGCTGTAATATTCGTCGTTTCTTTCCATAGCTTTTAGCTTATTTAGGTTTTACTCCCTTTATAAACGAGCTAAAGCCTGCAGTGTTAAGCTATTACTAAAATTCGGGAGGCTTAATGCTGCTCGATAGTGTATTGGCCCGCCTCTATATTTGCCTTACCAGGCGTGCTAACCATAACCCTCACAGGCAAATCAGCGGCACCAAGTTTTGTCGGGAACCACGGGCGATTTTCTTCTGCCAGTATAAAAAGACCTTCTGCATCGCCTACCGCCTCAAACTTTTCATTTCCTGTTTTCCATTGGCTTAGTTCAAGCTTATTTTTCAGTTCTGTAGCAAAAGCAGGTACATCAGGTACGGCCAGTCCTATCTCACAAATTGAAACTATATGTGCCGGGGCATTTATACTTACATCCTGTATGGCAGGTATGGTTTTATGCGCAATAATCTCAACTATATTCCCTTCCGGGTCCAGAAAGTAGACTGCCTGCGCCTGCCACTCAACGTGTTTTATTATTTCGTTTCCGGATGCAGGATCTGGTAGAAACTCAACTCGCCCGCGCAGCTTTTCTACTATATCATCAAACAAAAGAAAAGGAACGCGAAACGCAAAATGGTAGACACCGGGCGACCGTTCAGGATCATGTTTAAAGTATAATTTGGAGTTACCGGCTGCAAAACAAATCTGATTATCTGATTCGTGATGCCCCGGAAGCTCCAGCACCTGTGTATAGAAGTTTTTTATTGCGCCAAGCTGCCGTGTGTGCAGTTCCAGTTCCTGTATGTTCATAGTTTAAGTTAGTGCGTGTTCTAAGCTAAGATACAGGTTAAACCGAAATTACGATATATTAAAGGCTATATCTTCAGGGCAGGCAGTTAGTCGAGTTGTTGGGCAGGTTCATCTATTTAGTTGGCAATTGGTCATCCGGTTTTATACTTTCATTTTAAAATAAACTCTCTAACTATGAAAAAAATGACCACCTCGGTTGCACTGCTTTGCCTGCTGGCATTTGCACCCATAGCCGAAGCTTCTAAAAGCCCTGAACTTACTTACACCGTTAACCTGAACGACCGTATAGATGACCGTTTTAAAGTTACACTGGATGTAAAAGGCCTGAAAGCTGAAAACCATACTTTCCAGTTTGCAGCAACTGCGCCCGGTACTTACCAGACCATGGATATGGGCCGTTTTGTAAAAGATTTTAAAGCCTATGATAAAAAAGGCCGTGAGCTGGAAACAAAGCAGATAAGCACCAACCAATGGCAACTAAGCAAGCCCGAAAAGGTACGTAAAATAAGTTACCAGATCGCTGAAACCTTTGATACGCCTGTAGATAAAGACCAGGTATACGCCATGTGCGGCACTTCTCTGGAAAAGGACCATGCTTTGATTAACGGACAAGCTGTATTTGGTTACTTAACTGGTTTACAGGCTACCCCAATGCGTATTAAGCTGGAGCACCCGAAAGAGTGGTTGGTTGGTACTGCTCTTAGCAGCGACAAGAATGGGTACTATGTAGCTAAAGACTATGACCATATTGTTGATTCCCCGATTATGGCCGGTAATCTGACCAAGGCACAGACGGAGTATAACGGCACTACCATTGATATTTATACTTACTCCAAAACAGGTAAGATAAAGTCGCAGGACCTGATGACCAACATGACCACCATGCTGGAATCTGCACATAAGTTTGTGGTTGATTTCCCGGTGGATCGTTATACGTTCCTATACCACTTCGAAGACCAGGATTGGGGTGCCTGGGAACACTCGTATAGTTCAGGTTATGTAATGCAGGAAAAAGACCTGACCCCTGAGTATGCCAAACACCTGACCGATATTGCTGCGCACGAGTTCTTCCACATCATCACGCCGCTTAACATACACAGCGAAATTATAGAGCAGTTTAATTTTGTGCAGCCAACGCCATCGCAGCACTTGTGGCTGTACGAGGGCACAACAGAGTGGGCATCGCATATTATGCAACTGCGCAGCGGCCAGAAACCATTGCCTGCCTACCTGGCCGATACCAGGCAAAAGCTACTGATCGATGACCAACTGGATAAGAACTATAGTCTGCAAAAACTGGCACTTACTTCGTACACCCCTGAAGGCCATAAACAGTACTTTAATATTTACAACCGTGGGGCACTTGTAGCTACCTTACTGGATATCCGTTTATTAGAGTTATCAGGCGGTAAAAGAGGTCTGCGCGAAGTAATAAATGAGCTATCTAAAGAGTATGGCCCTGATAAAGCTTTCCCGGAAAATGAGTTCTTCGAAATCTTCGCTTCTAAAACGTACCCGGAAATAGCTGATTTTATGAACAGCTATATTAAAAATGCAGAGCCACTACCAGTTGCCTCTTACTTTGGCAAACTGGGTATAAACTATAAAGCTGCCTTAAGCACAGGCAATAAAGTAAAAGGGTTAGGTTATGCTATTGGTGCTCCGGGAGGTGTACTTTCCTTAACTCAGGTAGATGAAGAAATGCAGAAAGCAGGTTTGCAGCCTGGAGATGAGATTATAGCCCTTGATGGTGTAGCTGTTTCTTTAGGGAATGCGAACCAGGTGCTGCCTAAGCTAGGCACACTTAATATTGGCGATGCTTATACTTTTACAGTTAAGCGTAATGGCGAGCAAAAGGATATTGCCTGCAAAATCCTGAGCAAAGATGAGGTTAAAAAGCATTTGTTCGAAGTAAACGAACAAGCCACACCACAGCAACTCGCGCTTCGCAACAGCTGGTTGAAGAATTTATAGATATTGTAATTTGCTTTAATTCCTACTAAGCTCCTGTTATGTTTATAGCAGGAGCTTTTTTTATGGTTCCTACCCAACTAATTACTTGAATAGATTCGTCGCATATTAAGCAGTGCTACATCCAAGTATAAGTTAGGAACTGTATTTGGAAGGTCAGATCAGCAGGTGTAAAGAATAAACTTTTTCATCTAAAACACCACCTACCACTTTAAAGCAACGTAAAAGCCGAAACTGCAGACCATACCGCTGCATATTCTCCCGCTTAAACCACAGAAACGCATCTATGGAAATTGCCCTTGTGCTAACACTTCTGGTAATAGCTGTAGTGCTATTTTCGACCGAGAAACTATCTGTAGAGATTGTAACGCTACTGATTCTTATCGTGTTAGCCACTGTTCGCATCATTAGCCCAGAAGAAGCTTTTGCCGGGTTCAGCAGCGATTTTATCATCATAATTGCTTCTATATTTATAATAAGTGCAGCTCTGGAAGAAACCGGTATATTGGACTTTGCAGTAGTTCGTATGGCTGAACTCGCCAAAAAGAGTAAAAACCTGATGCTCTTTATAATCATGTTTACTACAGGCATTGTATCAGCGTTTATGAATAATACCACGGTTACGGCTATGTTCATTACCCCCTTGGTAAGCCTTACAAAACGCACAAATACAAACCCTTCCAAGCTGCTAATGCCACTTGCTTATGCAGCTATACTTGGCGGTACATGTACCCTTATTGGTACTTCTACCAACGTTGCAGTTAGCGGGTATATAGCCAAAACCGGTCTTGAACCTGTAAGCTTATTTGAGATAACAGGTATAGGCCTGATCATTTTTATAGTTGGGATAGCCTATATGATGACCATAGGCCAGCGGATGTTACCTGACCATGCTGATCAGCAACTAACAGAAGAGTATAAATTGCAGAAGTACCTCACAGAGATCATTGTCATGGAGGATTCTCCTTTGATCGGGCAGTTGGTATTTGCTTCAGATCTCACAACACTTCATTTCAGGATACTGAATATCATCCGCAGAAAAGAAAACTTCCTCCCGGATTTCAGAACCCGGATAGAAGAGGGCGATGTGTTGTTGGTGGAAGGTGATCTTGATAACCTAATGAAGGTAAAGGAGACAAAGGGCATTGAGATAATGGCCGACGTGATTCTCGAAAAAGACCTCCAGACAGAAGACATACGCCTTGCTGAGCTTATGATTCCGAGGCAATCTAACCTGATTAACAAGACTGTAAAAGAAGTAAATTTCCTGCAGCGCTTCGGGTTGGTTGTGATCGCTATCTCGCGCCACGGCGAAACATTACGTACTAAAATAGGAAGTATAAGCCTGCAATTAGGGGATGTGTTACTGGTACAAGGCGCTTCTCAACGGTTGGCGCAATTAAGATCATCCAGCAATGTTGCCCTATTAGATGAGTTTGAGCCTTTACTGTTCAAAAAACGAAAAGGCACGTTTGTAATTGTAGCTTTTCTGCTGGCGATAATACTGGGAACTACCAAAGTGCTGCCACTTTCCATTGCCTTTTTAATGGCTGCCATTGCATGCATCGTGTTCCGGTGCATCAGCACAGAAAAAGCCTATGGAGCTATAGACTGGCGCCTGCTTATACTTATAGGTGGTATGACAGCATTTGGTACAGCCATGGACAACTCAGGTGCAGCCGACTTTCTGGCCAAAGGTATAGTAGACATAATGGGGCCATTGGGTAAACTGGCAGTGCTGGCAGGCTTTGTTATACTTACTGTTATACTTACACAACCCATGTCTAACGCTGCCGCTGCTCTTGTAATAGTACCTGTGGCTTTAAAAGCAGCTGTTGAGATGAACTCAGACCCCCGTACTTTTGCCATTGCTATTATGCTGGCGGCTTCGGTGTCGTTGGTTACACCGTTTGAGCCGGCCTGTATACTGGTTTATAGCCCCGGGAAATACCGCTTCAGTGACTTCATTAAGATCGGATCTCCCCTAACCCTGCTATTGGTTGCGGTTATACTTCTGATGGTTCCGGTATTCTGGCCAATGTAACTGCATGGCTGTATCTGTAGTACCCTACTATATGAGACTGGAGAGATGTAAGAAAACAACGGCAATGTTAGCCATTGTTGTTGTTATAATGGGCAGCTGTGGTCCTGAAAATAAAAAGGTTACAGACGAACAGATAGAAACAGGCGGCCGCACAGAGGTATTGGATAGTATTGCCAACACCCGTGAGGATGGGGTGCAGATAGATGATCCTACAATACCTCCTGCTCTTACATTGCCTCCACCGGCAACTCAGGTACTAGATAAACGCTATCCGGGATGGCAGCAACCTGTTTTATCCCAAAGCGCAGAGAAATCCGCAGAAGTTTATGAGCAGGGCCCGACTATAATTACAGGAAATTTTAACCAGGATACCATCCCTGATTATGCCCTGCAGTTACAACAGGACAAAGATATAGTAATGATCGCCCTGCTTCAGGATTCGGCTAGGAACTGGAAAACATATGAATTGAAACGGGATGTACTTTTTAATGAGCGGGGCAAACTGCAGAGTTTATACATTTTGCACTTGTTGGCAAGAGGAGCGGAACTACAGGACGAAACTGACACCTCCAAAAAGATAAAGGCTCCTTACGACGCTGTAGCTATCAGTACGGAAAGCAATACCACAGCATATGTTTTAGAAGATGAAGCATTTAAGAGCTATGCTACTGCCGAAGAGTAACTATACCTACAGGTAGAAATAATCCGGATATTCATGATAAAGGTATAGTAGTACAGTTATTAACGTACCACCTCCCACACCTAACCAAAACGTGAGATAACCAACTCTGCGGGCAAGTGTTCTATCCGGCGACTTAAGGAACAGATGATAATAACTCAGGTGCACCAGGTATAACACTATGGCTATCATCAGGCTAACAAACCAGAAAACCCCGAACCTTACCAAGAACATAAGCGGCAACTCATGATGAATCTGGTGTAAAATATCTTGTTCCCGGATAATAAAGAAAGATGCCAGTGAAACCAGCAAACAACCATACAACACAAGAATCAACCTGTTACTTTCAAGTAGTTTTCGCATCTTGGCCGGGTATTAATAATTCAGAAAAGACTGTGCGTCGTTCTTTATCTGTTCGCGGCTTAAGCCATCTTTTACACCTGTTGATATCTTTCGGACCAAAACGCCAACTACAGCTTTTTTAAAGCCCAGTTTTGTAGCCATATGCATACAAAAGTCCATCTCATTTTCGTCTACAATACCATCTGCCAGCATCATTTCTACCATATCGTAAATCTGATCAAAACGCTCTGAATCGTTGCTTGGGAGCTGAGGCGTAATTTTAGAAGAACCAGAGAGCAAGTCTTTTACTTCACTGGCACGCATGCCGTGTCGGGTACCTATCGAGATAATAAAGTTTATTTCTGCCGGATCTATGTGCCCGTCTATTTTTGCCAGTGCGCCCAGGTTGGTCAAATGGCTTTTTAACTTTTTTGTTTCTTCACTTTCAAAAAAACGAAACATAGGTTGCCTTACTTTATTTTAATATCTTATTTTAGCCACAGGCTTTTTTTAAATGCAGTTCTTTTGCCTTATGTTATGCAACAGGCACAGTTAAAATTTGAACACATAGATTTAATTGCCGCTATTGCATACGGTTTTCCCTATTTAAGAGATAATGTTTTTCATTTTTTTTAAAAAATAGCGCTTCTGCGTTACTTCCTGAAAAAAACGAGGTATAAGCTTAAATTGCCTGCCAGGCAGCAAAAAATTATTTACGAAACCAGATTAATGAAAAAAATAGCAGTATTTACCTCCGGCGGCGACTCACCAGGTATGAACGCATGTGTACGTGCAGTAGTACGTTCTGCAATATTTAACGGGCTGGAAATATACGGCATCAAGCGCGGCTATAACGGCATGATCAAAGGTGAGATCATAAAACTGGAGTCTTCATCGGTCAGTAACATTATACAACGGGGCGGCACTATACTTAAGTCGGCACGCAGCAAAGACTTTATGACCAAAGAAGGGCGCCAGCAGGCATATGAGCAGCTGAAAAAGCATGGTATTGAAGGATTAGTAGCCATCGGAGGCGACGGTACCTTTACAGGCGCAAATATCTTTTATGAGGAATTTGGAATCCCTACCATAGGTGCGCCCGGCACAATTGATAACGACCTGTATGGTACTGATTACACAATTGGGTATGACACGGCAGTAAACACAGCTATTTATGCCATAGACAAGATCCGGGATACGGCAGACAGCCACGAGCGTGTATTTTTTGTGGAAGTAATGGGCCGTGACTCCGGTTATATAGCTATACCTTGTGCAGTAGGCGGTGGTGCTGAAATTGTAATGATACCCGAAACTAAAACAAGTATAGAAAAAGTGGTGGAAGCTTTGCGTTTGGGTTGGAGCCGTTCCAAAACATCTTTTATAGTTATAGTTGCGGAAGGCGATGAAGAAGGAAGCGCAGTAGAAATAGCAGCCAAAGTACAAAAGGAGATACCACAAATGGATGCGCGGGTAACTATACTTGGCCACGTGCAGCGCGGCGGCGCTCCCACTGCATCTGACAGAATGCTGGCCAGCCAGTTAGGTATAGCCTGCGTGGAGGGCCTTATTCAGGGTCGCTCCTGCGAAATGGCCGGGATTATAAATGCAGAGTTGGTTTATACCCCGTTTATTGAGACCATTACCAAGGTTAAAGCGCTCAATCCCAACTACAGCCGCATGATAGATATACTTTCAGTTTAGGAGTTAGTGAAGAATGAGATAGAGAAGTTAGAAAATTTGGAAGGCATTATAAATGAAAGTAAAGTATAAATTACCTTAGGTGTTATACTTATAAAAGGTATACTTCTCTAACTCTTCCCTCCCTAAATCTTACTTCCTAACTCAAACCTCTTAAACTCTATAAAACTCACTATCTCATCCCACTGCTGCGGATGGAACCAGGTATATTCTTCGGGGTGCTTGGTAAACCAGGTAAGCTGGCGTTTGGCATAGCGACGGCTGTTACGCTTTAGCAGCCGCACCGCTTCTTCCCAATCATATTTTCCTTCCAGGTAATCAAATATCTCTTTGTAACCCACCGTTTGCAGGGCGTTATGAGACCGATAGGGGAATAATGCTTTAGCTTCTTCCAGTAATCCTTGCTGCAACATCAGGTCCATGCGTTGGTCAATGCGGTTGTATAGTTCCTGCCGGTCGCGGGTAAGGCCAATTTTAACTATCTGGAAAGGTCGCTCAACCCGTTCGCTTTTTCGGAAAGAAGAGTAAGGCTGCCCACTTGATAAACATACTTCCAGGGCACGAATCACACGCTGGGGGTTTGCCTGGTCAACCTGGTTATAGTATACCGGGTCTAGTACTTGCAATTGCGCCAGTAAAGGAGCTATACCTTCAGCTTCAAGAGTTGCGGCCAACTGTTCGCGCAGTGCCGAATCGGTTTCAGGCATTTCATCCATCCCTTCGCAGAGTGCCCGCACGTATAACCCGGAGCCGCCGGTAAGTATAACTACATCGTGTTTTTTAAAAAGCTGCTCCAGTAAATTAAGGGCATCCTGCTCGTAGGCGCCGGCATTATAGTCTTCGGCAATGGTATGTGAGTCAACAAAATGATGTGTAATGCCCTGCTGTTCTTCAGGTGAAGGTTTTGCAGTGCCAATATTCATTTCCCTGAAAAACTGCCTTGAGTCAGCTGACACAACATCCGTATGAAAGTGCTTTGCCAACTGCACACACAGGTCTGTTTTACCCACCGACGTAGGACCTACTACCACAATCAGGTATTTATTTTTCATTAAATCTGGCTGATGCCCCATGCCTGTGAAATTTATAGTTGACGTGCACTTGCTTTAGTACAGAAGGAACAGAAATCGGTAAATGTTCTGTTTCTTTTGTAAAATTATCGCTAAAATCGTAAAATGTACAATGGGGCACCTAAGCGTTGTTAGTTCTTGCTCCTATACTTTAGCAAATTGTAATAATGCCATATATACCAAGCCGGCAGGTGTCTGACCATCTGCATTTACAAGCAAATTCTTTACTACAGGTACTTGTGCAGCTGTCTGATCCTGCATATGGGTTGGTAATAGCTTCAGCGGCCGGCCAGGTTTTGGCAACAAATGCCCGTGCAGCTACTTTTGTACCTGCAGCTGGCAGTTATACTTCCTCCAGGCACATATCAGACCTGCTGGGTCTACCTAAAGAAAAAATAGATGGCCTGCGCTCAGGAAAAGTGGGTCCAAATTCCCAAAGCTATACTTATAGCTTAAAACCCGTTCAGTTCGAAGAATCTCAGTTTCTGGTAGCAGAGCTTCAACCTGCAGAAACAGAAACGTCCAGGGTAGAGATCGACGACAACAGTTACCACAATGTATTTGAGAACAGCACTGAGCCACTTTTTATACTTGATGAGGAAGGGACGTTTGTTGACATCAATAAAAAGGCATTAAGCCTGACCCAGCAAAAGAAACAGCAGCTAATAGGCCAGACAGTATACAGAAGCTTTAACCTGAACCTGTTTGAACGTGTGGCTCTTAAGGGCCAGTTACAACACACCATGGCTGGCGAGCCACAAAAGTTTGAGTGGTGGATTCAGGATAAAACCCATGAGTTACTGCCAATAGAGATATCACTTCGGAAAGGCTTGTTTAAAGGCCGCGAAATGATTTTCGGGTCTGCTAAAAATCTGTACGAAGTTGTAGGAACAGAGCAGGATGTACGTTTTCGAAACCATCAGTTAGAGTTCGTAAATAACCTTATCACAAACCTTTCGGCAGTTGGTAGCCAGCAGGAAGTACTAAAGTATACCCTGGATGAACTTCTGGAGAAAAGCGATGTGACAGGTGGCTGCGTTTATACTTACAATCAGAATACTGGCATCGCAGAGCTTGCCTACTCTGCTGGCGATGTGGGTGCACAGGAGTTATTATCTAATCTGGAAATACGTCCTGAGCTGGCACAGCAACTTCTGACATATGAAAAACGCCGTAGCCTTGCCGATTTAACACGACTACTCTCCGATCAATTACAACGCGAATTAACTGCTGTACCTGTTACCTCCGAAGATAAGCTGCTTGCTATACTGCTGGTGTGGCCTGGCGGAGATCATCACATGACCCAGTCGTTCCTGTCGCTGCTTGATTTTGTGGGCACAGCTATTGGTAATTACATTTCCCGCCACGAGCTTTTAATGCAGTTATCGCATAGCGAAGACAAGTATAAAATGCTCTTCGATTCTGCATACGATGCTATCCTATTGTTTAAAGACGGGCAGGTAGTTGACTGTAACGAGAAAGCGCTCCAGTTTTTCCGCTGCAAGCGCGAAGACCTTGTGAGCGCTACTCCCATGGATTTTTCTCCAGAATATCAACCTGACGGTTCTAATTCTAAAGAGAAAACCGCTCAACTGATGGAGCAGGTACTTACAACTGGTACTCCTGTCACGTTTGAGTGGAAAAATATCCGCAAAGATGGTACGTATGTTGATACCGAAATCAACCTGAGTCGCATCCTGATTGATGGGGAATATTACCTGCAGGCTTTTAAGCGCGATATAACGCAGCGCAAGCAAATACAGCAGGCAAAACGGCGCGAAGAAGTGGCTGAAGAGTCTATGGCGCAATTCCGCGATTTCCTGGAAAAAGTAAATCTTGTTTATTATAACCTGGATGTAAACGGTAATATCTCTTTTGCTAACGATTACTTCCTGAAATATGTGGAGTATGAACGCGATGAGCTGATAGGTAAAAACTTTTACGAGTTACTGGTACCGGAGCAGGAAAGAGAGCACCGCTGGCAGGACTTCCTGCATACACTTGCTACAAAGCACCTTAATGCATATTACGAGCGCAACCTGGTTACTAAATCAGGTCAGCTGAAAACCATTCGCTGGAATTGCATGCTCGAGTATGGTCCTGATGGCGAAATTACCGGCATAACCAGTGTAGGTAAAGACATGACCGACAAGCGTATTGCCATGGAGGCCCTGAAGGACAACAAAGTTCGTTTGCAGGATCTATTCGACAATGCGCATGACCTTATTCAGAACATTTCGGTCGATAATAAATTCATATTTGTTAACAAAGCATGGAAAGATCGTTTAGGCTATAGTGACGAAGATATTGAGTCGTTAACGCTGAACGATATAGTACACCCCTATTACAAAGCCAAGCTGATTTACCAGCTACGCAATTTGTATAAAGGGGAAAATGTGAACAAGATTGAGACGGTGTTTCTTACCAAGGCTGGTAAGCCTGTACACCTGATCGGAAGTATAACCTGCAGCTGGCAAGACGACCGCCCTGTAGCTACACGCGCTATCCTGCACGATATTACAGACCGTATCAAAGCAGAGCGCTTACAGAAAGTATACTATAGTATAGCTAACCTGGCCATCAGCAGTAAAGATCTTAACTCCCTTTACAGCGCTATCCACCGCGAGCTAAGCAAGATCATCGAAACGCGCAACATCTACATTGCACTTTGCGACAACGAGCACAAGTACCTCAACTTCGCATACCTCGTAGATCAATACATCGATAAAACAACTCAGACACAACCACGAAGGCCTTTTTCTGGTGGTTTATCAGAGTATATTATTAATACTGGCAAGCCGCTTTACATGCAGAAGCAGGAGCTATTAGACCTTGCGCAGCGCGAGAACCTGGTTATCCAGGGCACCATACCGGAAGTTATACTTTGTTCTCCGCTGGCAATCGGAGACCGCATTATTGGAGTTATCACGTTACAGGATTACCAGAACCCGGATGCTTATGTGCATACTGATATTGAGATACTTCACTTCATATCGAACCAGGTTGCTCTTGCCATTGAACGTAAGCGCAACGAGGAGCAGATAAATAACCAGAACGCCAAGCTAAACGCAATCTTTGAGAGTGGTACACACCATATGTGGACACTCAACAAGAACTATGAGTTAACCTCCTTTAACCGAAACTTTGCAGCCACCTTTGAGAGAAGAACAGGCAATCACCTGGAGCTCTTCGATAGCTTAGTAGAAAGCCACCTGATTAACCATCACGAGTTCACTTTCAATTTCTGGCAGCAAAAGTATAGAAATGCCTTTGAAGGTAAGCCGCAGCATTTCGAAGTATACTTACAGAATCCGGAGAGCTGGCGCGAGGTGTTCCTGAACCCGATCTACCTGGAAGACGGCACCTTTGAAGAAGTATCTGCCATTGCGCTTGATATTACTGACAAGAAAAAATCGCAGCTGGCACTTGCTCAGAACGAAGAGAAGTTCCGACATATCTTCGAATCGTTTCAGGACGTTTATTACCGCACTTCTTTAAATGGCCCGCTGGAACTGGTCAGCCCATCGGTAAAGCAGATATTTGGTTTTGATGAAGAAGAAATATTAGGCAAGGATATCACCTACCTGTATGTAAATCCTGAAGACAGGATACGCATGCGGGAATATGTATTGGAACATAAAACCATCAGGGATTATGAAATCCTGATGAAACGCAAAGACGGTACTCCGATTACGGTAGTGGCCGATGCCCGCCTTATTTATGACAAAGACAATAAGCCAATTGCGTTGGAAGGGGTTATCCGTGACGTATCGGAGCTGAAACGCACACAGATAGAACTACTTAAGGCGAAGGAAGAAGCAGAAAACCTGCTGAAAGCCAAGACGCAGTTCCTTGCGAATATGAGCCACGAGTTACGTACGCCAATGAATGGTATCATTGGTATGATCGACTTACTCACCCACATCAACTCTGACCCTGAACAGCAGGAGTACATCGATACGTTACGTAAGTCTTCGGATGCCTTACTGGCTATACTTAATGATATACTTGACCTTAGCAAGATACAGGCTGGAAAACTGGTGCTACACGAAAGCAGCGTAGACCTGCATGATACGTTAGGCAAGATACACTCTCTGTTTGCAAACCGGGCACAACAGAAAGACCTTACTTTTACCTACCATATTTCTCCGGAAACACCACGGTATGTATTAACCGATGAAACACGCCTGTTGCAGGTATTATCTAATCTTACATCGAACGCAATTAAATTTACAAATGCCGGAGAAGTAAGTATAACTGTTAACAGCGAGCTTCTGAACAAGAATGCAGAAGAATACATGCTGCACGTACGTGTTAAGGACTCAGGTATAGGTATAAGCCCGGAAGATCAGCAGTTACTTTTCACTGACTTTACACAATTAGATAACTCCTCTACTAAAACATTTGGAGGCACAGGCCTGGGGCTTGCCATTTCAAGACAGCTCACAAGTATAATGGGCGGTGAGATTGGAGTAGAATCTAAAGAAAATGATGGTAGCACTTTCTGGTTTAAAATAAAGGTACGCAAGGCCGACGATGCCGCTGTAGCAGCCCAACAGCTTCGCATGCAGGAACTGAATGCTGAAGTGGAAGTGCTGAAAAACAGCCCGTATGTGCTCCTTGTAGATGATAACCAGATAAACCAGAAGGTAGCTCAGAAACAGCTGGAACGCCTGAACTGTCGTACTGACATCGCATCTAACGGTTTCGAAGCAATAGAACTGGCCAACGCCAACAAGTATAACATCATCTTTATGGATATTCAGATGCCGGAGATGGATGGAATTACCGCTACCAAACATATCAAAGAACAGTTAGGTGATGCCTGCCCTCCTATTGTAGCCATGACAGCCTACTCTATGAAAGATGATGCCGATAAATTCATGGGGCAGGGAATGGATGACTATGTATCGAAGCCGGTAAAGAGCAAAGACCTATTGGGGGTGATCAGTAAATGGGAACGACCAGAGTGGTACGGACTGCAGGAACTGACCACAAATATAGAGGAAACAAATGCTACTCAAACCGAGGAAGAAATGCCACCTCAAGACGTTATCAATGAAGAGGTTGTAGAGCAGTTGAAGCAGATCGGGGGCGAAGCGTTTGCCATACAATTGTATGAAGAGTTTGAGCTGGAAGCCGCTGAATTACTTGAGGAAGCCAAAAAAGACCTTCAGGCACAACATTACAAGAGTATTTTAAGTACATTGCATCAGCTAAAAGGCACCGGCTTTACGTTAGGTATAAATCAGCTTGCCGAGCTAGCCAAACAGCTGGAGCACGACATTAAACAAGACAATTTCGACAGCGTGCAGGAAAACTTCGCGAAGCTGCTCGATCAGTACGAAAACTATCGAAAAATATATAAGGACATTATCATCTAACCTACACCTATGGCAGAGACCAAAACAATCTTGATAGCAGAGGATAGCTCTGTTATTCTGAACCTGACAAAAAAGATCCTGGAACTGCAGAACTATAAGATCCTGACCGCTAAAAATGGTGGCGAGGTAATCAAGACAGTGGAGAACAACAAGATCGATGCGATCCTGATGGACCTGAACATTCCGATCAAAAACGGCATGGAATGTACTCGGGAGATCCGCGCCCATAAGAACAAAGACATTGCAGGTATTCCGATTATTGCGGTAACAGGTAACGCCAATAACTATAGCATGGAAGACTTTAAAGAGGCTGGTATAAATGCTTACCTGCCAAAACCACTGGACTTCGACATGCTGGTGCAAACCGTAAAACAGTATACTGCCGAGTAAATGGAGCTGAAGTACACGCGGCCTTTTTTAAACAAGCTGGAAGATATTTTTGCAGAGTCGGATTTTGTGCTGCGTTATGAGAAAGGCAATTTTAAAGCCGGCTACTGTGTGCTGAAGGATATGAAAGTGGCCGTAGTGAATAAATACTATAGCCTGGAAGGTAAAGTGAATTGCCTCTACGATATCCTGCGCTCAATTGCTTTGGATGAAAGCCGTCTTAGTGATAAGAACAGGCAACTATACCACGATATCCGAAATCACGAAGCAAAATAATTGAAAATAACACTGTTAGGTACGGGAACCTCGCAGGGTGTACCCGTTATTGGGTGCAACTGCGAGGTTTGCCGTTCTGTGGACTACCGTGATAACCGTCTCCGGGTATCGGTGCATCTGCAAGTAAACGGCAAAAGCTTCATCATCGACTCCGGCCCTGACTTCCGTCAGCAGGCGCTACGTGAGCGTATCCGTACGCTTGATGCTCTTATCTTTACACACGAACACAAAGATCATACAGCAGGCCTTGATGATATCCGCGCTTATAACTTCAGTCAGCACAAAGACATGCCGCTTTATGGCGAAGAGCGTGTACTGGAACAGCTGAAGCGGGAATTTGCCTATATCTTCTCAGGGGTTCAATATCCGGGTATTCCGAGGGTACAGCTACATCCTATTGCCGAAGAGCCTTTTGAGGTAGAAGG
Organism: Pontibacter deserti; assembly: GCF_023630255.1. Classification (NCBI taxonomy): domain Bacteria; kingdom Pseudomonadati; phylum Bacteroidota; class Cytophagia; order Cytophagales; family Hymenobacteraceae; genus Pontibacter; species Pontibacter deserti. The sequence continues at coordinate 128,453 of NZ_JALPRS010000001.1, read as the reverse complement.
CGTAGAATTTATTCCAATCCGGGTAAAGCATTACAAACTGCCTGTGCTCGGTTACCGGGTAGGCGACTTTACATACATTACGGATGCCAATGCTATTTCAGAAGAAGAGATGGATAAGGTACGTGGCTCTAAAGTAATTGTGCTGGGCGCTTTGCGTAAAGAACCGCACATTTCTCATTTCTCGCTTCAGGAGGCTATAGATATACTTACCGAACTAAGACCTGAAAAGGCTTATCTGACACACATCAGCCATCTAATGGGATTGCACCGTGAAGTAGAGCAGCAACTTCCTGAATTTATCAGGCTCGGCTACGATGGCCTGCAGATACAGCTATAGTTGATCGTTGCTTGTTATTCGTTGACCGGAATTAGATACAGACTCGAAAAACGAAACACCAAACACAATACACAAACTATAGTTGTTCAAGGAAATGAATTCGTAATTCGTAATTCGTAATTCGTAATTCGTAATTCGTAATTCGTAATTCTAAAAATTTGCACCAGAACTATCATTTTTTGCAGCACCTTTCTGCCAGTCTTCGCCAGGAGCTGGTTGGCAAAGAAGTAATTACCTGTTTTAGCCAGAACAAAGACGAGCTGGTAATTGGCTTTGCTGATGAAAATACAGAATTCTATATCCGTGCGGGTTTAACGGCACATTTCTCTGCGCTCTCTTTCCCGGATGATTTTAAGCGGGCACGTGCCAACAGCGTAAACCTTTTTAAGCAGATGATCGGGCAAACGGTGGTGGATGTAGTGCAGCACCATAACGAACGTAGCTTTTACCTGCAGCTTACTGATGATATGCTGCTGCTTTTCAAGTTGTTTGGCAACAGATCGAACATAGTATTGTACCAGCACAACGAACCGCTGCACCTGTTTCATAAAAAGTTTGGAACCGATGCTGACCTTAACCCGCTGGAAATGGACCGGCAGTTACCTCAGAATTTTGCTGCCTTTACAGCTGCACAAGGTAACCTGCGCAAACTATACCCTACTTTTGGAGAGCTGCCGGTAGCTTATTTAGAGCAACAAAACTATAATTCTGCCACGCTGGAAGAAAAATGGGAACTGGTACAACAGGTACTTGAGCAATTAGATAACCCCAATGGCTATTACATCATCCGCTATAAAGGCAAACTCAGGTTATCATTGCTACAATTAGGAGAAGTAGTTTATACTTTTACTGACCCGCTGGAGGCACTGAATAACTATACCCGTTTATACTTATCTGAAACTGGTTTTGAGCAGCAGTACGAGCAGGCAAAGCAACAGCTTACCAAAAAGCTGAACGGCTCTAAAACAGTGTTAGAACAGGCAACGCAGCAACTACAGGAAATGCGCTATAACCGCTCCTATTCTCAGACGGCCGATATCCTGATGGCTAACCTGAATAACATTCCGCCACAGGCAGAAGAAGTAACCCTTTATGATTTTTATAACGATCAGCAGCGCACTTTTAAGTTAAAACGTGGTGAGAAGCCACAAAAGCAGGCAGAGAAACTATACCGCAAAGCAAAAAACCAGCACCTGGAAATCCAGCAGCTGGAAGAGAAAGCGGAGCGGAAAATGGAGGAGATCATTCTTCTGGAAGATGCCCTACATGCCTTAGCTGAAATTAAAAACTATAAAGAGCTGAAATTATACTTACGCGAGTACGCCAATTTACTCACTTCAAAACAGCAGGCGCAACAGCAATCGCCTTTCAGGGTATTTGAGACAGAAGGCTATAAGATATTAGTAGGCAAAAGTTCTCAGAATAACGATGAACTTACACAGCGTCATGCTTACAAAGAAGATATGTGGCTGCACGCTAAAGATGTTTCAGGCTCACATGTAGTTATCAAACATCAGGCTGGCAAAACTATACCTAACACGGTTCTTGAAAAAGCGGCACAGTTAGCTGCCTGGTATTCTAAACGTAAACAGGACTCGCTTTGCCCTGTCCTATACACGCCTAAAAAATGGGTTCGCAAACCCAAAGGTGCTCCTGCCGGTGCTGTAGTGGTTGAGCGTGAAAGAGTGTTGCTGGTAAAACCTGAAAATCCTTTCGAGAAAATAAAATAGCCGTAACTTGTTAAAGCTACGGCTATCGTAAAGTGCGCGCGGGGAGATTCGAACTCCCACACCCGAAGGCACCACCCCCTCAAGATGGCGTGTCTACCAGTTTCACCACGTGCGCGGATATTAGGTGGGTGCAAAAGTAAACAGCTGCCATCATATATGCAAATCACGGTTTGTGGCTGCTCTTAAAAATTCCATAACATAATAGGCATCATTATTTTATAGTTTTTGGCAATGTATATCTTACACCTATAAATGTTCTCCTGCCCTGCAATGGCGCATAATTATACTCCGTGTCAAAAGTATAGTTATTGGGGTTATCAACTTCTACATGCTTGTCAAACGGGTCGAATGGGCGCATGAGTGGGTGCCTGGGCATAAAGTTGAAGATATTCTTTACACCACCATAAAACTCCAGTCCATTAGCCAATGCCTTGGTAAGCTGGATATTCTGCAGGGTAAACCACGGCGACCTATCCGGCCTGAAGTCGTTTTCCTGCACAGGCAGGTGCATAGGCCCTTTTATACTTCCGGTATAATCTAAGGTAAGCCCTGCATTTATAAAGTTATAAGAAGCCGCAAACGTAGCTGAAAAAGCAGGTGCATTAAGTTGCGGAACACGTTCTTTACGGCCTTCGCCAAGTTTGTTTACCTGGTATACGTCCATCCAGGTAATGCCTGTATTTAACTTAAGCGGAAGTGTAAAAACCAACTCTGCATCCAGGGCCAACCCTTTTGAAATAGCATACCCGCTCAGGTTGTCATAAATGATCAGGTCATTATCTGTCAGAAAATCTGCTACGATCTTGTTTGTGAAGTAAGTATAGAATGCAGAGCCTTCCAGTTCGAGGTACCCTGCGCTCAGGTTAATATAGCGCTGGTAGTTAAGGCTGGCGTTGTAAGACTGCTCAGGTTTAAGTTCATTCCGGATAACGATGGTGCGGGCTCCGGTCAGCGCGGCATGGTCTTCTGTAAAAAGGTTTACCACACGGTAGCCATTGCCCAGGCTAAGCCGGAGCGTGTTGTCTTTATCCGGACTCCATTTCAGGTTAAAGCGTGGCGTAAATATGCTGCCGTGGTCGGAATTATAGTCGTAGCGCAACCCGGTTAATAACGTTGTGGTTGGGGCAATTTTATACTCGCCCTGTAGAAAAGCTCCGGGCAGCGAAGTATAATCCGGATCAGTTTTGTCCTGGGTACCGGTTGCAGGGGTATTATCATCGTAATAAGTATAGCGGTAAGCAGTGCCCGCCAGTAAGTTAAAGGCAGATGTAAGTTGCTTATCCCAAACCAGTTGCCCAAATAATACCCGTTGGTGGCCTTTGTAAATAGTATTGCCATAAACTGAGTTCTGGAGATGATCATTATAAGAGTAGCTGAGCATAACACGCTCCGATATGGGCAGTTGATAAGCGCCCAGCATTTCGTAGCGACGTGTATACACCGACTCGCCATAAATGCTGTCGCCGCCCCGAAAAGCCTGAGACCATTGCAATTCACCGCCGAAGCGGTCTTCATAATAATACCGGAGTGCTAGGTCAGCTGTTTTACCGCCCGTTCTTGCAAGGCTCCACTTATTAAAAACGGATACCCGGTGCTGTAGAGGAATGTCTGTAAAGTTATCGTTGTTCACATCGCGCCTGTCTTGGTTCCGGAAATAGTTGGTACTAAGTATAGTGGATGCTGCACCCAGCCTTTTACTTATACCTACATCCGCGTTCAGTTCTTTATGGGAAGTATAAAATACATCTGCTGTTGCAACAGGCGCTTTTACAGGGCTTTTAGTGATCACATTTATCAGGCCGGCCACCGCTTCTGACCCATACAAGGTAGATGCCGGCCCTTTTACCACCTCTATCCGCTCTACCAGGCTGTTGGGTATGCCGCTCAGCCCATACACCGTAGACAATGCACTCATGATCGGCATACCATCTATCAACACCATTGTATAGGCCCCTTCCATTCCGTTTATATGAATATCGCCGGTACCGCATACGTTGCAGTTTATCTGAGGCTGTACGCCATTTACTATTTCCAGGGCCTCAAACAAAGCTGGAGTCGGGTTCTTCCGGAAATAGGCCGGGGTATAGATTTCAACCGGCACTGGCGACTCCGTTAAGTAGGTTTCGCGCATTGTTCCGGTTACCACTACTTCGTTTAGCCGGGCATCATCTTTTTCCAATTGCACCTGCAGGTTTGTATCCAGGCCGGGTTTTACGGATATACTTTGCCTAAACTTTTTATAACCCAGCACCGACACCAGAAGCTTATAGTTGCCTGCAGGCACCTGTCCTATCTCGAAACTACCATTAGCTGTTGCCGTGGCACCAAGGCTGGTTCCTTCAAGCCCGATACTTGCAAATCCAATCCTTTCAGTTCCACTCTTTATAATGCCTGTTACCTTGCCGTTCTGTGCTAACCCTATAACAGGAAGAATAGACAGAAGTAAAGCAGTGTACAATTTTATCATATCAGCCGTAACTATTAATAAACAAACTTAAACTAAATTTTAGGTTTATCTAAATAATAAACGACATAACCCTTAAAATGTTATTTAATATAGCCTTACCAACTACACCATTACATAAATTAAATACAATTCAGATATAACCCAAGCAAGTCTTATTTACTAGTTTAAATATTATCTAAAAGTATAACTCTGTTACAGAACTATTTTCTTTGTTACGGATGTTGCAAAACATACACACTTAAAATATGTCTGTTACAAAATATAAAGCTTTAAATTTAAAAGCTTTACACTAGGACTTTTCAGAGGCAGTAAGTAACTTTAAAGCGACTCAACCTGAAACAGTTTTCAATTAGGCACAAAGGTAAAAGTACAAAAGAGCATATGAGTATAGCGATAAAAGGATTAACGAAAGCATATGGTAAGAAGCATGTGCTGCAGGAGCTGGACCTGATAATAGAGAGCGGTCAATGCTATTGTTTACTTGGCAAAAACGGTGTTGGTAAAAGTACTTTCCTGAATGCTATACTTGATCTGATACAGCCGGATAAAGGATCTATCTCTCTTTTTGGTAAAGACTATGCCACTAATCACCTTGAAGTAAAGCGAAATTTAGGTGCATTATGCGAAGACAACCCATTGATAGAAGAATTTACTGGGTTGGAGTACCTGAACTTTGTGTCTAAACTATACCAGTTGCCTACTGCAGAAGCTGCCGAGCGCATAAAGAGCCTTACCAATTACTTTTTCACTGACCAGGAGTCGTTGCATAAGAACATTGCGGGTTACTCTACAGGTATGAAAAAGAAGATAGGAATAGTGGCAGCTATACTTCACAAACCGCAGGTGCTTATACTTGACGAACCATTTACCGGCCTTGACCCGATTGCAGCGCAGCTACTGGTTAAGCTAATCCGAAGCTACTCTACTCCTAACCGCGTGGTTTTGATATCGTCGCATGACCTTAACTATGTAGAGCGTATTGCCACCCACATAGGTGTGCTGAACGATGGACAACTGATGTATAACGGCTCATTACAGGAGTTCACCATGAACGGAGAAAACCTGATCGATCAGGCCCTGTTCCAGCTACTGCTACCACACCACCAGACAGCCGAAGCTGATTTTGAGTGGATGCTTAACTAAGTTAGAAAGTTAAAAAGTGAGAAGTTAGAAAGTAATTTATATTTCCGACTCAAAACTCTTAACTCATAACTCTTAACTACAGATAATGGATTTAGTACTGTTTTCGCTTAACGCGAGACTTGCCGGATTTTTCAGACAAAATAAACTACAACGGGTGCTCCTGCTTGGCGGTGGTATTGTGTTATCGGGCTTCTATGGATGGCTGTTTTCCTATTTACTGGAGCAGGCCCATAATGGAGGTGCTACAAGTGTTACAGAAGTAATCCGCTACATTAACTTATTTGTCCTGGGTATTACTGTAATTCGGGGCTTTTTCCCGGCCTATGTACCTAAACTAGACCTGATCCCGCGCCTGTACCCTATTAAGCCTTTAAAACGTTTTTGGGTAGAATTGCCTGTTGAGCTTTTCTCTCCCTTTAACTTTGTACTGGTTAATTTCCTGTTCCTGCTGTTTATACTTTCACCGGATTATACTTTCCTGTACCTTTTACAAAGTACGATGGTGCTGCTCACGGCACACGTTACCAAACGCTCTTTGCAGGTACTGGTGGAGCGTAAAATGCGCTGGCTTCACCTCAACTTTATTTCTGCAGCTGTTTTGGGTGGTGCATTTATAGCGTTGCAGGCAAGACTGCCTATGTATAACCCAGCACAGAGTTGGTTTGATCTGGTAGTACATCTGGCATCTTTGGGAGCATTTCTGGGCGCAAATTATTTCCTGGAACTGGCAGCCATGGAGCCGAAACGCAAGGTGGTAAACTATAGCCACAACAAACACCGCAGCCTGGGCTGGCGCTTGTTCAAAAATTCTAAGCAGGCGCGTCAGTTACTATTGTTTGGCCTAGGACTAAAACTGATTATACTTGGTGCAGATGCAGCTGTTTACACAGCTAAAGGCATCCACATCTACGATAAGAACTTAACGATCTGGATCTTCTTTGGCCCAGCTATTATTTACTCGTACGTGTTCAACAACGTGTGGGGCTTTTACAAAAACCTGTGGTTAACGGTTGAGCGCACCAGCGGCAGTGCTAAAGATTTCTTTAAATCAAGCCTGATACCTTTGCGTGTGCCTTTACTGATTGATGCCGCAATGCTGGCGCTTTATGTAGCACTCTTTAACCATGAAGATGCTATGTTCATGCTGGTAATGTATGTGGCTTCGGTACTTGTTTTAACTCCGCTAGGTATACTTGCCTCATTTGTTAGTCCTAAAGTAGTTAAAGGCAGCATGATGAGCTTTAGTGCTAAAACATCATACCTTTATAACATGCTTTCGTTGCTGCTTGTTGGCTTATTGTTATTACCGTTACTACACCCATTGCTTTACCTGCTATACCCTGTATTAATAGCTGTTTCTGTATTTGCAATGATAGCTGTACTCAGAGAGAACCGGAAGTATAAACACGAACTTTTTGGCAGACTCTTTAAAGTTGAAGCCTAATAATTAAGTATTTTAAAGTCCCTGCCATCACAGCAGGGGCTTTTTATTTGTATCAGCTATAATCCTACCCATAGCTTAAGTTTAAAATACATAACGGCAACACTTCCCGCTATTCTTTTATCCTGATAATCTTAGCTTATCTTTGCAATTATAGAAACAGCAATTATTTAATGAAAGATAAAGTTGTATTGATCACTGGTGGTACATCAGGTATAGGCAAGGCATGTGCTATTGCATTTGGTAAGGCAGGTGCTAAAGTAGCCGTATCAGGTCGTAACCAGCAGAACCTGGACCAGACGAGCCAGGAACTTAGCGCAGCAGGTATAGCGAATGTAGCCATTAACGCCGACGTAAGTATAGAAGCAGATTGTCAGCGCATGGTGCAGGAAACCGTAGATCGCTTTGGCAGGCTGGACATCCTGATCAATAACGCTGGTATATCAATGCGCGCCTTATTCCAGGACCTGGACCTGAATGTGATTAGGAAGGTGATGGATATTAACTTCTGGGGTACTGTTTACACTACCAAATTTGCGCTGCCTTACATTATGGCTGCTAAAGGTTCTATTATCGGTATCTCATCTATAGCTGGATATCGTGGCTTGCCTGCCCGCACGGGTTATTCCGCTTCTAAGTTTGCCATGCATGGCTTCCTGGAAACACTACGTACCGAAATGCTGCACAAAGGTGTACATGTACTTATTGCCTGCCCTGGCTTTACTGCATCCAATATCCGAAACACGGCATTGGCTGCTAATGGTCAGCAGCAAGGTGAATCGCCACGCGACGAAGGTAACATGATGACAGCGGAGGAAGTAGCAGACCAGATACTTAAAGCAACTATAAAACGCAAGCGAGATCTTGTAATGACCTTTCAGGGCAAGCTGACTGTGTTCCTGAATAAGTGGTTTCCAAGTCTAACAGATAAGCTTGTTTACAACCATATGGCTAAAGAGAAGGATTCGCCGCTGAAATAGATCGTGTTTAGTTTTTCGTGTTTGGTATTTCATTTTATAATTAATTCGAAACACGAAAAACTAAAAACTACTTAAGGTAACTGCAGTAGGTTCTTCTTGCGGATATAGGCCGTCTCCCCTTTCCATTTTATCTCGTACCAGATATCGCGCTCACCAGTAATGGGTACTTTATGGCCTTGGGAAACTGTAGCCAGCCAGTTAGCCCCAGCCGAAGGCGCTGACATAATAGCAACTTGGTTACTTTTAATGATGCCGCCACGGCCCAGGTTCAGGAAATTGATATAGTAAAGTATAAACAGCAGGTATAGCACAAAGCCAGTCTTAAAAGTACGGGTAAATGTATGGCCTTTCCGCCAGCTTACTACCATCACCGTTACTGTTACCACAGCCGCCAATAACATCAGCTCCAGGATACGCATGTAGTATTTACTGAACTGTGTTTTAAAGAACTGCAAGTCGTTATACTCATAGCCACTCAGGCGGTGCGCCTGGGCCAGTTCTTCCATCTTCTTCAACACCGACCGGCTGGGTTGCTTGGTGTAAAACAAATGCAGGTAATACATAGCCCCGGTATAATCACGAAGTCCTTCTTTTATGTAAGCCATTTTAAGCAGCATTTGCGGGGAGTACTGCTGCTCTTTATTCAGGATTTGCTCATATAACGTCAGCGCTTCGGTATAATGCTGCCGTTCAAACAAAGAATCAGCTTTGGCATACATAAATTTATGTTCCTGACTATAAGCTGGTTTTAAAAGCAAGAGCAAAAAAACAGCTAAAAAGCCAGATATTTTGAACCAAAGATTTTGCATTTAATCAGATTGCTGTTACTTTTGCATCGCAATTAAGGGAAACGCCCTTAGCACTGCAAGTTACTAAAAGATTCCGTAGCTCAGCTGGTAGAGCAATACACTTTTAATGTATGGGTCCTGGGTTCGAATCCCAGCGGGATCACAAATAAGAGCAGAGCCTTTTCTGAACGAAAAGGCTTTTTGTTTCTTGCACCTGTAAGGGTAAAGCTGTAAAATAAAAGCTGAATTTAAATTTGATTTTTAAAATGAAGCTTCTAATTTTGCGCTCCCATTCAGGGTAAACAAGCAGTACCGATTCCGTAGCTCAGCTGGTAGAGCAATACACTTTTAATGTATGGGTCCTGGGTTCGAATCCCAGCGGGATCACAAGATAAAAAGCCACTCTTAACCGAGTGGCTTTTTTGTTTTAGTCCTTCCTAGTTTAGTGGGAATTAGTACTTATATGATTACTGGTTCAGGTTATGAAGACCTTACAGAATCCAAAAGCCTTTGGCACGCTTCTCAGCTCCTGCGAACTCTTAAGTTATTGTTTTATAGTAACTGTTTTACACCCCTGTAGTCCCCTTAAGGGGACAGTTCTGCCTTTGCTATAGCACAAGCTATAATTTTATAGCTACAGACCATGAGCGGACAGTTCGTGACCTGTCCCTACGGAAATACATTGCTGATAAAGCTATGCAACTATAGTATCTCTAATTATCTATAGCTATCGAACTGCTAACAGTCTTTGGGTGGAGCGCCTTTGATTTGTTGCGGTGCCGAAGGCAACACGAGCACAGCGAGGGTAGCTTCAAATCAGCAGCGCGATGCCCAAAGGCGAGGCCCCGCGGCGGTGAGCGCACCAAAGCTGGAAATGAACGAAAGGCAAGTAGAGCTCCCAGGAATAGAGGCAGCTATGGAAGTATAGCTTGGTTCAAGTAAGTATAGACTCTAACTACAGGACATATAAGATCCCTCGACTGCGCTCGGGATGACAATATGCAAACTATAGCAGTAAGACGCTCACAGGCGCTGAGGAAACTAAGGAATCTTTATCAATAACTCCCATTATACTTCCTTACAAACCACTCCGCGGTTATCAACGCTAACAATACAAAGAACAGCCACTTCAGATCCACAACATCCCGCACATCTTCAGTGCTGTCGATTACAGGTTTATGGTTGGCTTTTAAGATATCCTGCTCAAGCTGCTCTAAGGTGTTAGGGTAGTATAATCGGGAGCCGGTGTTGCTGGCCAGTTGGTAAAGCAGATTATGATCGGCTACGGCATGCAGCGCTTCTAATTGCAGTTCCTCAACTATAAATTCGCCTTTGTCCTGCTGCAGCGAGCCGTTAATGTGTGCTGTTGCTGTGTAGGTATAGCGGCCGCCAACCAGCGAACCTATATTTACTCCTGCCTGGTTCTCCCCATTTGCGAAGGTGAAAGACTTGGCCCCTCCTTTTTCATCGGTAATCCTTAGTGTAATTTTCTGTCCGTAGACAGGCTCAAGCGCTTCGTTGTAAGCTTCTGCTTCAAAAATAATCTCGTCGTTGCTGGTATAGTCGTTCTGGGATGGATATACGTTCAGGCGTTTCTTATTACGGGGCGCGCTTAGCAGCTGTACCAGGTTTGTAATCAGCTTATCATATACCACAGGATTTTGGTTATTGGCTGCTTCAGCAATGCGCCATTGCCATGTTCCGGATGCCAGCAACGTAGCGTTACGTGTGTTACCAGCCGTTTGCACTGTAAGCAAAGGTTTTGTCGTGCGAACACTGCCAACCTGCTGGTATAGCACGGTCTCAGTATTAGGAGCCACCTGGTAATCGCCAAAAGGCACTGTAGCCGGCGGATATTGTTTCAGTCGCTCTGTAGCCTCATCTGCCACTTTAAATGTACTGAAGTTAGGGTTAATAGCCGTAGTTACTTCATCTGCCTGACCAGTTGTACTTACCCTTACTCCTGCGTTCAGACGGTTAAAATCCTGAATGTCACTTTGTGGGCCAAGTATAAACAGGCTCGGAATGTTCTTTTGTCGTACCAGACTTAAAGCTGCATCGCCTCCGGCTGTTCTGCCCGGCAACTGGTGGAGTATAGCCACATCATAATCCTGTTGTTTTAAAGAGGTAAGGCCAGGTATAAACAGTTCTGTTTCGTAGTTCTCGTTCGTTTCAATGGCGGCACGCAGGGCATTGATATCCGGGTGTGGCGCAGCGGCGGCTATCAGTATTTTTATCTTGCCTTTTACCACATCAATATAAGCATGCTTGGTGTTGTTGATGGCTGTAAACTCACCTTGCTGCGGCACAACTTGCACTTCGTAATGGCGTTTACCCAAACCACCAGCCATCACCTGGAAAGGCACCTGCTGTACGGCCTGCCCCTGCTTTAGAGTTATAGTTTTTCGGTCTATCGCTTTGCCATTCTCTTTTAATGTTACGGCCACTGTTCTATTGCCAAAGCCCTGTTGTTCCACTTCTGCCTCCAACGGGAAACGATTGCCACTATAGGTTACTTTATTGTAACGCAACGATGCCAGCACAATATCTTTTTTAGGCACTGTATCGCCTACTGCTACCGGGTAAATACTATAGTTATAGTTGGCATAGGTAGGTGAGATTCCCTGATTCACGATACCATCAGAAAGCAAAACCACACCTGCTAGGTTCTGGTTACTATAGTCGCTACGGATGTTCTGTAAAAACTGACTCAGGTTAGTGGCAGGTGCCTTAAAATGCAGTTGCTCCAGTGTTTCAGGTTTGGTAGTATCGCTCAGGGTTCGGATCTCTGTTTCATAGCCAGCATCCTGTAATTTGGAAAGTATAGTTTGCAAGCGCAGCTGCGCCTGGTTCAGTTGCACCGAATCAGAAAACAACTTCACCGACTGCGAATTGTCCATCGCAAAAACTATAGCCGGCTTTATAGTAGTGTTCGCAATATACCGCACCATTGGCCCCAGCAGCAGGAAGCACAAAAAGCTAACTACCAGAAACCTTAAAGCTGCTAAGCCATAGTTTATACTTTTAGGCCACGGCGCACGCTTACTATACAGTAACCACGCATACAGCGCCCCCACAGCCAGGCAGGCAAGTATAAGCCACGGCGAATAAGTCGTTATCAGTCGGAAACTGTTCAAGCTATTTCTGATTTTGAATTACGAATGGATGTCTTTCAACTAAAGATAAACGAAAAAGACCAATGCTACTAACGTAAACGTTACAGCATTGGTCTTTATATAGTTTTACGAAGTATAAATTTAATTCATAATCCGCAATTCTTCATTCTTAATTGTTAAGTCAGCATACCGCCATCTACCTGCAATACCTGCCCGGTAATGTAAGATGACTGGTCGGACGCCAGGAATACAGCGCAGTTTGCCACATCCTCAGGAGTACCGCCACGCTTCAACGGAATAGCCTTTCTCCACTCGTCTACCACTTTCTGATCCAGCTCGCCGGTCATTTCTGTTTCAATAAAGCCTGGGGCAATAGCGTTGCAACGGATATTTCGCGAACCCAGCTCCAAGGCAACAGACTTGGTAAAGCCAATGCTACCAGCTTTAGAAGCTGCATAGTTAGCCTGACCTGCGTTACCTTTTATACCTACCACCGATGTGATGTTGATAATAGAGCCATTCTTGGCACGCATCATGTGCTTGGTAGCACCTTTTGTCAGGTTAAAAACAGATTTCAGGTTGGTGTTGATCACGGCATCCCACTGGTCCTCGGTCATGCGCATCAGCAAACCGTCGCGGGTAATGCCGGCGTTGTTCACCAATATGTCGATCTTACCGAACTCAGCAACAACATCTTCGATCAGCTTGTCAGCCTGCGCGATGTCAGAAGCATCGGAGCGATAGCCTTTTGCTTTACCACCGTTGGCAGTAAGTTCCTGCTCCAGGGCCTGACCTTTTTCAACACTTGATAAGTAGGTAAATGCTACCTGCGCGCCTTCTTCCACAAACTTTTGTGCAATGGCACGGCCTATTCCTTTTGATGCCCCGGTTACCAGAGCTACTTTTCCTTCTAATGCTTTCATAAGCACCAAAGTTATAAAAGATTTTTTAAAGCAAATATGCAATCAAAGCACTTAGAGGCAAAACAACTATAAACCACTGACAGTTAGAAACATAGCAAATTATATACATTTATATAATGCAAACTCACTTTACAACAAGTGCAACATTAATGCTAAATCAAGTCAATCAAAAACAAGCGTAACTAATTTATAATCTGATTATTGTGTATAGCTTTATTTTTATTTCTATTGTTTAAGCCATATTTTCGCGCATAGTTTCAATTTTAGCCAATTAGTAATGTTCAAACGTAGTATCAGCCTGGCCACCCTGATAGCTATTTCGATGTTAGTGTTTTTTACGGTAGCACAAAACTTAACTTTTGAAAAAGCCAGTGCCCAAAGCAGACCAAACACAACAGCACCACTAGCTCAACCAATTAAAGTAAAAGCACCCGCTCCTATTGTTTATGGCATCCCAACCGACTCATTGGAGATTGTAGAAGCCACTGTTAAACGAGGAGAAAACCTTTCAGAAATACTTGATGAATATAACATTACACTAACTACCATTTCGGAACTGGCAAAAAAATCAAGGGATGTATTTAACGTCCGTCGCATTAGTGCCAACCGCAACTATACCATTCTGCACTTACCTGATTCTGGCAGAACTGCGCAATACTTTATTTATGAGCCCTGCGAAACAGAATATGTAATTTATGACCTGCGCGGTGAGCTGAATGTGACGCTGGAAAAACGTAAGGTTGATACTGTAGAGCGCGCCATTGCGGGTATCATACAAAATTCTCTGTTTGATGCTTTAACCGAAGCAGGTGGATCTGCGCAGCTTGTAAACCACTTTGCCGACATCTATGCCTGGCGCCTCGACCTGAACCGTATACAGCCCGGCGACAAGTTTAAGCTGATCTACGACGAGCATGTAGTAAATGGTAAAACGATAGGGTTCGGCAAAATCAAATCAGCATACTTTGAGCACGAAGGAACAGAGATCTACGCTATCGGATTTCAGCAAGGTAAAAACCTGAGTTACTACGATCAGGATGGCAAAAGTCTGAAAAGAGCATTTCTGAGAGAGCCACTGGAGTATAGCCGCGTTAGCTCCCGCTTTTCTAAAAAGCGTTTTCACCCGGTGCAGAAACGCTACAAGCCACACCTGGGCACCGACTTTGCAGCTCGTTATGGTACTCCTATCCGAACAGTAGGCGACGGTGTGGTATTAGAAGCAAAGTATAGCCGTGGCAATGGCTATTATGTAAAGATCAAACACAATAAGACTTATACTACCCAATACCTCCACATGTCGAAGTTTGCAAAAGGCATGCGTGCAGGCAAACGTGTAAAACAAGGCCAAACCATAGGTTATGTAGGCAGCACCGGCCTGGCAACCGGTCCGCACCTTTGCTACCGCTTCTGGAAGAATGGGAAGCAGGTAGACGCCCTCCGCGTGAAACTACCATCGGCTGACCCGGTGAGCAAAAAGTATAAAGATGAATTTGACGAGGTTAAAGATGCAACTATAAACCAGATGCAAGCCATTAACGAGGGCGGTTCAAAATCACAGCAGTTGTTAGCATCAGATAAACAGGAAGATCAAAAAGGAGCATAAAAGAAACTATAGTGAAACATAGTGGAGAGGGCGCAGCTTATAGTTGCGCCTTTTCTGTTTAAGAGAGCAATAATTTTAAGTGATTGTCCTCTTGAGAGGACTGCAGCGGTGTTAAGTACAGTTGTAATCTCAACCACTTTTAAGCAAAGTATAAATCTGATAAAGTAAACACCGTTATGGTTCCCTCAAGGGGACAGTTTATTACTTATAATTCGTAATTTTGCAGCCATTCAATTTAAGATAGAACTATGAGCGAACTAACTCCACTAAGCGAAGTAGGTGAGTTTGGCCTGATCAGACGCATAAAAGAGAAGGTGGTATTGCAGCAGCCATCAACTATAAAAGGCATCGGCGACGATGCAGCAGTAATTGAGCCGGAAGAAAAGCAATTGGTGATTACCAGTGATATGCTGCTGGAAGGGGTTCATTTCGACCTTACTTTTTGCCCACTCAAACATTTGGGTTATAAAGCTGTAGCGGTTAACGTGTCTGATATAGCAGCTATGAACGCGAAACCTACTCAGATAACAGTGAACATTGCGGTAGGTGCACGCTATACTGTAGAAGCTATAGATGAACTATACGAAGGTATAAGGTTAGCTTGCGAGAACTATAAAGTAGACTTGGTTGGCGGTGATACTACATCATCAAGAGCTGGTTTAGTTATAAGTATAACTGCCATTGGTGAAGTTGCCAAAGGCGAAGCAGCACTGCGTAGTGGCGCTAAAGTAAACGACCTTATTTGTGTGACCGGCGATTTAGGTGCAGCTTATTTAGGTTTACAGGTACTGGAGCGTGAGAAACAGGCTTTTATGGCTGATCCAGACATGCAACCACAACTAGAGAGCCATGAGTACATTGTTGGTCGTCAGTTGCGCCCGGAGGCACGCATGGATGTGATACACGAATTAAAAGAAATTGGAGTAAAACCAACTTCTATGATTGATGTGTCAGACGGACTGGCTTCGGAACTGATGCATATATGTTCTCAGTCCGGAGTAGGTGCTACCATCTACCGCGAAAACCTGCCTGCTGATGAGCAGATGCTGGAAGCTGCCATGGAATTTAACCTGGACCCGGTCATGTGTATGCTAAACGGCGGCGAAGACTATGAACTGCTGTTTACAGCCCCACTAGCTGATTATGACAAACTAAAAAACCACCCGGATATCAGCATCATCGGTAAAATTACGGAAGCCAGCGAAGGTATAAATATGGCCAATAAACATGGCCAGTCATTCCCGCTAAAAGCACAAGGCTGGACACATTTTTAAGACTTAAGATTTTAGACACAAGATGCAGGACTGAAAACAGTCTGCATACAAAAAAAGGAAGCTCTCGAGCTTCCTTTTTTATTAAAAATTTTAAATCTTATGTCCTGTGTCTAGCGTCTGTTCCTAATCTTCCGGGTAAGGAATGAACACGAAGTTCTGGAACTCGCCATCTACCACAAACAGGCAACAGAATTCATCCGGGTCTTTGTAGGCAGCTATAAAATCTTCTGCACGGTCTTCCAGAATCAGGTTGCGTTGCATAAAATCCTCCAGGTACGAAGCGTTGATATTCCACTCAAGCGCCAACTCTTCTTTCGCCACAAAGTTAGAACCCACCGGCACCTGCGTTCTGCTGAACACAAAGATCGGGTACTTTGATATCTGGCGTTTGCGCACCTGGTAAGAAGCTTCGCGCAGAGTTTCGGCCACCACCACAAAATCCTTCGAAATGGTGCCGAGGTATTTACCGTTTAATTCCGGATCGTTTTCCATATTCTTTACAGACGTTAGATTTTAGATATTAGACATCTGATCTCTTTAGGAAGAGGCATACATCCAGCATGTAACATCTAAATACTATAGCCTAATATCTATTTAGCTGTTAGTAAAACTATATTTTCAACATGGTGTGTTTGCGGGAACATATCCACCGGCTGCACTCGCGTTACATCATACTTATCCGATAAAAGCTCCAGGTCACGGGCCTGTGTAGCTGGGTTGCAGCTTACATATACTATACGGTCAGCGTGCACCTGCAGTAATTTCTCTACCACATCAGGGTGCATACCAGCACGTGGAGGGTCAGTTATCACTACTTCCGGTCGGCCATGTCGGGCAATCAGCTCATCCGAAAGTATATCTTTCATGTCGCCGGCATAGAAAGTAGTATTGGTAATGTTGTTTAGCTGCGAGTTGATTTTAGCATCTTCAATAGCGCTTGGCACATACTCAATACCAATTACTTCACGGGCCTGACGGGCAACAAAGTTAGCTATAGTCCCGGCACCTGTATACAGGTCATAAACCAGTTCATTGCCAGTTAATCCTGCAAACTCGCGTGTCAGGCGGTACAGTTCATAAGCCTGGTCTGCGTTGGTCTGGTAAAAAGATTTTGGCCCCACCTGGAAACGGATATCCTCCATCTGCTCATAAATATAAGGCTGGCCTTTGTAGCAGATCACCTCCTGATCGTGGAAGGTGTCGTTCATTTTGGTGTTCACCACATATTGTAGCGAGGTAATCTCCGGGAATTTTGCATACAGATCATCCAGAATGCCATGAATAGCTTCCCGATCGTCATGCTTCACTAAGAGAATTACCATCAGGTCGCCGGTATTGGCCGTACGCACGATCAGGTTACGCAGGAAGCCAGTCTGTTTTACCGCATCATAGTATACCAAACCTTTTGCACGGGTATAATCACGCACTGCCAACCGGATGGCGTTAGACGGATCGGGTTGCAGGTAGCAGTTCTGAATGTCCAGTATCTTATCAAAGCGGCCCGGCATATGAAAACCCAGCGCGTTACGGTCGTACTCCTGACCCGACTGAATCTGCTCGTTTGTTAACCAGCCAAAGCCAGAAAACGTGAACTCTAACTTGTTGCGGTAGAACTTATCCTTTTTAGAACCAAGTATAGGATCAAATGGAGGTAATGCCACTTTCCCAATGCGCTCCAGGTTATCGCGTACCTGTTTCTCTTTATAGTATAGCTGGGTATCGTAGCCAATGTGTTGCCACTTACAACCACCACAAATCCCGAAGTGCTCGCAGAATGGCTGCACACGTAGCTCAGAATATTCTCTGAACTGCACCGGCACAGCTTCCATAAAGCTTTTTTTCTTTTTGGTAATGCGCAGGTCTACTACGTCGCCGGGAGCCACGCCGCCTACAAAAACAACCATATTATTATGGCGCGCCAGGCATTTACCTTCGGCCACCATCTCTTCTATCCTAATATTTTCGAGTATCTCGAAAGTCTTTTGTTTCTTATTTCTCACGATACTGCAAAATTAGCTAATTTTTGTGATTTAGCTTTTTGATTCTTAAAACCGCACCGTTCATACTTATTAATGTTATTTCGGGCCTAAGAGAGAAATCTATTACAGCTTATAGTTGAAGCTTATACTTACTTGAATCAAGCTATACTTTCATAGCCACTTCCAATCCTGGGAGTTTTACTTACCTACTGTTCTATACTATGCCTTGATGCGCTCACGGCCGGGAGGCCCCGTCTTCGGGTATTGCGCTGTGTACATTCCTTTTGCTCGCATACTCGCAATGCCTACGGCACCAGAAATCTACAAGGCGCTCCACCCAAAGACTGTGATCTGTTCGATAGTAAATCTATAGATGTTGGAGATGCCATAGCACTTAGCTTTTCTTGTAGTTGTAGTTTCTTAGGGACAGGTCACAACCTGTCCGCTCAATATCGTAAACTATAAAACTATAGCTCTAACCATAGCAGAAACAAAAAGCTCCCCGCCTTAGACAAGGAGGGGCCGGGGGTGGTTGGAAAACACCAACTATAAAACTTTCCCACACCCCTCACGCTGTTCGAGATTACAGAACAAACTCCCTCTCCTGTTTTGGGGGTAGGGGCCCTCATTAAAAGGAGAGGGCTGGGGTGAGGTAAAAACAAAAAAGACAGCCACATCAGCAGCTGTCTTCTTCAAACTATAAAGTATAATTTACCTGCTAGTAAGCTTCCAGCAGGAAAGTAATATCATCAGATGGGGCAAACTCCATTGGCTTTTGGCCCTGCAGGAATACTCGCGCTGTAAGCGGACCTAACAACTGTATCTTATCACCCTCAACACGCAGCATGCTTCCTTCGCGTAAGCCAACAACAGGCTGGCGGTTATGGCCATGGAATTCCAGGATGCGGGTTTCGCGGGTTTCACCCATGTGGGTAGAGTCCGGGATTGGGTCCAGGTAATGCGGGTTGATGTTAAATGGCACTAACTCTAGGGCATCAAGTGTTTTAGGATGTACGATTGGCATATCGTTGGTTGTACCTATAGTTTTACCGGCTACGTTTGTTCCGGCACTTGTTCCTATATAAGGCATTCCTTTACGAACACGCTCTTTTAAAGGCTCCACCAGTTTGTTAGCGTATAGTTGCTTCAGCAGCAGAAATGTGTTGCCACCACCTATAAATACTGCCTCAGCTTCGTTCACTGCTTTTACCGGGTTTTCATATTCGTGCACACCGGTTACACTAATCCCCCACTTCTCAAAAGCTTCGCGGGCTTTGGCAGTGTAGTGTGTATGCGAAATGCCATTTGGGCGGGCATAAGGTATAAACAGAATGCTGTTTTTGCCTTTCAGTAATTCTTTTATTTCTTGTTCGGCATGTTCCAGGTAACCGGTGCCATGCGTAGTGGATGTGCTGATTAATAATAGATTTCTGCTCATACTTCAAAAGTATAGAATTTGCATGAGCTATAGTATACCTAGCCTTACTTTTGGTTGGTTGATAATAGTTAATTGCTTTAACTCCCAAACTCTCTAACTCGTCCCTCCTAAACTAATCTTTCTCTTTATTAATGGATAGCTTCAGTTTTATAGTTTCGGCGTAAGGATCTAAAGCATTATAGGTGGTAAGTGCACGGACAAGGCCAATGCTCTTCAGATCATAAAAGAACCATAGTTCCACATAAAAATCATAGAGCCAGTACAGGTCTATTTTACACCAGCCTCTGATGCGGTGATGCAGGTAATGCCCCTCGGTAAGGGCCAGCTCTGCCTGAAGGTGTGGAGGCAGATTATTGAATTCTTCGGGGCTGATCATAAACACTCCTGGTACTACACAAACCAACGGTAATAAAAAAAAGGCTGCTCGTGGCAGCCTTTCTCATTAACGTAAATAGTTACTGAAAGATTTTAATTCAGAAACAAAGTATAAAGCTCGAAGCGGTGCGAAGCAAAACTCCAGTGCGACGGCGAAGGATGGATCTCAACACCATCTTCATCCATCAAGGTTATAGCAAAACCTTCACCCTGATTCATTGGCTCGGTAAAGTGCTTCACAGAATATATTTTGCCTTCTTCCACCCACTCATCCGGCTCAAATGCCGGCAGCGATGCATCTATACATTTGGCATAAACTGCCATATATCCCGGAGGTACAAATAAGTTAACCATGTTACTCTAACTTCTAAAACAGTTAAATAATTCCGCTACTACACCAGGGCAGGCGTGTCAGCTAACTACAAAATTACAAAAAGCGTGCCTGTATGCTCTACCAAAGTTGTGCAATTAAATTTCTGCTGATTTGGCTGCTTATTACATCTACAACTATGTTTTTGGCAGACTTATACTTTAGGTAGATGTAATATATTACATAAAACAATACAATGCAATAACTGCTGATAAGGAGGTTTAGTATATATAGTTTGTTTTAATTCAGGCAGTTAAGTATATTCATATGTTAATACATCAGTAAATAATTCATCTGGTAGCTTAACTAATTTACTTCTATAGTTGCCAGCCACTTTGGCCGGTGGTGCGTAGTTAAATATTCCTGTAACTATAAAATTAGCAGATCATTTACAGTACTAACCTATGGAGACAAATGAAACAATAAACCGGAGTAAGCACACTTTCCCGGTTGCGCCCGGGGTGTGGGGTATGAAAACTGTTTTCGTAAATCTTTACTTTGTAGCAGCACCTGACGGCACCTGGACACTTATAGATACTGGTGTTTATGGCTCAGCGGGAAAAATTAAAGCTGCTGCAGAAGAATTGTTCGGACCAGGTGCACGCCCACGATCTATACTGCTCACACATGGCCACTTCGACCATATTGGCGCAGTAAAAGAACTTGCCAACGAGTGGGATGTGCCGGTGTACGCACACCCGCTGGAACTACCCTACCTGACAGGCCGCTCCAGTTATCCGCCACCTGATCCGGGTGTTGGCGGCGGTGGCATGGCCTATATGTCGTTTCTGTACCCTAAAAAGCCAATTAATATAACCAACCATGTAGAGCTGCTACCTCAGGATGGATCTGTTCCTGGCCTGCCAGACTGGAAATGGCTTCATACACCAGGGCATACAGCAGGACATGTCTCCTTTTTCAGGGAGAGCGACAGGTTATTAATTGCCGGCGATGCCTTCATAACCCGGCATGGTGAGTCTATGGTAGCCGTAATGACTCAGAAGAAACATGTGTATGGGCCTCCAAAGTATTATACTTCTAACTGGGCTGAAGCACATCATTCAGTTGAAAAACTGGCCCACCTGAACCCGGCTATTGCAGCAACCGGCCACGGCATGCCTATGCGCGGACAAACATTGCAATGGCAACTGGACGAACTGGTGCGAGATTTCTGGGCCATAGCTGTACCCGAGCATGGGCGTTATGTACACGAACCCGCTATAACCGACGAACTGGGTGTAGTATCTGTGCCTCCTGCTGTCTCTAGCCCTGCTACAAAAGTAATGCTGGCTGCCGGAGTTGTTGCCCTGGCAGGAGCCGCTTTGCTTACTATGCGCAACAGAAACGGCAAACGAAGAGCAGGCAGAACCTATACTTCGGAGAGACCATTTTCTCATAACAGACCAATTACCACTCCGCATGTACCTGCAGAACCAGACTACGACGATCCGCAGGCGCACACTAACAATTATCCGTAAACAAAAAGGCCGGTAGATGAAACTACCGGCCTTTTTTATCAAATTTATACTTAATAACTATTAAGACTTGCCTCTTCCTGAGCCGCTTTTCTTACCGCCGCCATCGTGTTTATTTACGGTAGCCCAGGCTCTTTTTTCAGCTTCTTTTTCGCTTACGCCGCGTTTCTCATAGCTTTTTTCTATATGCTCTGCTTGGCGTTTCTGCTTATCAGTGTAAGCAGATTTATCTCCTTGTGCCATAGTTTACTTTGTTTAATGATACATAATTTAAAGCGCAAAGGCTTAGGTATAATGTACGGCAACAAAGTATAAATGATCCGGAAATGACTCAGTGGCTCTTGCAGGAACTATAATTCTCCTGTGCGGAAGAAAATGGTAAACGTCGTACCTTTTCCTTCTTCGCTCTGCACTTCAATGCTGTCGCCCTGATTTTCCAGTATCCTTTTAACAATGTATAGCCCAAGTCCGGAGCCTTCTACATGGGTATGCATGCGCCGGTACATCTGGAAGATTTTCTGCAGCTGTACTTCATTCATGCCTAAACCATTATCAGCAACACGAAGCACTAAAAGGTTCGGAGATGGCTGCTCTATACTTATATGTACTTCCGGGGTACGCTCCGGAGAAGCGTATTTAATGGCATTGGACAACAGGTTATATAACACACTGCGCAGGTTCTTGCGCGGGTAGCGCAACAATGTATAATCACCAAGATCAGAAGTTATTTTTGCTCCGGTTCTTCCTATACTTATATCAAGGTCTTCCTTTACTTCATCAAAAAGCTCCTGCAAAGGAACAGGTTCTTTAGTCGTACCTGATTCCTGCAATCTGGCTATATCTGAAAGGTCCGTTATTACGTTCTTTAGCCTGTTTATGGAATGGGTTATTCTGGAGAGTACTGCTTCATGTTTGTTATCTCCTATCTCTTCTTTCAGCACCTCTACCAACCCTTCCAGGTTTATAACAGGGGCTTTCAGATCATGCGAAGCAGTGTATATAAAGTTATCCAGATCTTTGTTAATACGTAACAGTTCCTGGTTTTTAAACATCAGATCTTCATTCTTCTTCCGCTCCGATAGGTCTCTGGTAACTTTCGAGAAGCCAATATGCTTGCCTTGCTTATTGTATAGAGCAGTTATAACCACGTTGGCCCATATCAGGCTGCCATCTTTTCGCACACGCCAGCCTTCATCTTCAAATTTACCATCAGCTTTCGCTTTGGTTAACTCAAACTGTGGAAAATTTCGCTCAAGTGCTTCGCGCGGATAGAAGATGGAGAAGTGTTTGCCGATTATTTCGTCAGCTTTATACCCTTTTATATGCTCTGCTCCGGCATTCCAGGTAACTATTTTACCGGTAGTGTCGAGCATGAAAATAGCGTAATCCTTTACACCTTCAATTATGAGCCGATATATCTCTTCATTGTTAAAGTCACGCTTCTCCTTTCTGCTTACTGCCCTGTTCGCATCAGGCACTGGATCTTTAATATTACTCATTATGTGCGGCGTTTCCTCCAGATAACTGAAGGGTAAAATTTAAATAAACTCTAATCTACGTATATCTATGCTTCTAAACCAATTAACTACTCTCCTATTCTCAGTTGGGTTTCGAAGAATACAAATATAACGGGCTATACTTACCCGTTACTTATTAAACCAGCCAAACAAAAAAGCCCGGTGCAATGCCCGGGCTTTTTTGTCTTACTCTATTTCTATGGTGGAGAGAAGTTGATTATACCCGGCAAAAACGCCAATACCTCCTTCCATGTTGGTATACATCAGGGTAGGTTCAGCAAAAGGGTTTCCGTTCGATTCTTCCTGTTCGTCTAGTGAACGATGGTATAAATAGTAGTTTTGGTCTGATACCACGAGTACACAATGTATATAATACGGTTTGTCTATATTTTCATAGTTGTAATCATGGAAAACCAAAGGTTCTGATGTCATTATTCCATTGTCAGTTTCCTCATCATCCTGGATCTCCTTATCATCCTCGTAGCTGGCATAAAGGCCTTCTTTGTAAACGCGCTTACCATAAAAGTCTGTAATTGAGTATTCTTTGAAAGCCAGGGTGCGGTAGAAATTTTTGACATTGGGTGCATCCCGCCATTTAAAAGTTATAGTATACCTGCGCACGCTCTGCCCATAATAATCCTCAATAATACTATATGGGGCTGTTGCTTCTGTTATCTCTATACCATCAGTAAAAGGAACGGTGCAGGATGCTTCAGCAGTGGCGCCCGGAGCAACCACTTTTAACTTATATGTTTTTCCGGCTTCTATAGGCCATGCGCGTGCATCGGCTTCGTACTGGTTTGTTTCAGCATTGTAGGCCAGGCTTACAACGGAAGTACCATTTGAAATAGTAACAGTTGCATCCTTAACCTTCCGTTGTTCATCGGTTAGTTGCTTGCCTATAGCAGGCTGGGTTTTCTGCACCCTTACCTCCAGCATTGTATCCTGCGGCGATATATAGGAGAGCACAACCAGTTTCGACTTACTTTCGAAGGAATCTATATTATCCACATCGCTTTCGCAGCCTGTAAAGGTTACAGCTATACTTACCAACAGCAGGGTTATTAATCGTAAAGTTTTCATATCAATGCTACTCAGAAAGATCAGAATTTGAAACCATAACTAAATGAAGGAACGATTGGGAAGAGCGTAATCTGCTTCAGTTTTGCTTCCGTTCGTTCGCCATCTTTATACTCTTCGGAGATATAATAAAAGAATGGATTTTTGCGGTTATAGGCATTATAAAAACTTATCTCCCAGGTTCGTTCGCCCCACTTCTTCTTTTTATGGAACTGTATACCCACATCCATGCGGTGGTAAGCAGCCATCCGCGAACTGTTGCGCTCGCCATAATCTACTGCTTTGTTATAATAATATGAGTACCACTCTATCTCATACTTAGATGGCTTGTGAGAGTTATCGCTGTAACTGCCTATTGGCATTGTAACCGCATTGCCTGTACCATACACCCACGTTCCAGATAACGTAATATTCTCGCGCAGCTCGTAAATACCAACCAGCGATATATCATGGCGGCGGTCGTAACGGGCGTAGAACTTTTTACCATAGTTAACAGAATCGAACTGATGCTGTGTCCAGGACAATGTATAGCCAGCCCAACCCGAGAAGCGGCCAACCTTTTTCTGTAACAGGAACTCCAGACCATAGGACCAGGCCTGGCCGGCAGTAATGTTATCTTCCCAACTCACTTCATCAGCAGTCTCCGGGTCATCTATCATTAGGAAGCTGGCTCCTTCTTTATAACCAATAATATTGTCTGATTTTTTGTAATACCCCTCTACCGTAAGGGCAAGGTCTTTCTCTATAAAATCTTTGGCAATACCTACTGCCACCTGCTGCGACCGTTGTGGTGCTACCCGGTCTGTAGTTGGTACCCAAAGGTCTGTAGGTAAGCCTATACCTGTGTTGCTAATCAGGTGCACATACTGGTTCATGCGGGCATAAGAAGCTTTCACAGCCAGATCATCAAAGATGTTGTAAGCTGCTGATAAACGTGGCTCCGGCATAATATAATTCTTATTCTCGGAGGCGAAGTGACTTAAACGGAAACCGGCATTTACCCTGAATTTAGGCGATGGCTTATAAGTATCTTCCACATACACCGAAGACTCCACACTGTTTATACTTTCCTTATGATCCTTCGATTCTTTTATTTCTGAATCTTTAAGAACCAGTGCGCTTGGCGTAAACATATGGAACGTTGACTGCACACCTACTTTAATGGAATGCTGCGGATTTGGAAGGAAATCAAAATCAGACTTTAAAGCAACATCCTGTATGCCCGAGAAGTAGTTCAGGTCGAAGTTGCCATTCTCTTCATCACTTTCTTCTGCTGTAATGTTGAAACGGTAACGGCTAAAGATTAACGACGTGTTAGAGAACAGGCGCTCGTTAAACAGGTGGTTCCAGCGAAGCGTACCGGTGGCATTTCCCCAGTTCACACCTCCATCTGTTTCACTGTCATCTTCTTTGTTGCGATAATAGAAACGGTCCTGCCCAAAGTAGCCGCTCAGGTATAGTTTGTTTTTGCGGCCAAAATCATAGTTAACCTTGGTGTTCAGGTCATAGAAATAATAACCAGCTTTGCCATCAACAGGCATAAACGGTCGGGCAAGTATATCAGCGTACGTTCTGCGGCCAGAGATCAAAAAGGAAGATTTACCCTTCTTCAGGGGGCCTTCCAGCATCAACCTGGATGAAATGAGCCCGATACCGCCTTCCCCGTGCAGTTCTTCTTTGTTCCCGTCCTTCATGTTCAGCTCTATAACGGAAGATAACCTGCCACCATAGCGTGCCGGGAAACCACCTTTGGTCAGCTCTACACTTTTGAGGGCATCGCCGTTAAACAGCGAGAAAAACCCAAACAGGTGCGAGGCATTGTAAACGGTAGCATCATCCAGTATGATCAGGTTCTGGTCCGGGCCACCACCACGCACATAAATACCGCTGTTTCCTTCGCTACCTTTCTGCACCCCCGGCATCAACTGCAGCACCTTCATCACATCCTTTTCACCCAGCAGCATAGGTATATTTTTAATTTGGGAAACAGGCACCTCAATCTTACTCATCTCCACGGTCTGGCTTACTTTTTCTACACGCTCCGCCACAACTTCCACTTCTTTAAGTGAGGTCTCCAGTTGCTGCAGGTCAATGTTCAGTTCCACATGTTTGTTTAAAGCTATAGTTCTTATTTCCTGCTTGTAGCCCAGGTAGCCAAAAGCTAGTTTAACAGAATCGGTGGCAGGCAAGGTTATGGAGTAAAAGCCGTAGGTATTGGTGCTTGTACTTATGGTAGTGCCGGGCTGGTAAATACTTACCCCAATGAGTTGTTCCCTGCTACCTTTCTCCCGCACATAACCACTTATGGTATAGCGGGTTTGGGCAACAGACATGCTAACACAGCAGGCCAGCAAAAGAAGTGTAAACAGGTGTTTCATAGCTCAGAAAACTTAAATAATCTGACAAAATTATGTAATCTTCCAGTAGCTATAATTATGCCAAGTATTAATTTTTCATAATATAGTATTAATAGTATACTAACCCATGAAAATTAACTATGGAGCTCAGCTTTTCATCTACAAATTATCAATCATCCGAAGCTTATACTTGTAGATATAGTTTAACCTGACTTACCATAACATTTAGGGAGAGGATGTTACAAGACTTACAGCATTACACCGTTCAGCTATAATTGCCTACCTTTGCACCATGATTTCAATGAGGCAGTTATTTTTGAAGCACCAGGCCCAGACATCAGATTTCCCGCTGATGATTGAAGTGGAGAAAGCCGAAGGTGTGTATATGTATGGAGCAAACGGCGACCGTTACCTGGACCTGATCTCGGGTATTGGAGTAAGCAATGTAGGCCACCGCCACCCGCGCGTAGTTAAAGCCATACACGAGCAATTAGATAAGTATATGCACCTGATGGTGTATGGCGAATTTGTGCAAGCACCGCAGGCAAAACTGGCCGAAGCTATCTGTAATACCCTGCCCTCCCACCTGAACAACGTGTACCTGCTTAACTCCGGAACTGAAGCCGTAGAAGGAGCATTGAAACTTGCAAAGCGCTACACAGGCCGTACTGAACTTATCTCCTGCCGCAATGCCTACCACGGCTCTACCCAGGGAGCTCTGTCTGTAAACGGCAGCGAGAACTTCAAAAATGCATTCCGGCCTTTGTTGCCCGATGTACGCCACATTAGGTACAATAACGTGCCCGACCTGCAGGACATCACCACCCGAACAGCAGCCGTTATAGTTGAGACCATACAAGGCGAAGCCGGCCTGCGTGTGCCTGAAGACAATTATCTGCAACACCTGCGTGCCCGCTGCACTGAGGTAGGTGCACTGCTTATACTTGATGAGATACAATGCGGCTTTGGCCGTACCGGCACATTCTGGGCTTTTGAGCAATTTGGTATAGAGCCGGATATTTTACTTTGTGCCAAAGGAATGGGCGGAGGCATGCCAATAGGTGCCTTTATTGCACCTCAGGAAATCATGTCTGTCTTTAAAGAGAACCCAATACTTGGGCACCTCACTACTTTCGGCGGGCACCCGGTTTCGTGTGTGGCCTCGCTGGCTACCTTGCAAACTATACTTCAGGATGACCTACTAAGCGGTGTTACTGCCAAAGCCGGGTTGTTTAAAAAACTGCTGGTGCACCCGCGCATTAAAGAGATCCGGAATTGTGGGCTGATGATGGCTGCCGAGTTTGAGTCGTTTGAAGTTTTGAAGACTGTGATCGACAAAGCTATACTTAATGGCGTTCTTACAGACTGGTTTTTGTTCTGCGACAACTCCATGCGTATTGCTCCTCCCCTAACTATAACCGAGGCCCAAATACATGAAGCCTGTGAGATTATACTTCAGTCTATTGATGAGACGGTGGGAAGGTAAATTTGTAATATTATAGTTGCTGTGTTCCAACCACCCCTACCCCTCCTTGTCTAAGGAGGGGAGTTGTTTCTACCACTGCTATAGCTCTATAGATACAGCCCACGAGCGGAAAGATCGTGAACTGTTCCTACAAATTATCACAGACCTCGTAGCGTGCGCAGCTCCTACAAGCGTCTTGCTACGAAGCAAAGGCATAGCATAGACGCTCCGAGGTCCTGGAACTATAACCGTTACGTATAATCTAAAGCAAAAGCGATATACAAAAAAGAGCCGGCAGAAGACTGCCAGCTCTTTTTTGTTATTAGCTAAAGTATAAATTACTTACCTGCAGAGGTTGTAGCACCAGCTGGTGCCTGCTTCTTCTGTGCTTTATACTTATCATCAAACTTCTTATAGAGATACTTTTGCTTGTCGTTCAGATCCAGTTTACGGCCTTGGATGAAAGCATGTGTAACATTGTTGGTACGCATATCCAGCAGGTCGCCAGATGATACCACGATGGTAGCATCTTTGCCCACTTCTACAGAACCTACTTGTTTATCTACACCTAAAATCTTAGCTGCATTTAATGAAACAGATGCCAGTGCCTGCTCCTTATCTAAGCCAAAGGCAGCAGCTGTACCGGCAATAAACGGCAGGTTACGGATACCATGGATGCTCAGGTCATAGTCCAGAGCAAACTGTATACCCGCTTTGTGCAGCAGGTAAGGCATTTTGTATGGATGGTATACATCTTCTTCAGCACGGGAAGGCAGGGCATGCACACCAGAGTAGATAACCGGAATGTTATTGGCTTTCAGGAAATCAGCTACAGCCAACGCATCGCCTGCGCCAACTATAACTATATTCTTCACGCCATGCTGCTTCACAAAATTTACCGATTCGATGATCTCCTTGCCATAGTTGGTGTGGATGTATAGCTTTTTAGAACCATCAAACAAACCAGCCATAGCACTCAGCTTCAGGTTCTCGTTGTCGTTTTTACCGGCTTTGAACACAGCGGCATCGCTCAGTAACTGGCCAAGCTCACGCAACGTAACTTCACGGCCATCTTTCATGCGGTTCAGGCGGTCGTCCTGCTCTTTGTTACCGGTTGGTATCAGCATGGCTGGCCAGTTCAGGTGTATCCCTTCATCCGCTTTAACCACGGCATCTTCCCAGTTCCATGCATCCAGTTGCATCACCGACGACGAACCGGCAATTGTTCCGCCGATCGGGGCAAGCTGCGTCATCAGTACACCGTTGGCACGCACTGTAGGTATAATGTCTGAATCGGTGTTATAGGCAACTACTGAGCGCACGTTCGGGTTAAAATCGCCTACTTCACGCCAGTCTATAGTTGCCCGCACGCTCTCTATCTCGTTCAGGCCAAGACTGGAATTTGTATGGATTAAGCCCGGATAAATGTGCTGTCCCGTTACGTCCACCACCTCGTAGCCACTCAGGTTTGCACCGCTCTGCGGACCAGCGTAAATTATTTTGCCATTATCAAAACCTACAGCAGCATTCTCTACTACCGTACCGTTACCTACGTGCAGTGTAGCACCTTTCAGCAGGATTGGTTTGCTTTGCTTGGCAGCCGGAGCAGGCACCTGCGCAAACGCAGCAGTGCTCAGCATTAAAGCTGCAAAAGCGGATATATATCTTTTATTGATCTTCATGATTTTAATTGTTGCATTGCTGCATTGTTAAATTGTTGATCTATAACTATAAACTCAACTTTTTAACCTTCAGCAATTAGCCATTAAACAATTTAACACTTAGTAAGCTATGTAGCTTTCCTCTTCGCTGTGCTCCACGTCTTCGCAGTGCATTACGCTCGCCTTCTTTATAGTTGGAGCTTGTGTTTTAGCACCACCGGCTTTGGCTGTCAGCATTTTCTGGATCAGGCGCATGCGCTCTTTCTCAATATCCTGCTGTAACTGTGCATCACGCTCGGCATCAAAGTAAGCTACACCATCAACAAAGGTTTTTTCAGGTCTTGCATAAATAGAAAGCGGGTGGTTGTTCCAAAGTACCACGTCGGCATCTTTACCAGATTTCAGGCTACCCATTCTGTTATCAAGGTGCAGCAGTTTAGCAGGGTTCAGGGTTACCATTTTCAGGGCTTCCTCTTCGCTCATGCCGGTATACTTCACGCTTTTGGCAGCTTCCTGGTTCAGGCGACGAGCCATTTCAGCGTCATCGGAGTTGATAGCTGTAACCACACCCAGTTGGTTCATGATACCGGCGTTCTGCGGAATAGCATCTTTCACTTCCATTTTATAAGCCCACCAGTCAGAGAATGTTGAGCCACCGGCGCCGTGTTGCTGCATTTTGTCAGCTACTTTATAACCTTCCAGGATGTGTGTGAATGTGTTGATCTTGAAGCCCATCTGGTCAGCCACTTTCAACATCATGTTGATCTCAGACTGCACATAAGAATGGCAGGTGATAAAGCGTTTGCCGTTCAGGATCTCTACCAGTGCATCAAGCTCCAGGTCGCGACGTGGTGCTGCTGTTTTAGACTGTTGTCTTTTAGAAAGCTTGTTATAGTTTTTCCAGGCCTGTTCGTATTCTTTGGCACGTGTAAAGGCATCTACATAAACCTGCTCCACACCCATTCTGGATTGCGGGAAGCGCTCGCTGGCATTGTTACGATTAGACTGTTTCACGTTCTCGCCAAGTGCAAATTTGATAAAGCCATCTGCGTTTTCAACCAACAGATCCTGCGGGCTTTTACCCCAACGCAGCTTAATAATGGCCGACTGGCCACCAACCGGGTTAGCAGAACCGTGCAGCAACTGAGAGGTAGTAACACCACCTGCTAACTGGCGGTAAATATTGATATCGTCAGAGTTTACTACATCCTGCATGCGTACTTCCGAAGTTACAGCCTGGGTACCTTCGTTCACACCATTTAGCGCAATATGCGAGTGTTCATCAATGATACCTGGGGTTACGTGCTTGCCTGTTCCGTCTATTACTTTGGCTCCAGATTCGCTCAGGTTTTTACCTACTTTAGCGATCTTACCATTCTTAATCAGCACATCTGCATTTTCCAGCTTACCTTCTTTCTCGTTTGTCCAGACGGTGGCATTTTTAATAAGTATAGTTTCCTGCTTTGGCAATTCTGCTTGGCCGTAAGCACGGAACGGGTAGATCATCTGACCTACTTCTACTTTCTCAGCTTTCCTGGCAGTTTCTTTTTTATCCTGCTGCGTCATAGCTTCAGAGAACGTAGCCGACCATTTTACGGTGCTGGCATCCGGTAACTGGCCTTCGCCCTGCAGGTTTTTATCAGATAACCAGCCGCTCAAACGTATCGTTTCGTTGCTCTTTTTGCTATCAGTAAATGATAAGGTTACCAGGTTACCACTGAAAGATATCTTACCTTTAACAGTATCCTGGCCAATTACAGAAAGCTCCGGTTTATCAGGTGTACCAGCAATTTTCAGTTTCTTGGTAGTGTTGTCACCAATCTTTAAGGTATAAACGCCTCTGTAGTCAGAAGGCACTTCGGTAATTTTGTAACGATCGCCCTGCACCCAGTTCTCCAGGATGATGTTGTCGTTGGCAAACAAATTATCGGAGGTGATAATAAAGTTGGCTAACTTACCTTTATCCAAGCTACCTACCAGGTTTTCTGCTTTAAGAAGTTTTGCTGGTGTAGCAGTCAGCGCTTTTAAGGCCTCTTCTTCCGACAGGCCATACTTTACGGCTTTGCGCACGTTTGGTAAAAAGTCTTTTTTATCTCTCAGGTCAGATGCAGTAAAGGCAAACGTTATACCTGCTTTCTCTAAGATACCGGCATTAGCTGGTGCCATTTCCCAATGCTTCATGGCCTCCAATGGTACACGGCGTGCATCATATGGGTCTTCCACGTTATAGGCATCCGGGTAATTCACAGAAACGATAAGTGGTGCATTGGTCGCCTTCACTTCCTTCAGCATCTGGTACTCATCGCCGTTTGTTTTAATGATATACTGCGTTTTAAACTCATCACCTACTTTATCAGCACGAAGTATACTTAGCTTATCCTCAACTTCAAAGATCTGCGGGAATCTGTTGGCATCGGTAAAGGCTTTAAGCGAGATATTCTGCTCACGGCCCGGGTTCTGGGCATTCCACTGAGCATCCAGGTAAGTCTGGCGCAGCAATGCCACCGAACCCATCAATGAACTTGGATAATCTTGTGGAGAAGAGCCTTTATCAAAAGACAAGGAACCGGCAGCTTTATCGAGCACAATCACTTCATTTTCGCGCTTGTCAGCCAGTGTTACGAGTGAGGCTGTTCCACGGGCAATGCCATCGCGGTGTACGGCCAGCACAGTTCCGAAGCCCTGCTTACGTAGCTCTTCTGCCTGCTTTCTGTCAGCTTTAAAAAGCTCAACGGCATTGGTTTCCGGCCTGATAGCTTGGTTCCAGTTGTAGGCGCCCAGCTTGGTAGACTCCATTTGCGGTGCAGAACCCCAGTTGCGTTGGGCACGCTTTACTTCGGGCAAGCCATAGCTCGTGAACATATCCACGAAGCCAGGATAGATATGCTTGCCTTTGGCATCAACTACCACAGCACCGGCAGGTACTTTTACATTGGTGCCCACAGCTTCTACTTTCCCGTTCCGGATAATGAGGGTGGCATTGTTAAGTGTGGTTTTATAGTCGGTGTGAATTGTAGCGTTTGTTAGGGCTACCAGGCCCGGACGCTCGTCGTACACCCCGTTGCGCGGAAAGGTCTCCTGCGCCATCGCACTACCAGCTCCTAAAGCCAGGCAGGCTGCAATGGTTAAGATTTTCTTCATTGATCAGCGTAAAAGTGAGAGTATAATTTTTTCAGTTAGTTTAGGTTAACCAAATATAACGATACTGTTGTTAAAACTTTGAACTGTTCTGAAAAAGTTTCTGCTTTTTGCGGATTCTGTATTTTATCAAAAATAGATTGTATCTTATTGTGTCTTAAGTTGTTTTAAAGTATTGCAATTTCTTAATTAGCAGTTTCAACCTTAAGCTTCATTTTATGCGCTGTCACACTCTTCTGCTGCTAATATTTCTGCTATTTGCAGCATCTGTACATGCTGTAGCTCAGTCGCCTGACACAACAGTCGTATCCACAGAAAAATCCAAAGGCATTATACCTATTCCGGTACTCTACTATACTCCCGATACCAAGCTGGGCTTCGGGGCTGCACTGATTGGATTCTTTAAGTTACAAAGCAAAACGGACAGCACTTATACCCGCCTCTCTACTGTTAAATTGATAGCAGATTATACTTTAAATAAACAGACGGACCAATGGCTGGAGTGGAACATCTTCACCCGCAACGAAAAGTACCTGTTGCGTGGCGAACTAAGGCACCGCATCTACACCGATCGCTTTTATGGCACCAGCAACAACAGCTCAGTAGATAATGAGGAGAAGTATGAATATGACTTAATAGGAACGAAGCTCGCAGGTATAAAACGTATCGGAAACAAGACCTTTTTTGGCCCTGACCTGCAGCTTACCAAATACTATAACCTTAAAACCAACCCTATTGCAGAAGACAGACCCAGCCAACTGGAAGAACAGCAGGTTAGTGGGTACCAAGGCGGCATCAACAACGGACTAGGTCTGATATTTATGATCGATAGTCGGGATAATGTTTCCTATGCCAGCCGTGGTGTATTTCTGGAAGCCTCGGGGTACGGTTTTGGAAGTTACTTAGGTGGCGATTTTAGTTACAGCAACTATAACCTGAACTTCAGCAAGTACTTTCAACTAAAAGGAAATCATATCCTGGCAAGTAATACAGTTCTGAATATAAATACCAACGAAGTACCTTTTATGCGGATGGCTACGTTAGGCGGAGATCGCTTGCTGCGGGGCTATGCCCGCAGCCGCTACATGGCCAGAAATGTGGCAGCCACACAAGTAGAATATCGTTTTCCGGTTTGGCGCAGGTTTGGGATGGCAGCCTTTACAGGTATCGGCGATGTGTTTGATAGTACCTCTGACCTGAAACTGAAAGAACTGAAGTATACTATTGGTACCGGTCTGCGTTTTGCCTTAAATCCGAAAGAAAAAATAAATGTGCGTGTAGATGCTGGTTATGGCAAAGAAGGAGCCAACTTCTTTGTTGTATTAGGCGAAGCATTTTAGGTTTACCCCGGAAAGTATAACTTTGCTGCTTAGCCACACCAACCAGCATGCCTCTACCCCTGCTCAACAAGTTTCCGTTACTGCAAAAACTGATCATTGCAGGGCTGATACTGGCTATACTTTTTACGCAGGCTTTTTCTGCACCCGTGGCTTTATTTGCTGGTCTGGTGGTAGGCCTAGTATTGGGTAATCCCTGGCAAAAATATACTTCTCTTTCCTCTAAATATGCTTTACAGATAGCTGTAGTCGGCCTCGGATTTAGTATTGATCTGCATCAGGTTAGCGCTACCGGGCTTTCTGGTATACTTTACACCGCTATCTCTTTAAGTGTAACGCTAGGCCTAGGGTTTATACTTGGTAAAGCGTTGGGCATACAGGCAAAACTTTCGCATTTGATAGGTGTGGGCACTGCTATTTGTGGCGGTAGCGCGATTGCAGCCGTTGCCCCAACTATAAAAGCAGACGCAACTGAAATTTCTGTATCGCTGGCTATTGTGTTTATACTTAATGCACTGGCTCTGTTTACATTTCCGGTGGTAGGGCATTGGTTTGAGCTCACGCAAAGTCAGTTTGGTGTGTGGGCAGCTATAGCCATTCACGATACCAGCTCGGTAGTTGGTGCGGCCAGCAGGTATGGTTTGGATGCACTACAGATTGCTACCACCTTAAAGTTAACCCGGGCTCTCTGGATCATCCCGATGGTGCTGTTGTCTGCCTTCCTGTTCAAAAGCAAAGAAACAAAGCTTAGTCTGCCGCTTTTTATTCCGCTGTTCCTGGTAGCTTCGGTACTTTATACATTTGTACCTGTTGTTTCCGTAGCTGCCCTAACTATAGTTTTAGTAGCTAAAAAGCTTCTCGTGCTTAGCTTGTTCTTCATCGGCATTAACCTTAACCCTGCTACCTTAAAAAAGATAAGCGCAAGGCCTTTTTTACAAGGCTTTATACTTTGGGTCCTGGTAACCTTAGGCACCTTACTGGCAGTTATATTTCTTTAATTACACTCGGCTACAGAAACTGTGAGCTATACTCTAAGTACCTGAAATCTTACAGCTTAAATGGCACCTCAAGCCGGCAGGTAACGCCCTGCCTGTATCTACCTCCCTTAACATTTATACCTTAAATGGGAACTTCGTGAGCGGGCAAATTGTACTATAATTCATTACATGAAGATATGTTCATGTATAGGAAAAATAAATATTGGTACAAGCATGGCTGACATACAGGTAAGGATAGATAAGAAGAAGTTAGAACGGGCTGCTTATGTGCTGAAATGTGTAGCGCACCCGATTCGCATCAGCATCATAGACCTGCTGGAGCAAAAAGAGCGACTGACGGTGAGTGAATTACAGGAAGTACTTAAGATAGAGCAATCGCTTCTTTCGCATCACCTCACTAACATGCGCGACAAAGGCGTGGTTGATACCAAGCGGGAAGGCAAAAATGTTTATTACTTCCTTACCGATAAAAATATTACCCACATCATCGAAAGTATAAACAGCTGCAGCATCTTCTGATAATCAGAACCAAAGGCCAGCATTCTCTTAGATCGTTACCTGTTATTTCTCAGGATTTGCGGGTAACGATTTATTGTTTTTACTTAACTACGTAAAACTGAATAAAGTATAGAATAGCTGTACAGTAAAGCGAAGAGATAAACTTTAGGTGTAGGAGGCTTTTTTGTTCTTATATTGGTATCTTTCGTGTTTTAAACCTGATCCTGATTTTTAGCATATGAAACTGATCCTGGTGACCCTAGTAGCGGCATTTTTTAGTTGTGCGGAGCCACAGCAAGAGGGCACAGCCGTTAAAACCCTCACCCCTACAGAATATAAAGAAAAAGCCTCAAAAGAAGGTGTTTTGGTAGACGTGCGTACACCGGAAGAGTATGCTGCCGGCCACCTGACTGAAGCCACAAACTCTAATTTCCTGGATGGCACTTTTGCGGAAAGTATAAAAGGCTGGGATCAAGAAAAGACCTATTATCTTTACTGCGCCAGCGGCAACCGCAGCGGAAAAGCAGCAAAACTGATGCAGGAAGCCGGTTTTAAAAATGTGTACAACATTGGCGGGTACCAGAGTCTGAAATCAGCCGGGTTACCAACCAAAGAATAACACAGCAAAGCCGCTGTTTAACTAACTTACCAACCACATCACCTATACCTCTATGAAGATTGAGCAATTCTACGATAAAGGATTGGCCCATGCCAGCTATGCAATTATAAGCGAAGGCCAGATGGCGCTTGTAGACCCGGCCCGCGACCCGCAGCCTTATTACGATTTCGCAAAGGACCATAACGCTGGGATTGTAGCTGTTTTTGAAACACACCCGCACGCCGATTTTGTAAGCTCGCACCTGGAGATAGCTAAAAACACAGGCGCTACCATTTATGTAAGTAAACTACTGGGTGCAGACTACGAGCACAAAAGCTTTGATAACGGCGATGAAATTAAGCTTGGTGCTGTTACCTTGCGTGCCCTGAACACGCCTGGCCATTCTCCTGACAGCGTAACCATACTTCTGCTGGATGAGAACGGCAAACAACACGCAGCCTTTACCGGCGACGCCCTGTTTGTAGGTGATGTTGGCCGCCCGGACCTGCGCGAAAATGTAGGTAACATGACCGCCAAGCGCGAAGAGCTTGCCCGCCAGATGTACCAGACCACGAACAACGTATTTAAGAAGCTGGATGAGGAAGTTTTAGTTTATCCTGCACACGGCGCTGGTTCGCTTTGTGGTAAAAATTTAAGTTCAGACACTTACTCCACTATAGGCCGCGAAAAAAGCACCAATTATGCCTTGCAGGATAGGAGCGAAGACGACTTTGTAAAAACCCTGCTCGAAGATCAGCCATTTATACCGAAGTATTTTGGGCACGATGTTACGATGAACAAAGCCGGTGCAGTAGGTTTTGAAGAAAGTATAAAAGCAGTACCACGCCTGGCAAATGATGCTACCCTGGAAGAGGGAGTGCTGGTTGTTGATACACGCCCGCAGGCACAGTTCAAGAAGGGTCACCTGCCCAACAGCATTAACATTCAGGAAGGAGGCAAATTTGAGACGTGGCTGGGTTCTATAGTTGGCCCTACCGAAAAGTTTTATCTGATTGCTGAAAACGAAACTGTTCTTGATTCTGTGATCCGCAAATCTGCGAAGATCGGATACGAAGGCAACATAAAAGGTGCACTGCTTACGCCAGCTATACTTCCTGAAACCAGCGCAGAAACTGATCTGGAAGATTTCAGAACGAACCCCGATAACTATACTATTGTAGATATCCGGAACACGGGCGAAGTAAAAGCCGGAAAGATATTTGAGAACGCTATCACTATTCCACTACCGGAGCTGCGCGAGCGCAAAAACGAGATTCCGCAGGACAAACCATTGATGATACATTGTGCTGCAGGGTACCGTTCTGCAGCCGGGCAAAGTATACTGGAGCAAGAGTTCAGTGTGCCGGTTTACGACCTGAGCGATGCGATCACTAGCTTTAGCGTGGTAGCTCGCTAAAACAGACTATAAATAAAAAAGCCTGTCTACCCGACAGGCTTTTTTATTACCCAGGTATAAACCTGAGCTTTTTGTATTACTGACCAAAGCTGGTAGCATTAAAATAACTTCTATAACAAGCGGGTTAGCAACCTATTTTCTGTAGTTTTGTTATTATATTACAACACCCAGCAGTGGTTGTTTGCTAAATCTTTTAAATAAAAGAACAATGCCTTTCAAAACAGTTTACTCCTCTGACTTTTACAAAATAGAAGTCGACCTGGAAGGCAACTTGTTGCTGTCTGAATGGTTACGCCATGTAACTGAAGACGAATTGATTACCGGCGGCACCAAACTTTACGAAACACTTCGGGACACACAGGTTGAGCGAGCCATTGCAAACGGGCAAATTCTGGAGACGCTGACCCAAAAGGCTAAAGATTGGATGTCGTATGAGTTTTACGAACTTCTCTCACAAACTAATCTTAAAAAACTGGCCAGGGTGTTACCTAAAAGCGTGTTTCATCAGCTGGCATTAGAATCTGTTATTACACGGGCAGAGGCTCTGGGTAAAACCCGCTTTGAGGTTAAAAGCTTTTCAGACCCCGATCAGGCACTGGCTTGGATTATAGAATAGTATACATTTTCTTACCGCTTTTCTTTCCAGAACTTTACACCCTGAAGGCAGCAGCTTTCAAATTTCTCCACTTATTATACTTGCAATATTTATATATTCTGATGTATCTTGAGTTCGGATTTGGAGAAGAAGAATTATGCGCGTACTACACACCTCAGACTGGCATTTAGGCCAGCGCCTTGTTACCCTCGAACGTACCGAAGAACACCAGCACTTCCTGGACTGGTTGCTGCAAACCATTGAACGTGAGCAGGTAGATACGCTGCTGATGGCCGGCGATGTGTTTGATACAGGCGCTCCCTCCAATACAGCCCTCAAATTATACTATGATTTCCTGCGGAAAGTGTGCGACACCTGCTGCCGCCATAT
The DNA here is from genome assembly GCF_023630255.1 of Pontibacter deserti. Lineage (NCBI taxonomy): Bacteria > Pseudomonadati > Bacteroidota > Cytophagia > Cytophagales > Hymenobacteraceae > Pontibacter > Pontibacter deserti. The sequence goes on along the minus strand of NZ_JALPRS010000001.1, from coordinate 89,963 downwards.
TGTGTTTATAGGAGGTAACCACGATTCTGTTTCTACGCTAAACGCGCCCAAAGACCTGTTGGCTTGCATGAACATCCGGGTAGTTGGTGGCGCTACTCCAGATCCGCTCGACGAGCTTATAGTTCTGAATGATGCTGCCGGCAAACCTGAGCTTGTAGTTTGCGCCGTTCCTTTTCTACGCGACCGCGACATCCGTTTATCTGTACCTGGCGAGAGTTACGAAGAACGTGAAATCCGCATAAAACAAGGTATAGCCGACCATTACGCTCAGTTTGTGCCGCATGTGCAGCCGTATAAAAATCAAAATATACCTGTGGTAGCTATGGGCCATTTGTTTGCAGCCGGCGGCACCGCTTCCGAAAGCGAAAAAGAAATACATGTTGGCAATTTAGGGCAGATCGGCGCAGCCCAATTCCCGGCTGAGTTTGGCTACGTGGCACTTGGGCACTTGCATCGTCCGCAGAAAGTAAACAACACCAACCATATCCGTTATTCCGGCTCACCTATTCCGCTTAGCTTTAGCGAAGTAACCGATAATAAGGTAGTTTTTATACTTGATTTTGAAGCCGGGAAGCTGGCTGAACTGCGCGAATTGGACATACCGGTTTGCCGCAAACTGGTTCGCTTTAAAGGCGACCTGGAGAAGGTAAAACAACAGATTGCCGTTTACGATAACAGCAGCTATACTTTGCCAGCCTGGGCTGAGATACAACTGGAATTAGACACTCCCTTACCCGACCTGAACCAGCAACTCGACGAAGTACTGCAGCTTAAAAAAGACGAACTGCACCTGCTCATCAACCGTCCACCAATCATCAGTAAAGAACGCCAGACACTGGAGCAACAGATTCAGGAAGAAGCCGATCTGCATACTTTAAAAGAGAGCGACGTTTTCCTGAAACGCTGCGAAAGTGCCTTCCCTGAAACTGACCCTACTGAACTTGTAGCCAGCTTTAGTGAGCTACTGGAACTGATGAGGCAGGAAGTGGAAAGCTAAGTATAGGCTTTAAATTACTATCTAAAATTCCTTTAAAATTCTTTCCAAAAAGTAAATCTTTCTTCCCTTACTGCTGTTTATCTTCTAACTCAGGGACATAGCCTTACCGCGGCAGCAAGCTCCCTGTTTTTCGGCTCTAAGTTCAGAGCACAGCACCCCTATTTATTAAACTTAATTTAAAAAGTAAACCATGAAGAAGGTACACTTACTGTGGCTTTCTCTGGCGCTGCTGTTTTCGTCGTGCTCAGCAACAGATGAAGTAAACAGCCTGGAAGAAAGCAACACAACTACTATAATTGCATCTAACAGCAGTAAACTCGAAACTGCTCAGGACTTAGATGTTTTACTTAACCAGATCGGAGACTCCCGTTTTGTGCTGTTAGGCGAAGCATCGCATGGCACAAAAGAATATTATACCTGGCGGGCCGAACTTACCAAGCGCCTGATCAAGGAAAAAGGCTTCTCATTTGTAGCCGTAGAAGGCGACTGGCCGGAACTATACCGCCTGAACCAGTACATTAAAGGCTCGAACCAGCATGGCGGCAGCGGACAAGCTGTGTTAGAAGACCTGAATAGATGGCCGACCTGGATGTGGGCAAACAATGAAGTAGTCGAACTGGCAGACTGGATGCGCCAGCACAACAGCAGCTTACCCGATAAAGACAAAGCTGGCTTTTATGGTATGGATGTCTATAGTTTGTGGGAATCGCTTGACGTGGTGGAAGCATACCTGCAGCAGAACAATCCTGCGCTGGTAGCACAGGTACGTGATGTAAAAGCATGCCTGGCGCCTTATAACCAGGACGAGCAGGCCTATGGGTATGCTGTCAACTATAAAGGTGCTGGATGTGCCGATAAACTTGCTTCGTTGCTAAAAGCAGTGCAAACACATGTGGCTCAGCAAGGCACCCCTACCGAAGCTGACTTTGCAGCTGAGCAAAGTGCGCTTACAGCCGTTAATGCCGAAAAGTATTACCGCGAAATGTATGCAAGCGATGTTAGCTCCTGGAACCTGCGCGACCGCCACATGATGGAAACTGTTAATCGATTAATGAATTTCTACGGCCCATCTTCAAAGGTCATTGTCTGGGCTCATAACACACACGTGGGCGATGCACGTGCAACCAATATGCGACAGTATGGAATGCTTAATATTGGTCAGCTGGTACGTGAGCAGCACAGCGAAAAAGGTGTTTATAGTATAGGTTTCGGTTCTTACACGGGTACGGTTACAGCTGCTACTAAATGGGGATCGCCGGCTCAGGTAATGGGCGTACCAAATGCACAAGGCAATAGCTGGGAGGCGCTGCTTCATAAAGTGCAGCCAATAGATAAAGTAGTGCTTTTAGATAATCTGAAAGAAGAAAAAGCATTTAAGAAAATGATCGGACATAGGGCAATTGGCGTGGTTTACCAGCCAGGTTCCGAAAGCGGCAACTATGTTCCGTCCAGAATGCCGGAGCGCTATAATGCCTTTATCTTTATTGACGAAACAGAGGCGCTTGCTCCTATTGCTACCCAAACAGCAATGGAAATTGCCAGATAACATATCCTGAATTACTTTAAGCAAGCGGCTACCTGAGCACAGGTAGCCGTTTCTTTTTATACTTACCTGCAGCAGTAACCGCTTGATCATAACACAGGAAAGACTTCTGTTAAAGACAGGTAAAACATGTTAAGCTCTTGCTATACTATAGCTCAAAGTTTTATCTTTACTGTTCTTTAAAGTACAACTCCCGTGAAGATCCTGTCTGTCCGTTTCCAGAACCTGAACTCGCTGAAAGGTGAGCACGAAATCCGTTTTGACCAAAGCCCTTTGGCCGATGCTGGTTTATTTGCTATAACCGGTCCCACAGGAGCCGGCAAAACCACCATTCTGGATGCGATAACAGTTGGCCTTTACGGCATGGTGCACCGCCACAACAACGACAAACCACTCGACCTGATGACTCGCCATACTTCGGAAAGCACATCGGAAGTAGAGTTTGAAGCCAACGGCAGGCACTACCGCAGCAAATGGCAGATACGTCGCAGCCGGGGCAAACTGGATGGCAAGATTCAGGCTGTGCACATGGAACTCTGCGACCTGGAAGATGACAAGCCTTTCGACCTGAAACCAAGCCAGGTACCGGATAAAGTGGCTGAGATTTCGGGGCTGGACTACAGCCAGTTTTTGCGTTCTGTGATGCTGTCGCAGGGAGATTTCGCCCGTTTCCTGAAAGCTAACCCGAATGAGCGCAGCAGCCTGTTAGAGAAAATTACGGATACCGGTATTTATTCAGACATCTCGAAATTTGCTTATGAGAAAGCGAAGACCGAACGCCTGAAAAAAGAAGAACTGGAGCGGAAACTACAGGATAGCAAACTGCTGCCTGAAGAGCAGCGCCAGGGCTACGAAGCAAGTATAAAAGAGCTCACCGAATCAGAAACTATACTTACACAGGCTACCAGCGAACTACAGGAAAAACGCCAGTGGTTGCAGCAATTGCAGCAACTACGCGAGCGAGCCTCAGAATATAAAATTGTATTGCAGGCACAGGAAGAGAAGCTGGCAACGCTTCAGCCTGATTTTGTAAAACTGCAGAAACACGAGCAAGCCAATCAGTTTGTAAGCGAACTTACTCAGATAAAGCTTGCCAATGGCCACCTTTCGGAAGTACAGCAGCAACTGGTAACGTTGGAAAAACACATTCCTGTACTGGAAACTGAACTGGAACAGGCTGGCATCATCGCCCTGGAATCCGGCAAAGCACATCAGCAGCAGGAAGAAGCGCTTCAGAACCTGGAGCCGCTACTGCTGCAAGTTCAGCAACTTGACCACCAATTACATACCATCCGCGACCGCTTTAAAGCTGACAAGGAAGACTACAACCTTTTTGCTGCAGGCCTGCAACAGGAGAAAACTATACTTGTGCAACAAGAGAGTGATCTGGCTACGCTTACCCAAAAAGCTACTTCACTAAAGAAATGGCTACAAGAGAAAATCAAACTTAAAGACCTTCGCGAGAACTTGCATGAATTCCGCCAGACAGTTAAAGATCTGACCGATACCGAACGAAGTATAGCCAGCCTGCAAAAAGAGCAGCAAAGTATAAACCAGCAACTGCAAACCGAAGCAGCACAACTGGCAAGTATAAACCTGGCCGGTAAAGAGTATCAGCAAAAGCAGCAAGTACTGGATGAGCAAAAGCAGGAAAAACTAACACAACTGCAAACTAAACTTGCTACTAAAAGTATGGATGAGCTTGAGAAACTGGCCCAGGAACAACCATTCTTGCTGGCTCGTTACGAGCGACTGTTACAGCTATCCCAAGGCTATACTTTGCAACTGCAAAAGGCTACCCAACTGAGCACGCAGCTCGCTGAACTGGAGCAAACTATAGTTACTAAAAAAACTGAGCTTACAACTACGCAGAGCAACTATACTTTGGCCTCAGAACGCCTGGATGACCTGCAGAAACTGGTAACCTTGCAGCAGCGCATACAGGAGTTGGAGCAGCACCGCCACATGTTGCAGCCTGAACAACCTTGCCCGTTATGCGGCTCAGCGCAGCATCCGTTTGTGGAAGGCAACTATACTAACTCGTTATCTGAAGAAGAGCAGCGCCGCGATACACAACTGGCATTGGTAAAGGAACTGGAGACAAGTATAAACCAGCTTCAGCTGCAACTAAACACCTTGCAAAACCAGCAGGAAAGCGCTGCAAAAGCCAAAGCTGAGACTGACGCCGAATTAGCACAAACCTTACAAACTTACCAGCAGCAAAGCGAAGGTATAACTATAGCTATTACACAAACGGAGCACCTGCAGCAGCAACTACAAGCCCAGCGCGAAGCACTAGGTAACTTAAACCTAACTCTAACACAAGCCCGCAGCATCAGCCGTGAAATAGAAAGTATAAACTTAACCCTGCAGCAGCTTCGGGAGCAGCAGTTACAGGCAAAAGCCGAGATCGGCAAACTTCAGCGATCAGAAGAAATGCTGAAAGCCCAATTGCAGCGCTATACTTCTCAGCTACACGATCTGCAGGAGCAGCAACAGGTTTTCACGGAAACGGCACAATCGTTTGCCGCAAGCTATAGTTTGGAATATACTTCTGAAAAGCGTCAGGACTTGCTGCAACACCTGGAAAAACAGACTGCATCTTACCAGCAACAACATGAAGCCTACGAAGCGCTACGCGACCCATACCTGCAGTTACAGGGACAGGTAAAGAGCTTAAAAGAAAAGGCAACAGAAAAAGAGCAAAAGCTTCAGGATAAAAAAGCTGCACTGGAGCAGGTACATATTCAACTGACTGAACTTAAGGAAAAACGCACCCAACTTTTCGGGGAGAAAGATCCGCTGCACGAGCGCAAAGCTGCACAGCAGGAACTAACCTTACGCACAAAACAAGCTGAAGAAGCACGTGCTGCCCAACAGAAAAAACAGCAGGAACTACAGGAGCAACGCCTGCGCCAGCAGGAGTATACCAACACGCACTCCAACAAAAAATCTGAACTGGATGCACTCCGTGATGGATTGCTACTAGTGTTGCAACAGAAAGGTATTGAAACTATAGAAGCGCTCAGCCAGATGCTGCTGGACCGCGATGAAGCCGACCGCCTGGCAAACCTGAAAGCCCAGACCGAAAAGCAGCTGACTGAAACCCGAAAATCGCTAAGCGATGTGCAGCGCGATTTAGCCCAAGCCGAAGCCAAAAAACTGACCACTGAAAGTATAGATCTACTGCAGCAGCAACTTGCCTCTAAAACTGAAGAACTAAGAGAGCTGATAGCCAAACGCGCCCGCTTAGAACAACTTTTAGAGCAGGATAAACAGCAACGCGAGAAGAACCAGGAGCTTGCCACCCAGCTGCATGTGCAGCAGCAGGAATGTAACCGCTGGGCACAGCTTTCAGACCTGATCGGCTCTGCTGACGGCAACAAGTTCAGCAGGTTTGCGCAGGGCTTAACCTTGGCAAGACTGGTAGAACTGGCAAACCGCCACCTGCAAAAACTAAACGACCGTTACCGAATCCAGAAATCTGCAACTGAAGACCTGGAGTTATTGATTGTAGACACGTACCAGGCCGAAGCCGTACGCCCGATGAACACGCTCTCGGGTGGCGAAAGCTTTTTGGTAAGCTTGGCACTAGCATTAGGTTTATCAGACCTGGCCGGCCGCCGCACTCAGATTAATTCCCTGTTCATCGACGAAGGTTTCGGTACGCTGGATGCTGATACGCTTGATTCCGCAATAACAACTTTAGAAAACCTGCAGGCAAGCGGCAAAATGATCGGCATCATCTCACACGTAGAAGCCCTGAAAGAACGCATCAGCACACAAATTAAAGTACAGAAATTAGCAGGTGGGGTTAGTAAGGTTGAGGTTGTGGGTTGGTAAGAAGTAAATGTCATTTCGAGCCCAAGCGAGAAATATATTGCAATTTATATTTATAGTTACCAGACCTAGCAATGTGCGCAGCTCCTGCTAATGTCTGGTTTATACCCTTTCCCAACCTTCCCCTAAAAACAGGAGAAGGAGTTTTGTTATAATTCTATAGTTAACTATAGTTGCAACTTGAACCAACCTATACTTTCAATTTAGCTTCAATCCTGGGAGCTCTAGTAGCCTACAGTTTTAATTTATACTTTGGTGCGCTCACGGCGGGGGTAGGGGCCCTCTTTAAGCGGGGCCCCGTCTTCGGGCATCGCGCTGCTGATTTGAAGCTGCCTTCGCTAAAGCTCCGGCTGCCTGGCGGCACCGCAACAAATCAAAGGCGCTCAACCCAAAGACTGATATCTTTCGATAGCTTAAGCTATAGCTAACTTGAGAAGTATAGATTATTAGCCTTTACCTGCTTCTTAATTCTATAGGGACAGATCACGACCTGTCCTTTTCTGTAACTATAAAACTATTGAAGTAACTATAGCAATAACAAATCTGTCCCCTTGAGGACAAGTGAGAACGGGAGTTCGAAACTTGCGACCGCAGGTCATAGGGGTGTTGAAACGGCAACTATAAAACCAACTACAGCTGTAGAATAAAAAACTCTCCGCCTTAGACAAGGAGCAAATTAAGGGGTAGCTGGAAACCTAGAACTATAAACTTATAGCTAAGGCAAATCCTGATTCGTACAGTAACCCCCTTCCCTGCTATTTACAAAACCTAACTAGGTCGCCAACCATTCACCTAGCAAATCAGCCATTTTGCCGATAATTAGCTATAGTTTGTATAAAGCAGTTTCAGACTTAAAATTCCTTTAGTATATTCACTTTGACTAACCATACTTTGTGTTCAAAATCAGAACCATATGAAGAAACCAATACACCCATTAAAGGGCAGCTGGAAGAAAAATCTGCTTCTGCTCTGCTCATTGGGTCTGTTCCTGGAGCCGGCAATGGCGCAGGATGCAGCCAAACCTAAAAAAGACGCTCCGAAGAAGGAAGAGAAAAAAGATCTGCCTTTAGAAGGTGCACGCAAGATCAGTATCAATACCAGCGAAGGATCATGGCTGGCACTGGACGTTAGCCCGGACGGTAAGCAGATCATCTTTGATATGCTGGGCGATCTTTACCTGATGCCTATAACAGGGGGTAAAGCAACCCAGCTAACCGATGGTATGGCTTTCGATACGCAAGCTCGTTTTAGTCCAGATGGTAAATCTATCGTGTTCATTTCGGATAGAGATGGCGCTGACAACGTCTGGACAATGGAACTGGCAACTAAAAAGCCAAAGCAGATCAGCAAAAGCAAGAATGAGAACTTCTTCTCTGCTGAGTGGACACCGGATGGTGAATACCTGGTGGCTTCGCGCGGACGCCGCAACCTGAAGTTGCACCTTTATCATAAAGATGGCGGCACTGGTGTACAACTGATTAACAAACCAGAAACCATGAAAACTGTTGAGCCGGCGTTCGGTAAAGACAGCCGATACATCTGGTTCTCACAGCGCAACGGTGCCTGGAACTATAACGCCCAGTTGCCACAGTACCAATTAGCTACTTTTGACCGCGAAACCGGAGAGATAGATGGTAAAACAGCACGTTATGGGTCTGCCTTCACTCCAACTCTTTCTCCGGATGGCAACTGGCTGGTATATGGTACGCGCCATAACAACCATACAGGCTTAGTAGCACAAAACCTGCAGACCGGTACTGAAAAATGGCTGGCTTACCCTGTACAGCGCGACGAACAGGAGTCTATCGCTCCGCTTGGTGTGTTGCCTGCCATGTCATTTACTCCGGATAGTAAAAACCTTATAGCCTCTTATGGTGGTAAGATCTATAGCATTCCGGTAGCTGGTGGCCCTGCCAAAGAAATACCTTTTGAAGTTAAGACTGAGATCGCTGTTGGCCCGCAACTGGACTTTAAATATCCGATCAAAGACGACAAGATGATGACAGTAACGCAGTTGCGTGATGCAGCTGTGTCGCCGGATGGCAAGCGTGTTGCTTTCACTGCCCTGGACAGACTCTATGTCATGGACTATCCGAATGGTACACCAAAACGCATCACAGATCAGGACTTTACACAGGCGCAACCAGCATGGTCTCCGGATGGTAAAACTATAGCTTATGTAACCTGGCACGAAAAGAACGGTGGAGCTATCTATAAAACTAACGCGAATGGCAAAGGCAAACCTGTAAAGCTAACGCAGGAAAACGCTGTGTTCCAGGAGCCGGTTTGGACACCAAATGGTGAGCGCATCGTGTTCGCAAAAGGTTCGGCACAATCTTATAAAGAGGAGCCAGGCCCGGGTGCTTTCGATTCTCGCCAGACGTTGAACTGGATTCCGGCGAAAGGTGGTAAAACTACGTTTGTAACCAATGCAAACATTGGCGCTAACCCACACTTTGTAAAAGGCGATGACCGCATTTACCTTTACAGCTATGCTGATGGTTTGATATCGATTCGTTGGGATGGTACCGACAAAAAATCATACCTAAAAGTAAAAGGTATAACTACGTTTGGTACTGTAAACGGCGATGGTGTGATGGAAGAAATGTGCCACATGCTGCACCAGAACGAGCGTGAGCCACAGCAACAGCCATCTACTGCTACCACACTTATCAAAGCTCCGGTTGGCGATAAAGCGTTAGCGCTGATCAACAATGAGATCTATGTAGTTACTATTCCGGTAGTAGGTGGCGAAACACCAACTATATCTGTAGCTGATGTAGCTACGTCGCAGTTCCCAAGCTGGAAGTTAACCGAAATTGGTGGTCAGTTCCCGAGCTGGTCTGCTGATGGTAAAACTGTTTACTGGTCTATTGGTAATGGTTTCTTCGCTTATAACCTGGATGAGGCCAGAGCGAAGAAAGAGCAGATGGACCTTGATGCTGAAAAGAAAAAAGAAGCTAAAGCAAACGGTACCGAAGCTAAGACTGATAGCGCCAAAGCTGAAAAAGAAGCTATCGTAATCGAAAACTATAAGCCGAAAGAAACTAAGATTGCAATTCAGGTTCCACGTGATATCCCGCAAGGTATAGTATTGTTACAAGGTGCGCGCATCGTTACTATGAACGGTAATGAAGTTATCGAGAACGGCGACATACTGGTAGAGAACAACCGTATCAAAGCTGTTGGCAAATCTGGTTCATTAACTGTACCACAAGGTGCTAAAGTAGTAGATGTAAAAGGTAAAACTATTACTCCTGGTTTTATAGATACGCACTCGCACATGTGGCCGCGCTGGGGCGTACACACCAACCAAGTTTGGATGTATGCTGCTAACCTGGCTTACGGTGTAACCACTACCCGCGACCCACAGACCGGAACTACAGACGTACTTACTTATGGTGACTTAGTGGATGCCGGTAAAATGGTAGGCCCAAGAGTTTACTCTACTGGTCCTGGTGTTGGTTTCTGGGCTTATAATATTAAGAGCTTAGACCACGCAAAAAGTGTATTGCGCCAATATTCCGAGTACTACAATACCAAAACTATAAAAATGTACTTGGTAGGTAACCGCCAGCATCGTCAGTGGGTAATTATGGCTGCTAAAGAGCAGGGCTTATTACCAACTACTGAAGGCGGTCTTGACTTTAAACTGAACATGACGCAAGCCATAGACGGTTACCCAGGTCACGAGCACTCATTCCCGATCTACCCGCTTTATAAGGATGTAGTTGACTTTGTAGCCAAAACACAAATGGCTTATACTCCTACCCTGCTTGTGTCTTACGGTGGGCCGTGGGCTGAAAACTATTACTATGCAACAGAGGATGTAGTAGGTGATAAAAAGCTAAACTACTTTACACCTAAAGCAGAACTGGACTCAAAAGCACGCCGCAGACCAGGTTGGTTCACGAAAGATGAGCACATCTTCTCTCGCCATGCCGAGTTTGTTAACAATTTAGTTAAAGAAGGTGGTTTGGCTGGTGTAGGTTCACATGGTCAGTTGCAGGGTCTTGGTTACCATTGGGAGCTGTGGTCGGTGCAGTCTGGTGGCATGAGCAACCACGATGCACTTAAAGTTGCAACTATACTTGGTGCCAAATCGCTTGGTTTAGATGGTGATATCGGATCGATCGAAACTGGTAAACTGGCTGACCTTGTAATTATGGACAGCAACCCACTGGAGAACATCCGTAACACGAATACTATAAAGTATGTGATGCGTAATGGCCGCCTGTTCGATGCCTCTACAATGGATGAACTGGCACCTACTGCTCGCAAAGCCCCTGATTTTGACTGGCACAGCGCTACCCCGGTAGGCGTACCAGGTATAAAGCAATAATCTTTAGTTATCAAATTGTAAAAGCCCTTCACCTGCGTGAAGGGCTTTTCTTTTTATACTTCAAATTATCCTAAAACTACTTTTTTAAAGTACATTAAAACAACAATATAGCAATGCTTTTGTATTGCTAAAATATTATATTTGCTAAGTTAAAGCCGCCTATACTTCCGACACAAAACAAACTTTACAACGTTACTCCTGATGATTACACTTCTACTTGTCCGAATTTTCCTGCTCATTATAGTGCCCGACTCAAAGGCTGCTAATGCACACGTTCCGACAAGTCATCAGAAGGTGGCACAACACCATAAGGCCGAAGAATTAAACGAACTTAGCAAAGCCCAATGGTACTCCAACCCAAAACAGTCTGTAGCCTATGGCAAAGAAGCTATTCAGATTGCCAGTAAACTGAATGATAAACCACTGCTCGCTCAGGCGTATAATAATACAGGAGCCGGCTTCTACAATTTAGGAGACTACAATACTGCAGCAGACTATTACTACAAAGCCATAAAACTGCGCGAGGTGTTAGCAGATACAGCCGGCCTGAGCGCGAGCTACAATAATATTGGCAACATTTACAACAACCAGCACAACTATAAAAAAGCGCTTATTTATTATAATAAGGCACTTCATTTAGCTAACAAAATTCATGATCCATTATCTATTAGCCGTGCTTTAAATAATATAGGTATTGTACACCTGCGCCAGAAAAACTTTGATACCGCTTTAACATACTTCCTGAGGGCGCTTCCGCTGAAAGAAAAAGCAAAAGACCTAAAAGGTACCGTTATAAGCCTTATAAATATTGGAGATGCCTATCAGAAACTTGGTCAGTATGATCAGGCACTGCACTACCTGCAACGTGGTTTAGCGTTAACCATAGAAACAAATAATCTGCACGACCGGATCTACGCTTTCCGTGGGCTCGCTGAAACATATCAGGGGCTAAAAAATTCTGAAAAAGCCATTGCATTCGGACTTAAAAGCTTAAACCTGGCTGAGAAATTACATTCGAAGGCAGAAGCAAAAATATCAGCTGAAGTGCTTCATACAATTTACAGCCAGACAGGAAATTATGAGCAGGCTTACCGCTACCTTAACCAATTTGTAGCTTACAGCGATAGCATTAACAACGAGGAAATTACCCGGCAGACCACCAGCTTACAGGTAAAATATGAGACTGCTCAGAAAGAAAAAGAGAACCTGAAACTACTAGCCGAACACGAGCTGCACGAACAGGAGATCGAACATAAAACCATTATTCAGTATACCACAATCGGGCTACTGGCTCTTGCATTAACTGTAGTTGTGCTGATATACCGGGGCAACCAGCGTATGAAGCGCATGAACAAACAGCTTAACGTAAAGAATAGAAAAGTGAGCCGGTATAGCGAAAACATTAAGCAACAGAAAAACGAACTGGCAGCCCAGGCGCTTATACTTAAAGACCAGAAAGAAGAACTGGAAAAATTAAACCAGTTAAAAGACAAGCTCTTCTCTATAGTTGCCCATGACTTACGCGGCCCGCTGCTCTCACTGAAATCGTTGCTGCAGGTGCTGGCAATGGGCAAGGTAACAGAAGATAAGTTTGTATACTTTGCCAAACAGCTGGAAAACCAACAGGAGAACACACTCTGGTTAGTAGATAATCTACTTCTCTGGGCCAGGTCGCAGATGCAGGGCACTTGTGTTAAAACCAACAACATCAGTATTAAGAAATTAACCGAGGAAAGTATAAAAGTGCTGGAGCTGCCGGCACAGCGTAAAGGTATAACCCTGCACAACCTCGCAGATCCGGAATTATGTGCCCTCGCGGATACAGATATGGTTATGCTTGTGCTTCGTAACCTCATCGCGAATGCCATAAAATTCAGTAATCAGGATGATATTATAACCATAGAAACAGAGTTAGTAGAAAATAACATGCTGCAGGTAGCGGTGCGCGATACAGGTACTGGTATAAGCGACGAAAATCAGGCACGTCTGTTTGGGCTTCGTAGCCTTACTACGCTAGGCACAGCAAAAGAAAAAGGAAGCGGACTTGGACTAGCGTTATGCAAGGATTTCATAGAGTGCAACAACGGCAAGATATGGGTTGAAAGCTCCCCAGGCGAGGGCAGCACCTTTAAATTTACTTTACCTGCGCTTGTGCAAACTACAGTCGCTACTCCCAAGTTACACACTGCAGAGCTGGTGTAGAACTACAATAACCTGTATTAAGTATACTAGTTAAACTTCCTGTATATGCTCCGCATCCTATTTTTATACTTTGCCTTATGCTGTACCCTTGCCTGTAAACAAACCGACAGAGAAGAAGCACAGGAACAATACCGCCAACGCCAAAGGGCAAATCAGGAACAAACGCAGCAGGAAAATACCACTCCAACACCCGAAACCCAATCCGCACCGGCCTCAGAAAATACAGCCGTTGTAACACCTTCTACTACTGCCGGCGATAAAGTGGTAGCCATAAAAGATGGTGACACTATAGAGCTGCTCCGTAACGGCCAAACTATAAAAGTAAGACTTTATGGCGTTGACAGCCCTGAGAAAACCCAGGACTTTGGCCAGCGAGCCCGCCAGTTTACTTCAGATTTAGCTTTCGGTAAAACAGTACGCCTGATAGAGCATAACAAAGACCGCTATGGCCGCACAGTAGGCACTATTATACTTCCGGATGGGCGCAACCTGAACGAAGAGCTTGTGAAGAATGGTTTTGCCTGGCACTACAAGGCTTATTCTAAAGACCAGAACCTTGCAAACCTGGAAGTGGATGCACGCAGATTTAAACGGGGTCTGTGGGCAGCACCAAACCCTACCCCACCCTGGGACTATAGAAAAGATAAAAGAACAGCTTCAGCTAATAAGAAAATAGCCACTACTCCTGCTGCCTTACCTGCTGGAGCCACTACGCGCAATGTATACATCTGTAACAGCACTGGCTCAAGTGTTTACCATCTTACCAAAAATTGTTCAGTTCTTAAGCGCTGCAAAGTTGAAGTGCTAACCATAACAGAAGCCACTGCTATTCAGAGGTATAACAGGCGGGCTGATAAAACCTGTAGCTGAGATTAAAACTATCTTTATATTTGCAGGATTTCCTATTTAATATGCACAAGAAAACAACCAAACGTTTACCTACTTTAACAGGTAATGCCTTTGCATTTTTTATACTTTGCAGCACGTTTTTAGCAGGTTGCCAGCCTTCAGAGCAACAAGAGACCACAACTACTGCTGTGGAGCAAACCACCGCTGCCGCTGATAGAGTTCAGCGCCGTCCGGCTCCTAAGTTTTACATTATACCGCCTGGTTCAGAGCGCACTAGGGTTTTTGTATGCGATAATGGGAACGATGATGTATTTCACAAAGACGGAGGATGTAAGGTATTTACGGACTGCAAAGGCACAAAGCGGAATGTATCGTTACAACGTGCTATAGAAGAATTCGGGCGCTATAACTGCGAAGTGTGCAGTAAAGAGTTAGGTGATATATTCGACGACAAAAAGATCAGATAAAGAAAAAGCCCCTTTCGGGGCTTTTTTTATTTTCTTTCATGTAAGATCAGCAAAGGTACTTCTGCCTTGTAAGTCATCCGGTCGGCGAGACGTTGTGAGAACATTTCTGCAAAAAAGCCTCTGTCTCTTCTTAATATAGCTAAAACACTGGCATTTTCCTCTTCAAAATAGGTTTTTAAACCTTCGTCCAAGTGCTTATTCACAACTTCTTTCATACACATTGTAGCACTCGGAAACTTCTGCATTACCTCATTCCAGAAGCTATCTGCACGTTCTTTCGATTCAGAAGATGGCGTTTTAGATACGTGCACCAGATCTATGCAGGCGCCAAAAATGTTGGCAAATTCCACTACTTCGTGCAGGGCTGTTAAGTCTTCGGGTATATAGTCTGTAGCATATACAATTCTGGTAAAATCCGGAGCCTTGGCATGTGCAGGTACTGCCAGCAAAGGGGTTCTTACCTCTTCTACCACCGCTTCTGTGTTGCTGCCGATCAGGAGTTCTTCAAGGGCATTTCCGCCACCGGTTGTTCCCATTACAATAAGTCCGTAGCCTTCGTTTTTGGTAAGATGTTCCGCCAGGTCTGTCAGCAATGCTTCTTTAATGATGTAATCGCAGGTAAACTCGCCGCTGCGGTTAGCACCATGCATTTCTTCAATCTGCATCACCATTGCTTTCAGGCGCTCACCTGCATCCCGTATCTGCTCTCCTAAAAGTTCGCTGGCCACCAACGCTGTTTCTGAAGTATCTACTATAGGCAGGTGCACCACGTGCAGCAACGAAAGGTGGGCGCCAGATTTGCGGGCAATATAAATAGCATAATCTAAGGCCTTGGCGGCAGTTTTAGAGAAATCGGTTGGGCAGAGTATCTTTTTCATGAGTTTTAGTTGAGCATGTAGTTCATTTATATGCTAAGATTGCTATGTATACGCAACCTGCCAAATCTGATAAACGGAAAAAAATCAAAAGTGATAACAATCACCTTACAAGACATGCATCAACCTAAAGAAACTGGTGCTAACTTATACTTCCTGCCCTAACGCCTTTACTTCTTTCCAGGACCAGTTATACTTTGGCATTATACCTTTATAGGCCTCACGGTAATGCTGCACCACCTCCACTTTTAACACTGATACAGGTATACTTGAACTATAGATTTTACGCTGCGTGGGATTGTCGTAGGCTTCCTCCCGGTTTAAGTTTTCGCCATCAAGCCGTAGCAGTGGACCGGTTTCAGTTACAGAATCATACGTCCAGGTATAGTTAGATTGCTCCAAGGCATCCAGTTTAGCGGCAAGCGCAGCCATAGGTAAGCGTGGCAATGTTGGTCTTGAGGCAATATCTACCCAGGTGGTATACTTATACTCTAACTCGTAGCGGTTATTGTCATAACAAGTCAAAACAATGTCAAATCCGGCCGTGCGGCTGAACAGGGCATAATAATGTACAGGTTCGGGTGTTTCTATGATAATAAGTCCGATCTCTGGATGGCGTGTAAGTTTGGTAGCCGGGCTATACATGGTACGGTAACCGAGCAATACATCTCCAACTTCATCTTCCCAGGCGCCACGTTCCCAGTCCGGGTCTTTTAGTACCTGTTTAAATCGTGGCAGGAAATACTCAAACTTTTTCACGCACTGCGCTACTTCCTTTTCTTCCATCTCGTCGGCAGCAAAAGGCTTGTAAAACAGTTCGCGCTCTCGGGCATTGATCCAGCAAATCAGTTTCAGCGCTTCGCCAGCCAGCGGGTGGTTCAGGTCCAACTCCCGGAAGTCTCCTATCAAAGCCATCTGGCGCAGCAGTTCTTCATGCTCCAGTGCCAGTTCAGGATTCAGCAAACTCCATACACCTACAAATCCGTCTATATCAAAATGGTTGGCAGTTACATAAGGCAAGTCCAGTCCGGCAACATTCTGGTGAATTGCATTTAACACAATAGCTGCGCTGGTGTCACCTCGTATCTCGTTAGGGGTAGGTGCGCCGCGCCAATGTGAAAGTATAAGCCCGTTCGGGTGGGTGCTGTCAACTATAATGGCTTTTTTATCTTTTAATTCCGAGAAAGGTATAAACTGCTTTTTGCTCATAAGTATAAAGGTCTGAAACTGGCAACAGAGAAGCAAAATTGTAGCTTACTGATTACAGGATAGTCGTTACTTCAAGTATAAGTTTACTTCTTTTTATTACGGCCACGGCGGTTAGTAATACGCTCCAGGCGCTTGCCTTTTACCCATTTCAGGTATTTCTGTAGCGGCTCGGCCTGTTGCAGTGCAGGTATAGAGTTGTAAAGTATGGCTAGCTCGCGGTTGGTAAAGGTAAGGTGTAAGGTACTATGGCAAGGCTGACACAAGTCGGCAGTTGCACCATAGCGGCCGCCCTCTTCACGGGGCACCAGATGATGCCTCGACACATGCTGCACTTCGCGTCCGCACAGCTCACAAAAATGCTCCTCCTTTTTACCTGGCATAGGCTATACTTTATTTTACTAAACATTTATCTATTGCTGCAGGTTTTATACGCTTTCGTGCTAAAGTATAAGTGCGCCTACCACATATTCCGTATGTATAATTTGTACATTTGCCACCCTGCTTTGCCTGAACTATAAACTATGAAAATGCATCAGAACCAAGATACAGATATTGCCGCACCGGAAGCTGAGGTGCTGGTTCCTAAAAAAGAAATACGCGAAGGACTGCTGATCTTTACATTGGCTGCCATCCAGTTTACGCATATGATGGACTTCGTGATCATGATGCCGTTGGGACCACAACTGATGCGCGTGTTCAACATTTCACCAAGTGAGTTCGGTTTGCTGGTTTCAGCTTATACGTTTAGTGCTGCAGTAGCCGGTTTTCTTAGCGCACTCTTTATCGACAGGTTCGACAGGAAACATGCCATGCTGGGCTTATACCTTGGCTTTACGCTTGGCACACTAGCCTGCGCGCTTGCACCCGGTTATACGTTGCTGTTGGTGGCGCGTGTGGTGGCCGGTGCTTTTGGTGGTGTGCTGGGTGCCCTTATACTTGCCGTAATCGGCGATGCCATACCCGAAGAAAGACGTGGGGCTGCAACAGGTAAGGTAATGGCTGCTTTTTCGGTGGCTTCTATTGCAGGTGTGCCGGTTGGTTTATACTTAGCCAGCATCTCGAGCTGGCATGCGCCATTTTACTTACTGGCTGGTTTGAGCTTCCTGGTATTACTGGCATCTTTTAAACTGCTCCCTCCTATGCGTGGCCACCTCACCAATGCGGTCAAGCAAAACCCTTTCCTGGTACTAAAAGAGATCCTGCAAAAACGAAACCTGCAATGGGCCATGGCTTTGATGATCACGCTTACGATGTCAGGATTTTTGGTGGTTCCGTTCATAAGCCCTTATATGGTAGCCAATGTGGGCTTCTCTGAAACTGAGCTAAGCTATATTTATTTGTTTGGTGGTATTGCTACCGTGTTTACTTCGCAATGGGCAGGCCGCCTGGCAGATAAGCATGGTAAGCACAAAGTGTTTATTATTTCAGCATTACTTTCGCTTATACCTATTTTACTGATTACGAATCTGCCACCAGTACCTCATTATATGGCACTTATGGTTACCACGGTGTTCTTCATCTTCTTTGGAGCCCGGTTTGTACCAGCTATGTCACTTATTACTTCCAGCGTAGAGCCTAAACTGCGCGGCAGTTTTATGAGCATCAATTCATCTGTGCAGCAGTTAAGTGCGGGGGTGGCAGCATTTTTATCAGGGTTAATTGTGCAGGAAGCTGCGGATGGCAAGTTGCTGCATTTTAACTGGGATGGTGTGCTGGCGTGTCTCATTACGCTTGTAACTATTTGGGCAGTGCGCTACATCAAGACTGTTGGCTAGGCTTATACTTTTCCGGAGTTGGTTCGTAAGTATAAACCACAAAACCTGAGAAACTATGGCTAAGAAATCTTTTAACGAACTGATCAGTAGCCCGGGCATGCCGGTTTTAGTTGATTTTTATGCTGACTGGTGCGGCCCCTGCAAAGCCATGAACCCAGTTATACAACAGGTGGCTTCGGAGTTTTCGGGTAAGCTGAAGGTGATAAAAGTGAACGTGGATAACAATCAGGCTGCCGCCTCACAGTACCGTGTGCAGGGTGTGCCTACGTTTATACTTTTCCATAAAGGCCAGGCTGTCTGGCGACAGTCAGGTGCGTTGCCGGGTAACCAGTTAGCGCAGGTTATAAAGCAGTATGTTAGTTAATTTAGTCCAGTTGTAAGAGTTGATACAGATGTGTCTTCAGCTTTTATAGTTTAAGCAATTACGGTACTTCCTAAGAGTTTGCCTAGCCCCTCCTTTTCAAAAAAAATCTTACCAATCTTTAACTGTGACCAACCATGTTGAAGTTTATAGGTGAAGGTAGGTGTTCCATTTTGTAACAAACATTCTATACAATACTTCTGTACACTTTCTCTGTTATCCGAACTAAGCTGTTCTTCGAGTTGCAGCAAGTGTGTTGAAACCCAGAAACAGGATCCCTTCTTGGTTGCCAATCCATCTATAGTTGCGCGTGTTATTTCCAGTGCATCGTCTACATTTGTGCCTCTAAATATTTCATCAAACACGGCAAAACACTTCATCCCGCTGTGTGTGGCCTCTAGCACTGATTTCAGATTATTTATCTCCGCCATAAAATGACTATAACCATCATGTAAGTTATCATTCAGGTTAATGGCTACAGCAATTGTCTGAAAAAAAGGAACAGTACAGGCAGAAGCCGGCACAGGAAAACCAATTCTGGCAAGATAAACACATAAACTTATAGCTTTAAGCAAGGTAGATTTGCCCGACATGTTTGGGCCAGTGAGTAAGACCACATTCTGCACGGCATCTATCGCAACAGAATTTTTAACAGGCATTTTTACAACCGGGTGATAAAAATCGGTGATCTGAAAACCATTATCCTCAAAAGCAGCAAATGTGAATCTGTGTGTTTGTATAGCTTTGGCTACCGACCAATGCGCTTCAAAAGAGAAGAAGAATTTCCAAAAAGCTGTTATCTCCTGCGGGTCAAGTGTGGAAAGTATTTTTGAAAAAGTAACTATACTTCCTAGACGAAACCTATGCTCCTGCACAAGCTCTGAATGCATTTTCAGATTTAGTTTATTTAGAAATGTTATAGCATATTTTAAATCAGACTTAAATTTATCAGGAAAAACAGCACTATTCATGCGATTAAGGTATTGCTGCTGCAAACCATTCAGCAATAAGATTAGCTGCACCAGTTTTGCTTGCAACTGGGTTTTTTCTGAATCAAACACTTTCAGCCGTAACCATCTCATCAATTTGCCCTCACGTTTGCTCACACCTGTCCCTGCCATATTATCCATGAAAGCATGCACTTCCAGCAGATCAAGCCTGCGATAAGTAAACTGTTCAAGTATAGCCCAGTTTCCAATCATTCCTCTGATAATGGCAGTACGTTCCGCTACTTCAATTTCTGTTTCGGGTACGGTATGCAGCAGGTGTAGCAATTGATTTTCAGCATGTAAGTTATTCGTGAAGTTGAAGAATGGAAGCACATCTTCCTTAATCTCAGATCCTGTACCTGCATCATAGTTGGTTAATACCCTTTATTCTCTGCTGATTAAACACTTTATACTTTGCTTCATTACCAGTAAGCTACAACTGCAACGTAAACACCGTTGGTCCGCCGGCTTTGCTATTCACTCTTATACTGCCGCCGTGCTGGCGCATGATCTGTTTAGACAAACTCAGGCCAATACCGGACCCTTGTCTTTTTGTAGTGTAGAAAGGTATAAACAACCTGTCGAGTACATCATCCGGGATGCCTGAGCCGTTATCACGCACCTCTATCCGAACTTTATACTTGTTGTTATCATCAGCATACGCAACCACTTCTACCTGCGGAGCTTTACTTTGCCGGCAGGCTTCCATGGCATTTTTCAGTAAATTTATCAGTACCTGTTCCAGTTGTTCGGGGTCTGCCTGCAGGGTTATATCAGAGGTTGGCAAGTATACAGCGAGGGCTACATGTTCTTTCTCAAAATCTGGCTTCATCAGGGTGTGCACATCGCGAAGCAGTTCATTTATACTTACGTCCTGTAGTTCGGGCAATGGCAGGCGCATCAGTCTGCGATAATTCTTCACAAAGTGCAGCATACCTGTAGCGCGGCGCTCTATTGTTTTCAAGCCATCCTGAATATCTTCCAGGGCTTCGTCACTAAACTCACAGCCTGCCTGTTTTGCTTTTATTTCTTCTTCCAGTATGCCTGTAACTGTAGATGTAAGCGAGATAACCGGCGTTACCGAGTTCATTATTTCATGTGTCAGCACGCGTATCATTTTCTGCCAGGTCTGCACTTCCTGCTCTTCCAGTTCGGCCTGTATGTTATGCAGCGATATGATCTTTATACTTTTCCCCTGCGATACCAGCACCGTGGCATGTACTGATAGCAGCAACTGATCGTGATTATGATGTAGCGTAACCAGTGCTTTCTCGTTGTTCGTAATCCGCTGCAATACATCCAGAAGTTGCTTGCTTACCCTGTCTAGCGCTTTGATATTTGTCAGGTGAGGCAGGCTGAGTTGCTCTTTAGCCACGTGGTTTAGCAGCAGTACATTTCCGCTCTCATCAAAAGAAAGTATACCAATGCCTATGTGTTCTACGATGGCTTGCAGGTATAAATAATGCGCCTGCTTTTCAGCTTTTATCTTCAGGAAGGAATCAGATATCTCGTTAAAAGAATGGTACAGATGGCTGAAGGTCGGATTACCCCCTTTTTCGGGAAAGCGCTGTGTAAAATCAGATTGCCGGATAGATTCCAGAAAGCTGGTGATGTCGCGATTGGTGCGTTCTACAAAGTGTATCAGGCCATATAACTGCAACGTAAGCAGCACCCCCAGGCAGAAAGCAGTAATGTACCAATCGGTGCGGAACAATACCACAATCAGGGCCACCATACTGAGCATAGCCAGGCAAACCTGTACTAGCAACCTGACCCTGAAATGATTAAAGACCATGTTTCTCGATGCGGCGATAAAGTGCAGTGCGGGTTATACCTAGTTCTTTAGCAGCGTGCGTAATGTTGCCGGAGTGTTTTACAAGCACTTTCTGCACCATCATTTTCTCAAGCTCTTCCAGCGTATGATCGCCTTCTGATATCCCCTGCCCACTATGCTGTACTTTATCGGAAACCTGAATGCCATCTACGCCCGGTGCAAAATAAAAGTCATCAGCTTGCAGTTCGTTGCCATCGCAAAGTATAACAGCACGCTCCAGCGCATGGTCCAGTTCACGAATGTTACCCGGCCAGCGATATTCTGACAGACGACGAAGCGTTTCTTTGCTTATACCTAGTTCAGGGCGGTTATACTTCTGACTGTATATTTCCAGAAAATGCTCGGCGAGTAGTTTTATATCTTCGCGTCGCTCGCGCAGTGGCGGTAATTGTATCTCAACGGTATTAATGCGGTAAAGCAGATCCTGGCGGAAGGTACCCTGTTTTACCATGTCGTAAAGCGGCATATTGGTAGCGCAAATCAACCGGATATCAATGGGCCGTGGCTTGTTAGTACCCAGCCTGATCACCTGGCGGTTTTGCAGCACTGACAGTAGCTTTGCCTGGAGCGCCAACGATAAGTTACCGATTTCATCCAGAAACAATGTACCGCCATTAGCTGCTTCTATTCTGCCTATCCGGTCTTCTTTGGCATCGGTAAAGGCTCCTTTGGCATGGCCAAACAACTCGCTTTCAAACAATGTTTCGCTTACAGCACCCAGATCCACTTTTTCGAAGGCATGATTTGCTCTTTTTGATCGCTGGTGTAGGGCTCTGGCAGCTACTTCCTTGCCTGTTCCGTTCTCACCAAGTATAAGCACATTTGCGTCGGTAGCGGCAACTTTCTCTATGGTCTGGTATACCCGCTGCATAACCGGCGAAGTACCTATAAACTCCCCATAATGGAAGGTTTTATAATGAGATGATTTTGCAACTGAAGGTAGAGGTTGCTCCTGACGATGCTGGCAGGCTGTTTTAAGTATAGCTACAAGTTTTTCGTTTCTCCAGGGTTTCAGTACAAAATCGGATGCACCTTCTTTTAGCGCCCGTACCGCCAGTTCTATGTCGCCGTAGGCGGTCATAAGTATAACCGTAACACTGGGGTCAAGCTGTTTTATCTGCTTCAGCCAGTGCAGGCCTTCTTTGCTTGAGGTAGCTCCAGCGCTATAGTTCATATCCAGCAATACCACATCTATGGGCTGCTCTGTAAGTATAGCCGGTATCTGGTAAGGGTCTGAAGTGGTTTTAACATACGTAAAATGCTGTTTCAGCAGCAGCCTGCCGGCCGTCAGAATATCTTCTTCATCGTCAACAATTAAAATCTGGCAGGCAATTTTACTCATACATCAAGGCATTATTTTTATTATTGAATGTACTAATGTAAGTCTTTTTTATGCAAAAAATCAAACTGTCTGCCATGCAATAGCTGTTGTCTGCGCCCTGTTTCAGGTTGTTCCCCATATCTGCATTTCAGGAGTGTCCGCTTGCAGACAGTCCACTGTACGTTTGCGGACAGTCTATATATATCCTCAAGACTATCAACCACTATAAAATACTGTAAAACAGGATGTTATATAAAATGGCACATATATTGACAAACAGAAAAACACAAGACCTACAATTACCTTTACTATGGATCGCGTTATTGAGAAAAAGAAGTACACACCTAAGAAAATAGCCATTATAGCTGCTGTTACATTAGCACTCGTGGTAGTTATCTACAACCTGCTTTTTGCAGAGCGCACATCTAAATTAAATGTAGAAGCACAGCGTGTTACAATGGGTAATGTGCAGGAAGGTACTTTTCAGGAGTTTATAGCAGTAGATGGCTCTGTCGATCCGCTTAAAACATTTTTCCTGGATATAACAGAAGGTGGCCGTGTAGAAAAGATTTATACCGATGATGGCCGAATGGTGCAGAAAGGCGACACCATACTTAAGCTCTCTAACACTACGCTCCAGATCGACTTTATGACGCGCGAAACGCAGCTCTATGACCTGATGAACGAGCGCCAGAACTCAGAGATTACCATGAAGCAGGACCAGATCCGAAAAATGAATGAGCTGGCCGAGATTGAGTATAACATGACAACTGCGGAGCGCACCTATACCCGCAACAAAATGCTGATAGCAGAAGGAGCGATCTCAAAAGAAGAATATGAAACTTCTAAAGACAATTACTTATACTTAAAACGCCGCAAAGACCTGGCAGATCGCTCAGTAAAGCAGGATGCCCAATTAATGAATGACCGACTGCGCCAGCTCGATGAATCTATCCGTCGCATGGAGGCTAATATTAATATGGCCCGCAATACCTTAAACAACCTATATGTAGTGGCTCCTTTTACAGGCCAGTTATCTACCTTAAAAGCAGAAGTTGGCGAAAGCAAAGCAGCCGGCGAGAACATTGGCCAGGTAGATGACCTGAACGGCTACAAAGTAAAAGCAAACATTGACGAGCATTATATTTCCAAAGTGTATCCGGGACTGGATGGCAGCTTCGATTTTAACGGAAAGACCTATAAAGTGAAAGTAGTTAAAGTGTTCCCCGAAGTGCAGAACAACACCTTTCAGGTAGATATGGAATTTGCAGATGGCACCCCGGAAGGTATACGCCGTGGCCAGACGCTGCAACTTAAGCTGAACTTAAACGATGGTGCCAAAGCCATACTTTTACCACGCGGTGGCTTTTACCAAAGCACTGGCGGTAACTGGGTGTTTGTAGTAGATAAATCAGGGGACTTTGCAGAAAAGCGAAGTATAAAACTGGGCCGCCAGAACCCAAACTATTACGAAGTGATTGATGGCCTGAAACCCGGCGAAAAAGTAGTGCTATCCTCCTACGACAGCTACGGCGACATAGACCGGCTGGAATTGAAATAGATAGTTGATTGCTGATTGATAATTGCTTAAAAACTATACTTACATAACAAGAGCTAACAATCAACAACTAACAATAAACAATTAAAATTATCCGCTCCGCTAGTACAAAATAAAACTAAAAAACATTTAAAGCTACTCCACAAAATGAACAAGGAACTATTAATCGAAACACAGCAGCTGCAGAAAAAATATGTAACTGACACTGTAGAAACTACTGCACTTGCAGGAGTTGACCTGCGTATTGCTAAAGGCGAGTTTGTAGCTATCATGGGCCCATCGGGCTGTGGTAAATCTACACTGCTTAATATACTTGGCTTACTGGATAGTCCATCTGGTGGTACATTCAAATTCCTGGGTCAGGATATTACACATGCCAGCGAACGCCAGCGTGCTAAAATACGCAAACAGAACCTGGGCTTCGTATTCCAGAGCTTTAACCTGATTGATGAGTTGACTGTGGAAGAAAACATTGGCCTGCCACTGGCTTACCTGGGCATGAGCAAAGCCGAAACCGAGAAACGCGTAACCGAAGCCATGGAACGTATGGGCATTGCGCACCGCCGCAACCACTTCCCGCAGCAGTTATCCGGCGGTCAGCAGCAGCGCGCCGCTATTGCCCGTGCTACGGTTTCGAGCCCAAGCCTTATACTTGCCGACGAACCTACCGGTAACCTGGACTCGGTACATGGCCGCGAGGTGATGGCTTTATTAACCGAACTGAACGAGGCTGGCACAACTGTGGTAATGGTAACGCACTCTCCTTCCGATGCTGAATATGCGCACCGTATAGTTAACCTCTTCGACGGACAAATCGTGACAGAGAACCTTAACGTACGCAAACATGCTGCAGAACTACTTTAAAGTAGCGCTCCGCAACCTGTACCGTAACAAGGTATACTCAGCCATCAACATCGCCGGACTGGCGCTGGGGGTGGCTTCCTGTATCCTTATCTTTTTATATGTGCAGGATGAACTAAGCTATGAAAAACACTTTAGCAAAGCAGACCGCATCGTACGTGTGGCCGGCGAAATAGAGCACGAAGGCCAGACTAACAGATTTGCTTTATCGGCACCTATACTTGCCCCTTACCTGCTCCGCGATTACCCTGAACTGGAGCATGTTACCCAACTGCTGAATGCCCGCAAACAAACCATCTGGTACAACAATAAAAGCTTTAACGAAGATAACCTGATCTTTGCCGACAGCGCCTTCTTTGAAGTATTTGATTATGAGTTTTTGGCAGGTAACCCCGCCACAGCCCTGGATGAGCCCCGGACTATAGTAGTGAGCAACCTGATGGCAGAAAAATACTTTGGCGGCGCTGAGGAGGCCATTGGCAAAGTATTAAAATTCAGCCGGGACTCGTACCGTGTAACAGGAGTGTTTAAGGATAAAGGCCACTCACATATACAGGCAAACGCTTTCTTAGCACGCAGCACCTTCGATACCAAACGCCAGGATGAGCTCTCTGATGAGAACCACTGGTTTAATATGAACCGCTATACCTATGTGCTGCTGCGGGATGCCTCTCAGATTGCTCCTTTCCAGGAAAAGCTAAAGACATTTGCAGCCACACACGTAACCCCCTGGATAAAAGAAAACAAACTGGATGCCGTTATGAGCTTTGTACTCCAACCGCTGGGCAGCATCCATTTCGATACAGTGTATGAGTCTGATATGTCTCCGCCGGGCAATATCAACTACCTCTACATTTTTGCAGCTGTGGCTGTATTTCTGTTGCTGATAGCAAGTATAAATTACATGAACTTGGCTACAGCACGCTCCTCAAAACGTGCCCGAGAAGTAGGTTTGCGCAAAGTTGTCGGGGCCTACCGTTCCCAGATCATCGGGCAGTTCATCGGCGAGTCGCTGCTGATCACGCTGATAGCTGTTGTTCTGGCGTTGGCCCTGGCCCAGATCCTGATACCAACCTTTAATAACCTTACCGGAAAGCAGTTCGACGCCAATTTCTTTTTACAGACAGAAGTACTGCTAGCGCTTTTTGCCATTGTTGTGTTCATTGGCGCCGTTGCAGGCAGTTATCCGGCCATTTTTTTGTCAGGATTTAAGCCGGCTGATGTTCTGAAAACCGATAAAATGCCAAAAGGCGGTAGCGCTGCCTTACGCCGTACGCTGGTAGTGGTGCAATTCACCATTTCGCTTATTATGATCATTGGCACACTGGTAGTTTTTAGCCAGATGCAGTTTCTGAAGAACCGGAGCCTGGGCTTCAACAAAGAACGGGTGCTGGCCATCGACATACCTGTCGGGGATTCGGTACTGGTGCAGCAATTGCCAAGTATAAAACAGGAGCTACTCAGCAACCCTAACATCGAGAGCGTGTCGAACACGGCCAATATTCCGGCTGAGCCTCTGAGCACATTACTTGTTTTTGCTGAAAAGAATGGGCAAACGCTGCAAAACACCATGAATGTCATGTTTGTAGACTATGAGTTTATAGATGTTATGGGTATTGAGGTGAAGCAAGGCCGCAACTACTCCCGAAGCTTTAAAACAGACCTGAAAGGTGGCTTGATTATAAACGAAGCCGCTGTTAGGAAAATGGGTTGGAAGGAACCGCTAGGTAAACGCATACAGGTAGGTGACTGGGACGCAAAAGTGATCGGGGTAGTAAAAGATTTTCATGTTACTTCGTTGCACAATAAAGTAGAACCACTGGTACTGGCCCTGGCACCGACTTCTCCGGGATACTTGCTGTTGCGGTTAAAGCCACAGGATATGCCGGCAACCATAGAATATGTGCAGGCAAAATGGCAGGCATTTGACCAAAAACACCCAATGGAGTACTTCTTTATGGATGAACACTTTGATAAGCAGTACCGGGCCGAAGAAAAGATGCTGACCGTTTTCGGGTATTTTGCCGGGCTTACCATATTTATCGCATGCTTGGGTTTATTCGGCCTGGCATCCTTTACAGCAGAACAACGAACCAAAGAGATCGGTATCCGCAAAGTGCTGGGCTCTTCTACCGGAAGTATAGTCTTGCTTCTCTCCCGCGATTTTGCAGTGCTGGTGCTTATAGCTATACTGCTGGCCATACCTATTGCCTGGTACGGAATGGATAAATGGTTGCAGGACTTTGCTTACCGTACTAACCTGAGCTGGTGGATATTTGCTGTTGCCGGAGTGGCCGCCATGGCCATTGCGCTGCTCACGGTAAGTTTTCAGGCAGTTAAAGCTGCCCTGCTCGATCCTGTAAAAGCTATCCGTACACAATAACCAAGTATAGCAGGGCTCTAAGGCTTTTGTTTATACCTTATATCTAACCTCAATTATGAAAAAGCTATTATCATCTCTGCTGTTTATACTTCCGTTGTCGTTGCTGGCACAGGATTCAAACCAATTTAAAGGAACCATACCGTTGACTGATACAAAAGGGGGAACCATACGGCTGGAGATTCCGGCAGGCGAACTGAGTCTGAAAACAGGTACCACACAGCTGATCGATGCAAATGTGAACTACAACCGCACCGACTGGAAGCCCAATATGGATTTCAGTAAGAAAAATGGTATGGCTGACCTGACCATGACACAGAAAGACATCAGCAACAAGAGCAATAGTGGCGAAAACAAATGGAACATCAGCCTGAATAAGAACATCCCGCTAAACTTATACTTAAAGATGGGAGCCGGAGAAACAAAGCTGGACCTGAGCAACAGCCACCTGGAAACACTGGATATAGAAGCCGGAGCTGTTAGCTGCGATGTAAACCTGAAAGGCAGTTCTGTGAAAGTAGTGGAAATTGCTGCCGGTGTAGGCGAACTGAACCTGGACATGACTGGTAACTGGAACCACAACGTAAAAGTGGATATTGCAGGCGGTATAGGCGAAGTAAACCTGAAGCTGCCTAAAAACACGGGTGTAAAACTTAATGCCTCCGGGCTTGGCAGCAAGAACCTGAACGGCTTTAAGAAAAATGGTGGGTACTATCAGAATGCGGCTTACGGTAAAAGCAAACATACACTCACCATAAACGTATCCGGTGGCATGGGCAGTATAAACGTAGTAGAGGGTTAAACAGCCACTAAGTATAAACTCAGTTTCTGTTATACTTTAACAAACCCTGCCTGCGTTTAAAAGCCTTTACAACCAATCCGAAACTATGACATTCAAAAAATCACTCCTGTTGCTTGGCCTTACCGCCTTGTTAGGTTGCTCTTCTGCCAGACCTGCTCACACCTCACAGGCTTCATCTGAAGAACAATACCATGTAACAATAGATCTGACCAAAGTAAAAGAAGACAAAGTTCAGGTAACAGTGCTGGCTCCCGAGCTGAAGCAGGAAGAGATTATTTACAACATGCCGAAGATAGTGCCGGGTACCTACTCGATTTCTGATTTCGGAAAGTTTGTTTCGGAATTTTCAGCCCTCGACAATAAAGGCCGGAAACTAGTGGTGGAGAAGCTGGACGAAAACCGCTGGCGCATTAAAGAAGCAGATAAACTACAGAAAATCACCTACTGGGTAGATGACACATTTGATGCTGCTAAAAAAACAGAAGCCATATTTGAACCAGGCGGAACAAACATTGAAGCCAGCAAGAATTTTTTGCTGAACACCTTCGGGTTTGTGGGTTATTTTGATGGGCTGAAGCAGCTGCCGTTCCGGTTAACTATAACTAAACCGCAGGGCTTTTATGGTTCTACCCCGCTTAAAGCCACTTCTTCTACAGCCACCTCTGATACGTACCTTTTACCGGATTATGTAACACTGGCCGACTCGCCACTGATGTATAACGCCCCTGACACAACCGTGCTGGACCTTGGAGAAACAGATGTGCTGGTATCGGTTTATTCGCCCAGCGGAAAAGTAAAATCGAAGCCCATAGCCGCCAACATTAAAGATATATTGCAGGCACAGCGCAACTACCTGGGTGGCAAGCTGCCGGTAGACAAGTATGCATTCCTGATCTATGTGCCTGAAAAAGTAGGTAAGTCAGGCTCGTTTGGTGCCCTGGAGCATTCAAATTCGTCGGTATACTTCCTGCCGGAAATGCCGGAAGAGCAGTTCAGCAGCACCATGCGCGATGTAGCTGCCCATGAGTTCTTCCATATTGTAACCCCGCTTACCATTCACTCAGAGCAGATCGGCAATTTCGACTTCATAAACCCCGACATGTCGAAACACTTATGGATGTATGAGGGAGTAACAGAGTATTTTGCATCGCATGTGCAGGTATATGAGAAGTTAATTGACCTCGATGCCTACCTGAACAAGATACAGGAATACATTGCTACTTCCAAGGCTTACTATAACGATACACTGCCTTTTACTGAAATGAGTGCAAAAGTGCTCGGGCCTTACGAGAAAGAGTATGGTAACGTGTACCAGAAAGGTGCGCTAATAGGCCTGGTGCTGGATGTACGGCTGCGTGAGTTATCGCAGGGTAAGTATGGTTTACGTGACCTGATGCAGGAATTAGGCAAAACCTATGGCAAGAACAAATCTTTTAAAGACGAAGAGCTTTTTGATAAAATAGCAGAGCTGACTTACCCGGAGATACGGGAATTTTTTACCAAATATGTGGAAGGAAGTGAGCCCCTGCCGCTGGAAGAGACCTTTAAAAAAGTTGGCATTACCTATGAGCCAATGTCGAAGCAACTGGTAAATTCTTATGGTGGGTTTGTACCCGGGTATGATAATGAAAGTGGTAAAATTATTGTGGAAGCGACCGATGATATGGATGCCTTCGGCAAAGAACTTGGCCTGAAGCCCGGCGACCGGCTACTGAAGTGGAATGGGAAAGAGATGTCGCCATCTAATGTAAGACAACTTATAGGGGAAGACCTACAAAAGATGAAGCCAGGCGATGATGTTACCGTTACCGTAGGCCGCTTAGAGAAGAAAAAACTAAACGAAGTAACCCTGAAAGCAAAAGTGCGGCAGGCAGAACGCATAGTACCCCATTACCTGCAACCAGACCCTAAAGCTACGCCACAACAACTGGCGTTGAGGGCTGCCTGGCTCAACATCAATGCTCAATAAAGTATTAAAGGCCTCGCAAAAACATAAGCGAGGCCTTTTTGCTTGTATACTAAACACATCTGCTAAAATTTAATTCTCTTCTTAAACAATTGCAGTACTCGGGCGTTTGTTCTTTGTTTATCAGAAGTATAGCTTCTGTTCCTGAATGAATTAGTTAATTTTGCACCTGCTTACAAACTATAGCCGGCAATGCCTCAATCTATATACAGATATTTTTTACTGCTGCTTTTCTCCTTTTCTGCAAGTATAGCATTTGCTCAGAGTTACCGCGTGAGTGGTATTGTAAGGTCAGCAACAGATAAACAGGCACTGATCGGGGCTACTGTAGCGGTACCGCAGTTAAGAATAGGTACCATAACTGATGCCCGAGGATCTTATAGTTTAAACTTACCTGCCGGCACGCATGAGTTACAAGCTACCTACGTCGGGTACATGCCAGTCACTCAAACTATAACTGTTACCAATACGGACCGAACTATAGACATTGCGCTGCAGCCCTCTGACAACCAACTGCAGGAAGTAGTAGTGGAAGCTAACACACTGGAGCAGAAACTTACAGATAACCGCATGAGCGTAGAGCAGCTTACTACCCGCGAAGCCAAGCTGTTGCCTGCCATTTTCGGGGAAGTGGACCTGATAAAAACACTGCAGCTAAAACCCGGTGTACAATCTGGCGGCGAAGGTTCATCAGGATTGTATGTACGTGGCGGCGGCCCCGACCAGAATTTAGTGTTGCTGGATGATGCCGTCATCTATAACCCTTCGCATTTGTTTGGTTTCTTCAGTGTGTTTAACCCGGACGCAGTGCGCAATGTGGAGCTGTATAAAGGTGGCTTTCCGGCACAGTTTGGGGGCAGGTTATCCTCGGTGCTGGATGTGCGGATGAACGAAGGGAATAACGATAAGCTTCGTGTTAATGGCGGGATCGGCCTTATTTCTTCCCGGCTAAGCTTAGATGGCCCGATCGTAAAAGATAAACTAACATTCCTTGTATCCGGGCGCCGTACCTATGTTGATTCTTTTACCCGCATTATCAATAAGCTAAACGAAGACAATAAAGACTATAACCCTATACCAGATTATTACTTCTACGACTTTAATGCCCGCTTAAACTATAACCCTACTCCAAAAGACGAGATTACCTTAAGTAGTTACTTTGGCCGCGACTTTTTCACGTTTGATGATGCCGATTTCAGCTTTTCGTTTAACTGGGGGAATACAATGGGCTCCCTGAACTGGCGCCACAACTATAACACACGCTTGTTTTCCAACACATCCTTTTCCCTTACAGGCTACAAGTATAGCATCCAGAACAAGATCGATGTGTTCAGCTTTAACCTGGGCTCCGAAGTAAAAGATATCAGCCTTAAAACGGATTACGAGTGGCTGCTGGATGACAAGCATACAATCAGATTTGGTGCATCGGCCACAAACCACGCATTTACGGTTGGCCGCCTCAATTTTGATAGCGATGACGACCGCTTAAGCTTTAGTGCCGGCAATAACTATAAGGCCAGTGAATTCGGTGCCTATATCTCCGACGACTATAACGTAAATGCACAACTATCACTAAACTATGGCCTGCGCGTATCGGGTTTTAACAGCCAGGATAAAACATATGCAGCCTTGGAACCACGAGCAGCTGCCCGCTATAGTATAACAACCAACACATCCGTAAAGGCGAGTTACGCCAGCATGATGCAGTATATACACCTGTTAGCCAACTCAGGTGCTTCGCTCCCTACTGATATCTGGTTTCCGTCTACGGCGCGTGTAAAGCCGCAACGCTCACAACAGGTGGCTGCAGGGGTAAGCCATTTATTTGGCGATGGTAAATACCTGGTAACAAATGAAGTATACTATAAATGGATGCACCGCCAGATCGACTTTAGGGATGGTGCCAACCTGTTTGTGAACGATAGCCTGGAGAACGAGTTCCTGTTCGGGAAAGGTGAAAGTTACGGAAACGAAATATACCTGGAGAAAATAAAAGGTCGTACCACCGGCTGGATAGGCTATACCTTATCCTGGACCTATCGCCAGTTTGATGAAATAAACGACGGGCGCCGCTTCCCGACGCGTTATGACCGCCGTCACGACCTGAGCGTAGTTGTGCTGCACCAGCTAAACAAACGTCTTAGCCTTACCGGAGCATTTGTATATGGTACTGGCAATGCCTTCTCGTTGCCGGTTGCACGTTTTGCCTTTCAGGATGTGGAAGGGCAGGAACCTAGCGTAGTGCCTATATACTCCGACCGTAACAGCTTCCGTCTGGATGCAACACACCGGTTGGATGTGGGCGTGGTCTGGAAGCTTAAACCTAAACGAGGCGAGGCCGATCTTACCTTTAATGCCTACAATGCCTATAACAGGCGCAACCCATACTTTGTGTACTTCGAGCAGCTAAAGGACGAAGAAGACGAACAAACGATAGGTTTCAGGGCCAAGCAGGTATCGTTGTTCCCGGTTATACCTTCAGTTACTTATAATTTCAGATTCTGATGAAACGCATTTTATACCTATACCTGCTGCCACTGTTTTTTATACTTGGCTGCAACATGGAGAAAGAGATTGAGGTGGTGTTGCCGGAGCATGAGCCACAACTGGTAGTGGAATGTTACCTGGAGCAGGGCTATCCTTTCCAGGTAACCGTGCTTGAAACCTCCTCTTATTTCGACTCCCCTACTCCACCGCTCGTTCCTGATGCTGAAGTATACATTACTTTCCGTGACAGACGAATTAAACTAACCTATAACCCGGCATTTAATGCAAGGAACAACCGTTACTTTACGCACTCATCTACCGAGATTATGGACGGAGCTCCCGGAGAAGTATATGGCATTGAAGTGGTGGATGGGCAGGGTCGTAAGGTAACCGGTTTTACAACTATACTACCCAAAGTGCCGATCATAAAAGTAGAATGGAAATTTAATGAGAAGGACAAAGCATATGTGCTTACTACTTTTCAGGATGATCCGAATACAGCAAACTTTTACCGTTACATGACGCACCGCGATAGCCTGGAGAATGGAGCTCAGCGTGAATTTGTAACTTCTGATGAGCTGACAAACGGCAAAGAAACATCTTACGGCTCGGGTTACGATTACGAAGAAGGCGATACGCTTATACTTTCGCTGTACCACATAGAAGAGCAGTATTATGATTTCCTGCGCTCAACAGAAGATGCAAAAAACGCGAACGGCAACCCGTTTGCCCAGCCTTCTAAGATCAAATCATCGGTACAGGGTGGGCTGGGCATTTTCACAAACCTGGCCTTTGACCGGGATACGGTAATTTTAAAAAAATAAGAATTAATGAAGTATAAAAAAGCCCCGGCTATACCTATAGCCGGGGCTTTTTTATGAACAATAAGATTACTTACTGCATTCTTATCAGCTCTCTTATTAACATCGTCATGCGGGGCTCTGCTTTGGCGGCAGCTTCCAGAATATCAGCCAGCTTCACTTTCTTCAGTCGGTCAGGGGTGCACATGTCGGTGATTACAGATACTGCAAAAACCGGTAACCCCATGTGGCGGGCAGCAATTACTTCCGGCACTGTAGACATACCAACGGCATCGGCACCAATCACAGAAAGATATTTATATTCGGCAGGAGTTTCCAGCATCGGCCCCGGCACGCTCACATATACACCTTCACGTAAATCAAAATCAGCATCTTCTGCAATAACCATCGCCTGGCGCACCATATGCTCATCGTATACATCACTCATATCTGGGAAACGGGGACCAAGTTCATCTATGTTCTTACCAATAAGCGGGTTACTTGGCTGCAGGTTAATATGATCTGTAATCACCATCAACTCTGATGTGTTAAAAGCAGGGTTAAGACCGCCAGCTGCATTAGACACAAACAACTTCTGGATGCCCAGCAACCTCATGACACGAATCGGAAACACCACCTGCTCCATGGAATAGCCTTCATAATAATGGAAGCGGCCCTGCATCACTATTACACGGCGGCCAGCCAGCAACCCAAGTATAAGCCTGCCCGAATGGCTCTCTACCGTTGATACCGGGAAGTGCGGAATATCGGCATAAGAAAGGCTGTACTGTACTTCGATCTCGTTCACCAGTGCGCCTAACCCGGTTCCAAGTATAATACCGAATTCAGGCGCAAAGTTGTCTGTGTTTTGCTGTATATAAGCTGTCGCTTCGTGTAGTGGCTGCATCATAGGTTTTAAGTATTGAATGAGCGTATGATTTAGTGAATATCTCTAAAATGGTTACGGGTGCGAAATAGGCGATTTTATAGTTCAAAATAAATGACTTTTATCAAAGCTTCTCCACATCAGTTTATAAAGTATAGATTACCAAAACTATAACTTACGGATAAATCTATAAAATCAATTTACCTGAAAGCAAAACCGCCCTGACTAAAGTATAGCCGGGGCGGGTTAAAGTATAAATGTGAGTTGAGTTATTCACTCATTTAGTTATTCAAAATCATTCCACGCTTAGGTTGTAAGGCATACGTGTCTGGATGCCTTGGATGTGCTCCACCTTTTTGTACATGTTGTACAGCGGGTATAGTT
Organism: Pontibacter deserti; assembly: GCF_023630255.1. Taxonomy (NCBI): domain Bacteria; kingdom Pseudomonadati; phylum Bacteroidota; class Cytophagia; order Cytophagales; family Hymenobacteraceae; genus Pontibacter; species Pontibacter deserti. The sequence continues at coordinate 55,235 of NZ_JALPRS010000001.1, read as the reverse complement.
CGCCAAGTTCGGCTTTTACATATTGCTCTTTTACCTGAGAACCCATATCTCCCATCAGTTCCTCTAAAAACGATTTACGGGCTGGTAACTCAGTTAACCTGTAGTCGTCTTTAATGTTAGCTTTTTCGGCGGCTATCTTAATGGCTGTTTCCAGTCCGCCAAACACATCTACCAGGTTACGTTGCTTGGCTTCTGCACCCGACCATACACGACCGGAAGCATACTCCTTCAGTTTATCCTGCGTCATGCCACGGCCTTGTGCAGCTTTCTTTGTAAACACATCATAGATCTGGTTTATCTGGCGCTGTACAACTTCCTGCTCAAAAGCAGTCATTGGTCGGGTAAGCGTTGGTACATCTGAATACTTGCCGGTTTTTACATTATCCACAGTAATACCCAGTTTGTTATTCATGAAGCCCTGTATGTTCGGGATGATACCGAATACGCCTATGCTACCTGTAATTGTGTTTGGATGCGCCACAATGGTATCGCAACCCATCGCTAAGTAATACCCACCGGATGCCGCCATATCTGACATGGAAGCAATAACTGGTTTTACTTTACGGGTCAGCTGAATTTCACGCCACAGCACATCAGACGCCAGGGCGCTACCACCCGGTGAGCTAATACGTAGCACTACAGCTTTTACCCTTTCATCGAGGCGGGCTTTTCTGATAGCTTCTGCATAACGCTCGCTGCCGATCTCATCATCATCGCCTTTACCGTCTACAATATCACCCTCAGCATAAATAACAGCAATGCGGTTTTTAGAGGAGTTCTTCTCTTCTTTGCCTTCTGCTTTCTTATACTTGCTCAAGGCAACCAGTTCCAGTTTGCCATCTTCTTTTATACCTGCTTTTTTCTTGATATAGTTGATCGCTTCATCGTAGTAACCCACATCCGTAATCAGGCCATACTTCTTAGCATCAGCAGCATCGCGCACCAGCAGGTTATCAGAAATATTCTTTAGTTCTTCGTAGGTCTTGTTGCGGGATTTGGCAATGTTGCGTAGCTGGAAATCGTTGATCGAGTTAAGGAAAGACTGCATCTGCAGACGTGCCGGCTCGCTCATTTTATCCAGGAAGAAAGGCTCTACAGCACTTTTAAATTCACCAACTTTAAATATCTGCGGCTTAATATCAAGCTTTTCTAAAGTACCTTTAAAGAAGTATACTTCAGAGCTCATGCCGTTAAACTCCGGCGTGCCCAGTGGGTTTACATAGATCTTATCAGCTACCGATGCCAGGTAATACGCTTTCTCATTCGAGATATCGCTGTAAGAAACCACGAACTTGCCGGACTTCTTAAAGTCAATAAGCTCATTACGGATCTCTTCAAGCTTCGCCATACCTGCGTCCACGAAACGCATGTTCAGGAAGATACCTTTAATATTATCGTCGGTTTTAGCTTTGCGGATAGATGCTTTGATCTGGTCAAGGCCATCGGTGCTGGAGAAGCCACCAAAAGCGAAACCAAGCTCCTGCCATGGGTTATGCGGGTCGCGCTCTGTAATCGGGTTATCCAGTTTCAGTTCCAGTACAGAATTCTCTACAATCCGAACTTCGTCTTTAGACGCGGCGCTGGCTGCTATGCCAATCAGGATAAGGATGCTGATGAAAGAGAATAAGAGCAAGCCTACAATAGTTGCCAGCACATATTTCAGGAAGTTTAGCATATAAGGTTATGTATTTTTATACTTATTAAATAATGGCGCTATACGTAGCCCCACACTACAATAAACAAATTTACTGCTTATAGTTCAAGCAATCATCCCCTTCTCGACCAACTTCACCTTTTCATCTACAAAACTATAAAGAGTTCTGAGTTACAAGTTCTGAGTCACGAGTTTATTTAAATTCAGAGCGTTACTCCTTTTTAACTCGTAACTCGGGACTCAGAACTCAAGATTAATACCTGTACTTTTTCCCCCATTGGGCTTGCAGCTGCTTACGCATTTCTACTTCGCGGCCGTTGTTTCCGGGTTCGTAAAAAGTGGTATTGTTCAGGCCGTCAGGCATAAATTCTTGCTCCACAAAATTACCTTCGTAGTCGTGGGCATACTTATAGTTGTTGCCGTAGCCAATCTCCTTCATCAGTTTGGTGGGCGCGTTGCGGATGTGTAACGGAACAGGCAGGTTCCCGGTTTGCTGCACCATCTGGCGGGCCTGTTTAATAGCTTTATAACTGGCATTGCTTTTTGGTGATGTGGCCAGGTATACGGTGCACTGCGAAAGTATAATCTCTGCTTCCGGGTAACCGATCATCTGCACCGCCTGAAAACAGGAAGTCGCCATTAACAGCGCATTAGAGTTAGCCAAACCAATATCTTCAGAAGAGGCAATAAGTAACCTGCGGGCAATAAATTTCGGGTCTTCGCCGCCTTCTATCATGCGGGCCAGCCAGTATACCGCTGCATTTGGGTCTGAGCCACGAATAGACTTAATGAACGCCGACACAAGGTCGTAATGCATTTCCCCTGACTTATCGTAGATCACGATGTTCTGCTGCGCAACCTGCTTTACAAGGTCGTTGGTAACTATAACTTCATCGCCCTGCACACCTTCAGCAACTATCTCCAGCAGGTTCAACAGCTTACGTGCATCGCCACCAGATATCGTAAGTAAGGCTTCATACTCCTGCACTTTTACGTTTCTGTGGCGCATCCATTCGTCTTCAGCCAAAGCTTTGTCAACCAGTTCTATCAGTTCATCTTTGGTCAGGTGCTTGAGTATGTACACCTGGCAACGCGAAAGTAATGCTGATATCACTTCAAAAGAGGGATTCTCGGTAGTAGCGCCAACTAAAGTAACAGTTCCTTTCTCTACGGCACCCAGCAAGGCATCCTGCTGCGATTTATTGAACCTGTGGATCTCATCAATAAACAATACTGTACCCTGCCGCTTCTTCGCCTGGTCTATCACTTCGCGAATGTCTTTTACACCGGAATTGATTGCGCTCAGGGCCACGAAAGGCACTTTCATCTGGTTGGCAATAATGTTAGCCAAAGTGGTTTTACCGACGCCAGGAGGGCCCCACAAGATCATACTTGGTATTACGCCACCTTCTATGTAACGGCGCAAAATGCCACCGGGCCCTACCAGGTGCTTTTGCCCGTAGTACTGGTCTAAATTGTGTGGCCGCATGCGCTCGGCCAACGGTATATTCGGGTGAATCATCAGCTATGTTGTTTACCTGAAACAGGTTTAAAGCAAAGTTACGGATTTGAAAACAAAGAGATAAATCGCATCTGCTGATGAAGCCCTTCCTTCCCAAATCCGCTGGCTTATACTTTGATCTGCTGCTATTTATGCGGCGGTTCTATCTCGTTTTTCCGTTCCAGGTGCTGCCGCATCTCTTCGCTGTCGTCGCGCATGGCTGGTTCTGTCATTGGGCTATGCTCCGGTTTTTCATCTCCAAATAAAACACCCCATTGCTTAAAGTCTTCCGTTCTGTCGAATACCACTTTAAGTACCGCAATAATAGGCAGCGATAAAAACATCCCGGCTATACCTGCAATCTCACCACCTACAATTACACCAACTATAGTTGCCAGTGCATTGATCTTTACTTTAGAACCTACAATGCGTGGCATCAGGATGTTGTTATCCAAGAACTGCACACCGGCTATGGTACCCAGCACAGCCAGTATAGGCCACAATTCTGACGACGATGCCAGTGTAAGCAGCACACCTATAATGTTGCCCAATAAGGCCCCCACATACGGTATCAGGTTCAGGAAAGCAAAAATAAGCCCGATGAGCAGTGCATGTTTAATACCGATGATCAGCAAAATACCACCCAGAAGTATGGTCATGTAAGTTACCTGTATCAGCAGACCGAACAGGTAGCTTTTAATGATAATCTGCATTTCGCGCAGTGTGTCTTCTACTTTTGCGTGCTTCTCAGCAGGGAACCATAAAAACACAAACCGCAGCAACAGGTTTTTATAAAAGAGCAACAGGAAAATATAAATTGGAAGTAGTGCAATTAATATCAACACCGACGTAACAGAGCCGGCAGCCCCGCTTAAAAAGGTGCCTGCAAAATTCAGTAGCTTATTGCTTTGCTCACTGATAAACTTTGTCTGCTCGTCGGTAGAGAAAGGTGTTTTAGAACCGATCCAGTCGCTCAGAGATTTCAGGTGCTGGGTAACATTTCGCTGAATGACCGGAAAATCCGAAATTAGGCTCCCTATCTGTACTGAAAAGAACCAGATAATAAGGCCAAAAATAAGCCCCAGGGAAAGCAAACTAAGCACGATGGCAAGTATATCAGGCACTTTGTGGCGCTGCAGAAAGCGGTATACAGGCAGCATCATAATGCTCATAAAAAATGCAAGTAGTAGCGGCGCGAGCACTCCCTGCCCCAGCACAATGATCCACCCCAGAAAAAACAAACCCATTACTTCAAGGGCTCGTCTTGCGGTTAGGGGCATACTTTTCAGATCCATAGTTTCAGAAATAGATTTTATGTTGATCATCCTTATACGGTGCAAAAAAAATAACCGCGTACCTTTGCCAAATGAGTAAACAAGTGCAGGTGCATGGAGCGCTTTTTCTGGTAGCGCTGATATACGGCAGCAACTATAGCATCGCTAAAGAAGTGATGCCATTTTATGTGGGGCCTTACGGGCTGATCGTTATCCGGGTGGTGTCGGCGGCAATATTTTTCGGTATACTTTCACGGCTCGTTATTCGTGAAAAAATTGTGGGCTGGGCTGATAACATGCGCTCTATACTTTGCGGTGTTACAGGTATTGCCATTAACCAGCTCTGCTTTTTTGGAGGACTTAATCTAACATCTCCTATTAATGCTGCCCTGCTGATGGTGATCGTGCCCATCATTGTACTGATCTTTTCGGCTATACTTTTGCGGGAACGGGTAAGCTTCCGGAAGGTAGGTGGTATTGTGCTGGCCTGCACGGGTGCATTCCTGCTGATCTATACATCGCGCGATGAAAGCAACTCCGGCAACCTGTGGGGCGATCTGCTTATAATTCTGAATGCGGCATCTTATGGGTTATACTTGGTGCTCGTAAAACCCCTGATGCAGAAGTATAATGCCTTTACTATTGTAAGCCGCATTTTTGCCGTAGGTGCTTTTATAGTTGTTCCGTTTGGCTGGCAGCAGGTTATAGCTCCAGATTATAGTTCTTTTCCATCATCTATCTGGTGGGCTATTGTTTTTATGGTGCTGGCTGTAACCATTATAGCTTACCTGTTCAATACCTGGGCGCTGCGCTATGCAAACCCGTCGTTGGTAGGAGCTTATATTTACCTGCAACCCTTGCTGGCTATACTTATTGCCATAGGCTTTGGGAGAGATGTATTTACCCTGCAGAAAGGAATTTATGCCTTGCTTATATTTACAGGCGTGTATCTGGTAAGCCGCACACGTCAGGCGGTAACAGAGTAAGAAAAAGAAAAAAAAGCCCTGCACCAAGCAGGGCTTTCCCTCCATCTGAGACCAAACCGTTTACCGGGTCAGCACAACACGGCTGCGGTATAGTTTGTTATTCATCTCCACTTCGCAGATATACATGCCTGTCTGCATATCGGTGCTGTTGATTTCGAGCTGATGATTACCTGTAGCAAGTTGTTTTACCGGTACTTCTCTTACTAAGCGTCCTCTTATATCTAAAAGGCGTACAGCTACAGCTGCTGGCTCACTTAGCTTTATCTGTAGTGTCGCAGCACTCGAAAACGGATTTGGATAAATGCTGAATACGCCATTGTTAAGTATCTTTTCTTTTGCCGGTATTTTATCGTTCTTATCTTGGGTATGGCTTGCCAGCATGTGGTCCGGCATGTTTCCTACATAGTATGGGCGCATCATTTCATGGTCCTCATGCGACAAAATGTGGCAGTGCCATGCGTATAAGCCTTCCCTGTCAAATTTTGCTATAAGACGTGTTACCTCCCCTGGCGCAATAGGGTAAGTGTCTTTTCTGCCGTTTTGTCCCGGCTCCGGTGCCTTAGGCTGACCTATCAACCTTACTTTTGACACGGTCCCCTTTTCTTCATCATCAAAATCTACTTTAAACTTCTGTGAATTGAGTACCTGGAAAGTAACCAGGTGCAGGTGTATCGGGTGTGCGTCAGGGGTGGTATTGTAAATCTCCCATACTTCCGTTGCATTCAGGTTAGGGTTTTCTGTAATTGGCTCAACAAAGCCCAAAGCTCCATGCTCAAAAGTGCCCAGCATTGCTTTTAGCCTGCCAAACTCATCGGTACCTTCAAAAAGTATAAGCTTTCTGGTTTTGGCTGGCGTATCGTGGTCGAACATGGCACTGGCACGCAAGTTGCCCGGCACTGACGTGAGTGGATATGCTGTATTTAAAGGTTTGGAAACACGGAATGCCATTATCTGCCCTTCAGCATTTGGATTGGGAGGTGTACCCTTCGGAAAAGGAGACTGAGCATTGTTCCGGAGGATGATCGTTTTACCCCAGAGGGCAGGATTAGAAAAGTCAATAACTACATCTTTTCGTTCGCCGGGAGAAATTAATAGCTGGTTATGAGCTACCGGGGCCGGCAACAGCCCATTGTCTGTACCAATCTGCACAAAACTAAGCGGCACTGACATAAACAGGTTATAGAACCTTGAGTCGGAGCCGTTCAGCATACGGAAACGATATTGCCTTGGCTCTACTTCCAATACTGGCCATGCCTTGCCATTTACAAGTATAATGTTCCCAAAAAATTCTGGTAATACGCTTGCCCCTTCTTCCCCGGATTCATCATGATTATCAAGCCCGGAAGGGTAATGTAATTGCCCATCTGTGGTAAACATGCGGTCCTGAATAGCTAATCCAATATCATAGGGATCGGCTGGAATTTTATTCGTTGCTTTTAGCTGCTGTTCATGATCGTCTGTAAGTATATAGAAGCCCGCCAGACCGGCATACACATTAAGCCTTGTTATGCCTAAGGTATGGTCATGATACCATAATGTGGCAGCTTCCTGGTCATTATCATAATGATAAGGTTCACTATCTCCCTTTTTAAAATCTTTGCCCTTCAGTGAAAAACCGGGTGTAAACCAGGCTTCAGGTAATCCATCGCTCTCTGATTCGGAATGACCGCCATGCAGGTGCGTAACTATAGGTATGCCATATTGCTCCCTGCCTTCCACGTGCTCTAATGCCCAGTGTATACTTCTATCTATAGGTAATAGATGTGGTAATGGTGTGCCGGTAGCTGAGCCTTCAACTGTTAAGTTATTATACCAGAATACATCTACTGGCACATCTTTTTTAGCTACAAAGGTTGGACCGGGATACTGACCATTATAGCCCCATACTTTGGTAAGCAGCGGTTGCCCCGAAATATCACGTAACCCCAGGTCCTGCTCAAACTGGGTAATTTCCATTTCAAAAGTACCTCCCTGTGTAGCATCTATAGCAGCAGGAATGGGTAACGGATTGGTAAATTTAACTTGTGTGCGTGGGTCAAGAAGTTGTTGTGCCTGCAGTGGTAAGATTACGCCTACCAACAAGCAGATTAAAAGATGTAACAAAGTCAGGCGGGAGCTTGTAAATTTCATATTTCATAGCGAATCATACTTTTAAGAACTATAAACAATCAATAAAAACTAGTGCTACGAAAGCAAGTGTTCATGTATTTTATACGATTCCCATAAATTAAATTCTATCTAATATGAATAAATTGCACGAAAAGTGATAAGTATCTCTTTTTAACTTCTGAAATCGTATTGCAGCCAGAGTAAGTTAAATGTGATGCATAAAAAAGCCCCTGCTGGTTTAGGTCCGGCAGGGGCTTTTTACTTTATACTTAACGGTTTTTTAGCTCGACTGGTGCGAACGGTTCCGGTTACCATTGCTGCGGTTGCTACCGCTGCGCTGTCCGCCACCACCATTGTTGCTACGGTTCTGACTACTGAAGTTTCCGCCGCCAGTGCTTCTGCCCTGGCCACCTCCGGTAGAGCTGCCAGAAGGTTTGTTGCCCCAGCGGCTTCTGCCATCATTTCCACCTTTTTTCTTCTGCTCTTTCATGGTTGAGGCAGCTTCGGCAAAATCCTTGGCAGTCATCGGGTACGGGTGGTTATCTACCACAGGCACCGACTTCGCGATCAGTTTCTGTATACTTACCAGGTACGATGTTTCTTCGGCATCGCAGAACGATAACGCAGTACCGCTTGCCCCGGCACGACCTGTACGGCCAATACGGTGCACGTATGTTTCCGGCTCGTTTGGCAACTCAAAATTTATCACGTGGTTCAGGTCATCCACATCAATACCACGCGCGGCAATATCAGTAGCGACCAACACACGGGTACGGCTGGCTTTAAAGTTATCCAAAGCACGTACTCGGGCATTCTGAGATTTATTACCATGTATGGCTTCGGCCTGCACACCAGCTTTTGTAACGTCTTTTGCTACCCGGTCTGCGCCATGCTTGGTTCTGGTAAATACAAGTACGCGGTCAATTTCATTGCCTTTCAGCAAATGGATCAGCAGGTTTTTCTTGTCGGCTTTCTTAACGTAATAAACCGCTTGTTTTATAGTATGCGCTGTACTTGATACCGGTGTAACTTCTACTTTCGCAGGCTCCACCAAAATGTTATCCGCCAGCTTCATGATCTCCGGTGCCATGGTAGCCGAGAAAAACAGCGACTGGCGCTTTTCAGGTATCACGTTCAGCACCTTGCGTACGTCGTGCACAAAACCCATATCCAGCATACGGTCTGCCTCATCCAGCACAAATATCTGCAGGTGGCTCAGGTCTATATACTTTTGTGCCATCAGGTCGAGCAAACGGCCAGGTGTTGCTACCAGTATATCCACTCCTCTTTTCAGGACTTCGGTTTGCGGGTGCTGCGATACACCACCAAAAATTACGGTATGCTTTAAGCCAGTATTGCGGCCGTAGGCGCCAAAGCTCTCTCCGATCTGCAGGGCCAGTTCACGGGTCGGCGTCAGTATCAGCGATTTTATAGTACGCTTGTTACGATCCTGTGGCAGGGCGTGTAGTAACTGCAGAATCGGAATAGCAAAAGCTGCTGTTTTACCAGTACCAGTCTGCGCACAACCCAGCAGGTCGCGTTTCTGAAGTATATAAGGGATTGCTTTTTGCTGTATCGGGGTGGGATTTGTATATCCTTCTGTTTTAAGAGCGTTTAGGATAGGCTCTATCAGGTTCAATTCGTTAAATGTCATGTAATTGGTCTTATGATGCTGTACAATGCCATGTGCACTGTCTCAGCTTTCCGGGAATACATAGCATTTGCGATCAATCCCGGCGTTATTCTTTCTATCAACCTTAAAAGAGGTAGTATGGTTCTATTTGCACCATAATGATTGACAGATTGCAAAGGTACGTTTATTTAAGGTAGGTTCCTATGCCAGCCATGTAATGCCGCTGTTTGGTTATAGTTGTAAATCAGGTTGTACCCACGCGCATTGCTATTGGAAAAACAACACCAAGCACTTTATTCTCAGGCCATACTTCCCTGAATTTCAGTTCTGCATCTTTAACGGGAGAAGTTCCATTCTTATCTATGTAATGTTGCACCGCCGACCATGAGTTCAGGTAGCCAAGCAGGTGCTCCAGTGTCCAGTTTGTAGTTATACTTAGCTGAGGTATCTCTTCCAGTTCTTCGAAAGGGAAAGGTATTGTAGTATAGTTCTCGTCGATGTATTTGCGCTCTATATCCCAATAGCCGTCCAGTACATTATTGTAAAAATCATTCAGGATCGAGTCAATTTCAGGTGAGATCTGAGGCAAGTTGTAACACCACACCGCTACCACGGCACCGGCTTTTGTAATGCGGTATACTTCCCGGTAAAAGGCATCGAAATCAAACCAATGGATGGCCTGCGCCACAGTTACAAGATCTATACTGTTGTCTGGCAGGTTGGTAGCTTCGGCACGGGCATGCAGGTAATGTATGTTCTCTTTTTTTATAGCATTATCGAGTTGTTTCTGGCTGATATCGCTGGCATAAACCAGGTGGCAGCGCTCGGCCAGTTTTGCTGCTACCTGCCCGTTGCCGGTACCACAGTCCCAGGCAACTACATAGTGTGGTTTGAGCTTAAAGATAAATTCATACAGTGCATCCGGGTACTCAGGTCTGAACTTCACATACAGGTCAGATTGGGTAGAGAAATTATCTTTTGCTTCTTTCATGGCTCACTTTTTCAGGAAGCTTAACAGCGGATCAATAAATTTATCAAAAGCTTCGATGTGTGGTAAATGCCCCACTCCTTCCAGTTCTACCAGCGTGCTGTTTTTTATCTTTTTGGCTGTGTCTTTTCCGAGTTGCGGATAATTACCCATAGTTGCAGCCACTTCTTTTGGTACCAGGTTCTTACCCAGAGCAGTACGGTCGCGCTGGCCAATAATGAGCAATGCAGGCATTTTAAGCTGATCAAATTCATAAAGAACCGGCTGGGTAACAATCATGTCAGCAGTCAGAGCGGCGTTCCAGGCGATGCGGGGGTAATTTTCGTTTATAGTCCAGCCAGCAAGAAGTCTTGCCCATTTGTCGTATTCGGGTTTCCAGTTACCACCATAGTAGTTCTCCTGCTGATACTTTTTGATTTTGTCGTAGGTTTGCTGTAACTCCCCCTTATATGCCTGGTCTATAGTTTGGTAAGGTACTTTCAGTTTCCAGTCTTCCAGGCCTATGGGGTTTAAAAGTATAAGTTTTTCGGTCACATCCGGGTACATCAGCGCAAAACGGGTAGCCAGCATTCCCCCCATCGAGTGCCCCAGTACGGCTACTTTTTTAACATTCAAAGTATCAAGTATAGCTTTGGTATTCTGTGCCAGCAACTGGAAAGTATACTGCAGATGTTCCGGTTTAGAACTCTTCCCGAAACCGATCTGGTCCGGGATGATAACGCGGTAACCTGCTTTAGATAGTGCTTCTGCAGTTTGCTGCCAGTACGCTCCGTTAAAGTTTTTGCCGTGCAGCAGCAGCACTGTTTTACCATTCGCTTTTGTTGGTTTCACATCCATATAAGCCATGCGCAATTTCTGGTTCTGGATAGTTAGCGGCAGGAACTGCACCGGGTATGGGTAAGTATAATTTTCCAGGTTGATATCCAGATTCTTCAGTTCCTGCTGCTGTGCCATGGCAGGCAGTTGCAACAGTAAAATAGCAAGTATAAGCAGAGCGGTTTTTCTCATTTCTGATCAGGTTATGATTTTAACTATACGCTACTAAGGTAGGATTGTGTAGTGCTATACACCACTTAAACTATGGCCTTAAATAAAAACTGCCCAACCTGAAGCTTCAGGTCGGGCAGTTTTGAGGTATCATTTCAGCTTATTAAGCCATTACTTCATTCAGGTTTGGCAACTTTAGCCTTCCGAAACGGTGCAGGGTGTTTAAATGCGAGCGCACCGCCTGCAAAAAGGTTTTGCTCTCAATATAGTTGAGGTTAAACTCTGAAGCGGTTTGCTTCACAATGTCTGCAATAGCCGGGTAATGCACGTGGCTGATCCGCGGGAACAAATGGTGCTCGATCTGGAAATTCAGTCCGCCTACGTACCACGACAACCACTTGCTTCTGCGGGCAAAGTTAGCGGTGGTGCTCAGTTGATGAATGGCCCAGTCGTTCTCGATGATGCCAGTTTCGCTAGGCAGCGGATGGTGCGTACCCTCTACTGTATGCGCCAACTGGAACACCGTAGAAAGAATCATACCTGCCACAAAATGCATCAGAAAAAATCCAAGTAACACCTCCCAAAAAGGTATACCGAAGATCAGTGTTGGGGCCACCAGAATAGAGAAGAAATACAGCAGTTTGAAAGCCACGATCTTAGAGAAAGCAACTGTATTGTCCGACTTGGAGTTAGCATTCACGCCACTTTTAATATACTTGAAAAACTGTACAAAATCTTTCACAATAACCCAGTACAGCGTAAGCAAGCCGTAGAAAAAGAACGCGTAAACCCACTGCAGCTTGTGGTAAAAGCGCACCTTGGTATGCGGCGAAAAACGCATGAAGACCATGTCGTCAATATCCTCGTCCATCTCCACCACATTTGTATAAGTATGGTGCAGGATGTTGTGCTGCAGTTTCCAGTTAAAGGCCGATGCGCCGAGCAGGTTCACCGAGTGTGCCATCAGGTAGTTCATGAGTTTGCTCTTCGAGAAAGCACCGTGATTGGCATCATGCATCACACTCATGGCCACACCGGCCACACCTATACCCATTACCAGCCACAGCACAAGGCTTACAGCCACATGCGGCGTAAAGGCAAGCATGGCTGCAAAAGGAACCACATAAAGCAGCATCAGAACGATACTTTTGATAAGTAAGCGGGAATTGCCGGATTTAGGCAGGTTGTTCTCTGAGAAGTAGGCGTCCACACGTTTGCGGAGCGTCGGGAAAAACAGACTTTTGTCTTTGTTAACGAATTTTACTTTGCCTTTAAGCTTCATTTAATCTAATTGATAATCTAAAAATTACTTACACTCCAAAAACTGTTTTAAGACTCAGCGAATCTCTGTGGTTACGCCAGCTTAGCTAAAACAGATTGTACCCCTAACTTTCAGATGATACAATAAACAGGTATGTACGCAATTGGGGTGCAAATATAGAGGGCAAACGGGACACTATCAGCTTTCTGTGTCTATTTGATTTTTAACCGATAGCCTCGTTCAAACTTGGTAGCCTTCCAAAGCGATGCAGTGTAGCAATGTGCGAGCGCACGGCTTGCCCAAATGTTTCATTCTCCAAGTATGGTATACCGAATTCGGCCGCTGTTTCTTTCACAATACCGGCGATGGCCGGATAATGCACATGGCACACACGTGGAAACAGGTGGTGCTCGATCTGGAAGTTCAGACCACCCACATACCACGACAAGATCTTATTGTGCCGGGAAAAGTTAACCGTCGTATTCATTTGATGAATGGCCCAGTCGTTCTCAATAATACCATGCTCGTCCGGCCTCGGGTGAGTGGTACCTTCTACGGTATGCGCTAACTGGAACACAACAGTCAGGACGATACCCGCCACAAAGTGCATTAACAAAAAGCCGAGCAGCACCTGTAAAAACGGAATCCCGAAGAACAGTGTCGGTATCCCAAGAATGACGAAAAAGTATAGAACTTTCATAGCTACCAGTTTGATAAACCATGTTCTGTTCTCAGCAGTTGTATTATTGTTCACACCATTCTTTTTGAAGAGCGCATACTGCACAAAATCTTTTGCCACTACCCAATAAAGCGTAAGCAAGCCATAAAACACAAAAGCGTATATCCATTGTATTTTATGAAAGAACTTCACTTTGGAATGGGGATTAAAACGTAGCACCAGCCTGTCCTGTATGTCTTCATCCAGCTCCACCACATTGGTATAGGTATGGTGAAGAATATTGTGCTGTAGTTTCCAGTTAAAAGCTGAACCACCCACTAAATTTAAGGTATGGCCCATCAGGTCGTTCACACGCTTGCTTTTAGAAAAAGCGCCGTGGTTGGCATCGTGCATAATGCTCATGCCTATACCTGCCACGCCCAGGCCCATTACAAACCACAGCAGCAAACTAAGCGGATAAGCCGGTTGAAAAGTGAGCAGCACCAAAAATGGCAACAAGTAGACTAACAGTAGCACCACACTTTTCACTTTCATGGTAGTGTTGGCGGTTGTCGGAATATTATTTTCGGCGAAGTAGGTATCTACCCTTATGCGGAGCGTCGGGAAGAACAGGTTCTTGTCTTTGTTTACGAATTTTACTTTGCCTTTTAGCTTCATGTTTGATAATGTGTTTCGGAACCCACACAAAGAATCAGATGCTCAAAGGTGAATTGCGGGTAAAATAAGCAACAACAGCTTATACAGCAGTACTTGCGATAATGGTGCCAGATAAAAACTTAGCTATACCATAAGCAATTTCTTATCTTAAATAACCCACAAGGTAAGTATAAATAGGGAGAATTGACTATAGAACGTTTAAATAGGTACTTATAAATACAACCTTGCCATACCCAATTAAGTTTCGGACGACAGCTTTTGTTTCATAAAGTAAAGCCTTGATGCTCCAGCGCTATTGAAATGTTCAGTTTCTTCAGCGCAGGGCATCTATACTTTATGACTGTGCCTTCACTTCACATAATTGCGCAGAAATATAAGCTTTGCGGGTGCTTAGTCTTGCACTCAGCAGAATCAGTAAACTCAGAGTGGTTAAAAGGGCCATAGTGCCCGTCATAGGTAGCATAGTTTTGTTGTGCAGGTAACTTACTACTGCCGATGCCAGCGCACCGGTTCCCATTTGCAGACTACCAAGTATAGCTGAGGCACTCCCCGTATTTTTAGTAAACGGGGTCATGGCCAACGCAGAAGCATTAGGGTTGATGATGCCCAGACTGAACATAAAGCTGAACAGTAGTATAAGCGTACCGGCAGCACTCAGAGAGCCCGTAATTGCACCGAATAATAATGCAGATGCGGCTAAAAACTGAATAAACCCTACTTTAAGTGTAATCTGCTTGCTTGTCTGCCGGCGCAACAGCAACCTGTTAAACTGGCTACCCGAAATATAACCGGCAGCATTTAGTCCAAAGGCCCAGCCATATTGCGTATCTGTAAGACCAAAGTATTCCATAAACACGAAAGGTGAACCTGAGATATAGGCAAACATACCTGCCGCCGCCAAACTTCCCGAAACAGCATATGTCAGGAAAGTACGTTCCTTCAGTACAGTTCCAAAATCACGAAGTATAAACTGGGGTTTAAGCGATATGGAGGCATCCGCTCCTTTGCTTTCGGGTAGTAAGCGTATTACGGCAAGTAACACAGCAGCAGCAATGGCAGCCAGCACTACAAATATAAAATGCCACCCCAGTGTTGCTGTTACATACCCGCCTATAGTTGGTGCAATAACCGGCGCTACACCCATCACCAGCATCAGCGTGGAAAACACGTTCGGAATATCTTTCAGCGAGAACAGGTCGCGCACCATCGCACGGCTGGCCACCATACCCACGCAACCTCCTAAGGCAAGCAATAGTCTGAGCCCAATCAGCCATTCTACGGATGGTGCCAGGGCACAACCAAGCGCAGCCAGCACAAAAATACCCAGACCAATTATCAGCGGTTTCTTTCTTCCGAACCTGTCTACCAGCGGCCCATAGATCAGTTGGCCGGCGGCTATACCTATAAAGTAACTTGTAAGCGATAAGCCAACGTGCGCTATATCAGTGTTCAGGTCTTTGGCAATAGCCGGGAAACCCGGCAGGTACATATCAATGGCAAACGGGCCTAAGGCTGCTAAAGCACCCAGTATCAGAATAATTGTTCTATATTGTTTCTTAGTCATGTAAAAATTAAAACGGCAAAGGCCGGTACTAAAGCAAAGCGCAAACCCAGCAAGAGAGCTAAGCCTGCGCCTTCAGAATTATAATTAAACAGATTAATACCCAATGGTAAAGCGCTGACGGATAAACTGAGGCTTTTCTAATTCATCTATCACAGCCACGGCATAATCTTCATAAGAGATGTTGCTTTCGCCTTTCTCATTCATTACCGGATTTTCAGTACCTAACCGGTATTTACCGGTGCGCTCGCCGGGGCCAATCATAAAAGCAGGGCTAAAAAATGTCCAATCAAGGTCTTTCTCTGCCTCGTATACTTTCAGGGAATCACGCATTGCGGATGCCCCTTCTCTCCATTCAGCAGGAAAATCCGGTGTGTCTACTGCCTGCACGCCTGGTGCTACATACAAACTACCGGCTCCACCCACATTGAGCAGGCGCTTTACGCCGGCTTTTTTTGCAGCGCCCATCACAGTCTCTGCCACTTTGTTATAGTTGTTATAATCTGTACCAGGTCCCCAGCCAGGGCTGTAAGAAATAACGACAGCGTCATGCCCTTCAAGCTTAGCAGCAAGGTCATCTGCATCAAGTGCATCGCCTTTGGTTACTACCAGGCTCTCGTTTTCTAAAGTAAGTTTAGATGGATTGCGTACAATGGCAGTTACTTCATGGCCACGGCTCAGGGCTTCGTGGGTAATGCGGCTACCAATGTTTCCGCTGGCTCCTATTATCGCTATTTTCATAGTAGTTTATAGTTATAGGTTCAGAATCATGAGCTTGTAAACGCTCATGGTACAAAGATACGCAAGCAATGGGCCAGAGTGATGGCCGCTTTCCGACTTTAACTGGACGCTTTATGCCTGCTTATACTTCTCCCGGAAAGCTGTCGGCGTTACACCTTCCAGTCTTCTGAAAACACGCGTAAAGTGAGAATGATCGGTATAACCCAAGGTATAAGCTATCTCCTGGACAGTATCCTGGGTATAGATCAGAAAACGCTTGGCAGCCAACACTACCCTTTTCTCTATTATCCGCGATGGAGTTTCGCCGGTGATAGCTTTGCTGAGTTCGCCTAACTTTTTAGTAGTGATGTGCAGCTGGGTGGCGTAATATTCTACTGACCTGTGGTGGGTAAATTCCTGGTCGAGGAGGGCCAAGAATTTACTGAAGATGTCATAGTTTGTTTCTCCTGCTGTGGTATCGGTTACAGTACGTTTCTGCTGTTCTTCGCGCAGCACAGTGAGCAATGCCGAAAGCAGATGCCGGATGTATACTTTATTTGGGGCTTGTTGCTGATACTCCTGGCACATCAGGTCGAGCAGGGTTTTGATCTTGTGATGCAGCTCCGAAGTATAAACTGCAAACGAAGTAAAGTTAACTAACTGGTTAAAAAGCCCGTTGACAGGGCGCGGCAGAAACTCGTTAGTAAAACGGAGCACGTATAGTTTAGTCCAGGGCTGAGGTATAAACCGGTGCACTTTACCCTGCGCTATCAAAGCTACCAGAGGCCCCTGCAGTTCGGTCTGTTCTGTATCTATACTGTGGGTGGCGGTACCTTCTTCAATAAAAATAATTTCCTGAAAAGCATGCCGGTGCGCCCGCTGCAACGATTTATCTTCTGTAACAGGCACCTCTCTGTAGTAGATCTGGAAATCTGCTTCAGGTTGTTCAGGCACTCGCCGGTCTTGTTCTTTTTGCCGCATTATGGAGAATACGCAACAGTATCTCTTAAGTATAGTTTATACCTGGGAGTTAGTTCAGCTCCAGTTTTAACACCACCATACCACGGTACTCAGGTTTCATAGTTTCAAAATCAAGCATGTAAGTGCCGCACTGAGTGTAACCGTTTCGCTCATAGAACCTGATGGCATCGTGACTGCTGTCCATAGCCTTCAGCCAAACCACTCGCTTGTTTCTTTCTCTGGCAAACTGATTTGTAAAGTCCAGCACTTGCTTTCCTATACCGTGTCCGGAGGCTGATTTTACAAGGTAAATCCGCTCCAGTTCCAGGGCCCCTTCCGAAGTATAACCTTCCAATTCTTTGTTCACATTCAGCTTCAGGAAACCAACCAGTTCATCATCAGCATGAATCAGGAAAAAAGCAGCATTGGGATCTTCCAGTTCGCCTTTCAACGCTGCATCACTAAAGCTGCGCTCAATGTACCAGGCCCCACCATCATTCCAAAGGTGCAGATAATGATCACCATAGGCATTCAGGGCTATATCCTGTAGGGTATGCAGTTCGGAAACAGTAATGGGTACGATAGAAACAGCTGGTGTCATAAAGTATAAACTATAGAAGCACAAAAGTACAGCTCTTTGCGGTATAGGTAAAACAGTTGAACACTTTATACTTGCTTACTTGATATAGCTATTCCTGAAAATTGCATCATAATCTTCTGAATTGATACCATAATGTTATTTCGCTCAGCTCACACAAACAGCTATAAGACACTGATTATTAGTACTTAAATCTAAACAACACAGTACAGCTATCGTAAAAAATAATGAATTAAAACTATACTCTTATGAGAATACTACACAGGTTTATACCATTACTGATCACTGTATTTCTACTAGGTAGTTGTACAGGCGAAGGCTGGAGCAGGAAAGCAAAAGGCGCTGCTGTTGGTGGCGCTACAGGCGCAGCAGCCGGTGCTGCCGTAGGCGGTACAACTGGAGCCGTGGTAGGTGCCGCCGCCGGAACGGCTGCAGGTGGTGCAATTGGCCGTAAAAAAGATAAAAAGAAAGACCGCAAACGCTACGAAGGGTATCGCGACAAAGAAAAAGGCGATAACAGGTAAAACAAAAAAGGCTGCCCGTTTAACAGGCAGCCTTTTTTGTTTTACACTCAGTATTATACATGCGTTTACAGGTTCTGTAAAGTAACTCTGATAGGCTAAAAGCCGCCCGGTGTAGAGGACCCGGACGACTTTAAAACTAATCAGGGCTATACTTAGAAGCCGCTTACGTTAAGGCGACCACCTGTAACACACTTACCAGACAGTGATGCTGTTGGAATTGCACTGCTCATGATGGCATTCTTGATAGCCGCAGCCGTAGAACCTGGATGCGAAGCAGCATAAAGTGCTACACCGCCTGTTACGTGAGGCGTTGCCATAGAAGTACCACTATAAGAAGAATAGCTATTAAGCGCTGTGGTAGAGTTAACCCCAGAACCAGGAGCTCCGATATCTACAGTTGTAGCCCCATAGTTAGAGAAAGATGACTTTGCACCTGAGGAAGTGATTGAGGCTACTGCAATTACGTTAGGCAGATCCATGTTAGACGGATAGCTGGCAACTGCATCGTTGTTATCGCCTACACCGTCGTTGCCACCGTTACCGGCTGCTGCTACAAACAGTATTTCCTGGTTATTAGCACGGTTAACTGCATCGTATAGTGCCTGCGAGAAGCCGCCACCACCCCAAGAGTTATTGCTGGCTACTATATTCATACCGTGTCTGGTTTTCAGGTCAGTCAGGTAATCTACAGCTTTAACAGCATTGGCAGTTGTACCACCTCTGCGACCCAGGAATTTAAGCGAAATCATTGTTACATTCCAGTTAACGCCTACTACACCGGAGCCATTGTTTACTGCGCCAATTGTACCTGCTACGTGTGTACCATGGTCATCCAGGCTACCTCTGTCGCCACCGTCATATACTTCGTTATTGTTACCGTCAAAGTCCCAGCCGTGGGAGTCATCTATATAACCATTGCCATCGTTATCCACGCCATCTACCGGGTCGTACGGGTTGGTCCATATGTTGGCTGCAAGGTCAGGGTGACTGTACTGTATACCTTCATCAATGATACCAACCACAACAGATGCAGCACCAGTGTTACCAGCAGCCCATGCTTCAGCGGCCTGGCTACCATATTGGTTTGCCGGAGATGAGCCATCTCCGTACATACCCCAAAGTGAGCCGTTTGTGAAGTAAGGGTCGGTTGATGCGGCTGCATGTGTGTAGATATAGTTTGGCTCCGCATACTCGATTTCTGCAGCTCCTTTTAATTTGCCTAATGCCTCCAGCGCAGCCATAGGTGTATGCACTAGTGTAAGCCCTTCCCTGTCACCGAAACGCTCCATCGTTTTTGTAAGAATATGCTCTTTGACGTTACCGCTGATACGGGCCAAGGCAGCTGCTCTTGCCGTTTCTGAAACACCGGTTTTAAACTTTACAAGAACCTCATTTGGAACAAACTGCTGTCCTTTACCGGCTGTGGCTGCTTCCTGATGTGAAGTTGCAAGCTCTTTGTCTTCCAGTATTGTTTCTTTCTCACAGCCTGTTAATACAGCTGCAGACAAAATAGCCATCGCGACAGCAGACTTTCCTGCTGTTAGGTAGTTTCTAATCATAATGTTTGTTGTTTTAGGTGAAAAAGTGTTAGTGTTAAAATCAAATATTCCTAAATAAATACAGTTTTAAAAGGAAGATTAACAATCAAAAGTAACCCGACATAAAAGCCACAAAACACACTCATTAAACTATCACTATCAACATTTTACACCTATACATCACCCTAATGAACATATATAATAAAACATATAAAAGGCCGCAGTAACAATATAAATTTTACTATATTATGGTAATTTTTAATTTATTTAGAGCAGAGCATCTACACTTTAGCAAAACCTTCTGATGTGTGCTCAGCAGAACTAAAATAAGAGGAGTAAATAAAGCAAAAAGGCCACCTGAAAATGATCAGGCAGCCTCCTTACAGGTTTTACTTAATAGTTTCTGTTAAATATGCTTACCGGCAAGTGTACCCAGTTTTATTTTGTAGCGGGTAATGCCGTTAAACTTCTCTTCCATCTTCAGTACTTCATGTGTCTTTTTCGTTACCCAGAATATGCCGTAGTTCTCCGGGCTGTAGTCTATGCGCAGCAGCCAGCAATCTATAGTTTGGTTGTTTATAGTTGCCAGTTTCTCTGAGCCGGTTACTTTATAACTATAAGCCTGCGGACCGGTCTTGCTGCCCGGGTGATAGAAGTTGATCAGGAATACAGTGTTGGCTTTTAATAGCAGGCTCTCGAAAAATTCCATATCCAGCTCCCAGTTATAGGTTTGGTTGGTAGTTGGCATCACAAATCCTTTCCAGGCATTTTTTTGCACCGTATCGGCAGCTACAATCTTATCCGGGTAAAAATTAAAAGCACCCTTACCCCTGGCCGATGCGCTGGTATGGTAAACGGGTGTAAAGTCTTTTTCCATCACAGAGTAAAGCGTGCGGTTGCTGAGGGTATCAGTTCCAATCCAGTTCTGGCGTATTACCATGCGCTCTTTGCCCTGCACCTGTTCAAAACTGATGTTGCGGTTCCAAAGGTTCTGGGTAAGCACTTTCGGGTTCTTTGGGTTGCTTATAGTTACCAGGTACTGCCGTGTGCCCGGCTTCAGGTATTTGGTGTTGATGTGTTTGCTGGTGACGCGTACCGTGTCGGGTTGGGCCATAGCAGTCGTAAACATGATGCAGCAAAGCATCAGTAGCATTACTAATTTCTTCATAGTTATAGGGTTGGAATGTGTTGACTATAGTTTGATGTTTAAACTATAGTTTGCAAAGTAAACAAGTATAAACCGGCAACAAAAAAGGGTTGGCCGAAAACTCGACCAACCCTTTCTAAATATCGCTAAACCTATACTTACAGGTGAATTACTTCGTCGTAAGCAGCGGCGGCAGCTTCCATTACAGCTTCGCTCATGGTTGGGTGCGGGTGAACCGACTTGATGATCTCGTGTCCGGTAGTTTCCAGTTTGCGGGCTACAACAACCTCAGCTATCATCTCGGTAACGTTAGCGCCTACCATGTGAGCTCCTAAGAACTCGCCATACTTCGCATCAAAGATAACTTTAACGAAGCCATCTTTTGCACCGGCAGCACTTGCCTTACCCGACGCCGAGAACGGAAACTTACCAACTTTTATCTCGATACCCTGCTCGCGTGCCGCTTTCTCAGTAAGACCAACCGAAGCGATCTCTGGAGAGCAGTATGTACAGCCTGGTATGTTACCATAGTTTAACGGCTCCGGATGATGACCAGCTATTGCTTCCACGCAGATAATACCTTCAGCAGATGCTACGTGCGCCAGCGCCGGACCAGGAACAATGTCACCAATCGCGTAAATACCGTCTACGTTGGTTTTATAGTATTCATCCACTATTACTCTGCCACGGTCAACTTTAATACCCAGCTCTTCGATACCGATGTTCTCCAGGTTAGTCTGAATACCAACTGCTGAAAGCACTACTTCAGCTTCCAGTATCTCTTCGCCTTTGGCCGTTTTAACAGTTACTTTGCACAGGTCTCCGCTTGTATCAACACGCTCTACAGATGAACTTGTCAGAATGTTGATACCTGATTTCTTGAAAGATTTCTCCAGTTGCTTCGATACTTCTTCGTCCTCAACCGGTACGATAACCGGCATATATTCCACGATGGTTACTTTTGTACCCATTGCGTTGTAGAAGTAAGCAAACTCCACCCCGATAGCACCAGAACCAACCACAACCATAGAAGCAGGCTTTTTATCCAAAGCCATTGCCTGACGATAACCTATAATCTTCTTACCATCGATAGGCAGATTAGGCAGCTCGCGCGAGCGGGCACCCGTTGCGATGATGATGTTTGTTGCTTCAATAATGTCTTTTTTGCCTTCGGCGCTGGTAACTTCTACCTGGCCTTTGGCTACTATTTTACCGGTACCCATTATCGCATCGATCTTGTTTTTGCGGAACAGGAACTGGATACCTTTGCTCATGCCATCAGCTACGCCACGGCTACGCTTAACAACAGCTGTAAAGTCTACAGAGGCTTCGCCGATAGTAATACCGTAATCAGATGCATGGTTGATATATTCAAAAACGTTCGCACTTTTAAGCAGGGCTTTTGTCGGGATACAGCCCCAGTTAAGGCATATACCACCCAGCGACTCACGCTCGATAACACCTACCTTCATACCCAACTGCGATGCACGGATAGCTGCTACGTAACCGCCCGGTCCGCTGCCAAGCACTACTAAATCGTATTTTGATGCCATAGTTTCTCTTTATTAAAATGATGAGCAAAATTAAACGGAAATCCCAACTTCACAAAACCACTAAAGCACTGTAACTATGGCATAATGGAAAGATGGATATAGAACGCTGCAGCCCAAACTGCACAAAAACGGAAAAATACTTTTAAAAGTAGCCTGATCTGCTGTACTTTGCACTGAAATAGAAAACATTACAATTTTTGCATGAGAATAATTTTACCTCTACTCCTATCTATATTAGTGTCTTTTACCGCCTTTGCCCAGAAAACAGCGAAGGATTATTTTGTGAGCGGCAATCAAAAATTTAAAGCCGGTAAATATACCGATGCTATAAAAGATTACGACCAGGTACTGAAACTAGAGCCCAAACACGCTGCCACCTATACCAACCGCGGCGTAGCCAAAGACAGGTTGCTGGATTATCGTGGTGCGATTGAAGATTTTACACAGGCCATTACGCTAAACCCAAAATATACGGATGCTTACCTGAGCCGGGGCCTCTCCAAGTATAACCTGAAAGATTTCCGCAGTGCCCTGTTGGACTATAACAAAGGTATAGAACTGAACCCTAAAGATGCCAAAGCTTATAACAACCGTGGCCTGGTGCGCTATGGCTTAAAAGATTACAGCGGCGCCATTGCCGACTACACGAAAGCAATAACCTTAAACACCCGCTACGAGGAAGCCTACTACAACCGCGGCGCACCAAAGTATAGTTTAGGCGATAAAGCCGGTGCCTGCGCCGACTGGACCAAAGCAAAACAACTGGGCGTGAAAGAAGCGGACCAGTACCTGAAAAAATTCTGCAAATAAGCTTCTAACACGGCATAAACTATATAAAAGGGACAGCAAGGCATAAATTGCTGCTGTCCCTTTTTAGTTTAGAAGAGTTAAAATTGTGTTAAAACAATAAGAATATCCATAATCCCGTTTACAGGTACAATTATATCCTTTACCTTTATAAGTACGAAGCATACTTACTGCCGCTTCGCACCTCTGGAAACAAACTTTAAGGGAAGAACAGGTTTAACAGCCTGGTGTGTATAGGATTGAGAGAAACCTCAAAGTATAGTGTTAGCATTTGCCGGCATTTTCAGAGCTTTTTGCGCTTATCTTAACCAACCTATACACATGAAACAACACTTACTGCTGGCCTTGTGCCTGCTGATCAGCTCATTTGCATGGGCGCAAAGCCCCGCCGCAACCGGCACCATTAAAGGAATTGTACAAGATTCCACCACCCTTAAATCTGTAGGCTATGTAACGGTGATACTAACCCACCCGGGCAAAACCGAACCCATTAAAAGTACCTTTACCAAAGACAACGGCAGCTTCGAATTTACAGGAGTGCCGCTGGCAAAGTATAAACTCATCTTCAGTTTTGTAGGCTATAAACTAGAAACCACTGAAATTACACTGGATGCCGGCAACACCACAGCAGATATCGGTAAGATCAGTTTGGCATCATCAGCACAGAAACTAAAAGAAGTAGAAGTAACTACCCAAAAGCTGCTCGTGACACAGGATGTAGACAAACTGAGCTACAACGTTGAACATGACCCGGAAAGCAAAACCCTTAATGCCCTGGATATGCTTCGCAAAGTGCCCATGTTAAGCCTTGATGCCGAAGAGAACATTCAACTGAATGGCAGTGGCAGTTTTAAAGTGTTGGTCAATGGCAGGCCATCTACAATGTTTGCCCGCTCGCCTAAAGATGTATTCCGAAGCATGCCTGCCAGCAGCATTAAGCGCATAGAAGTTATTACCGACCCACCTGCCAAGTATGATGCTGAAGGTATTGGCGGAATTATAAACGTGATAACTATAGGAAACCCGAAAAATGGCTACAACGGCAGTGTGCATGTTTCGCAAAGTACACCAGACAGCCGCTTCGGATCTGCCAACATAACAGCCAAAACAGGTAAGTTCGGCTTTTCCGGAAACGGGGGCATCAATCAATTCAATAATCCGGGCTATACTACTACCTTCAAGCGCAACGATAAAGGAACAGGTGTAAACCGGCTGGAGCTAGGCAGCGGAGACAGCAGAAGCAATTTTAACTATGCAAGCGGAGAATTAAGCTTTGAGGTAGATACGCTGAACCTGATCTCTGCCAAATTTAACCTCAACAACAGCAATTACACATCACTAAGCTTGCATAAAGTAGAAGAATTGGATAAAGCTGGGATCCTTAACGAAGCCTTTAACCGCAACACTACCGGCGAGGGTGCATGGGGTAGCTACGAGGCTGGCCTGGATTATCAGCATACGTTTAAACGTAATAAAGAACAGCTGATGACACTCTCTTACAAACTTGGGAACAACATAGACAATAGCAACAGCACGCTTATTTTTGAGCCTATATTTAACTATGATGACGCTGAAGATACGCGTACCCAGAACAAGGGAAAGTCTATGGAGCAGACCATACAGGTAGATTATGTACACCCGATAAAGAAGCAAACACTGGAGCTGGGCGCCAAAACTATACTTCGTGATAACGGCAGCAATTACTTTTACCGCAACTATAATGCAGAAACGGATACCTACGAGGAGATACCTTCGCTCAGTAATGAGTTTGATTACAGCCAGGACATTTATGCTGCCTATGCCTCTGCAAGCTTAAAACTGAAACAGTGGGGTGCCCGCATAGGAACCCGCCTGGAGCAAACCGTTGTAAATGCAGAATTTGGCAATACCAATACTATAGCCGACCAGGATTACCTGAACCTGATACCAAGTATAGCCTTAACACGCACACTTAAAGGTATGGGTACTTTAAGAGCATCTTATACACAGCGTATAGAGCGCCCAAGCTTATGGTACCTGAACCCATATGTAAACACGCTTAATGAAAAAAGTGTATCATTTGGTAACCCTGAGCTGGAAGCAGCCACAAGCCATGTATTTAGCTTAGGGCATAATTTCTTTAAAGGTGCCAGTTCTATAAACACCACCTTTACCCATACTTTTACCAACAACGCCATCCAGAGCTTTACCACCTTTAATGATGCTGATTCGGTGAGCAGCACCACTTATGGCAACATCGGGAAAAACCGCACTACTACGCTTAACCTGAGCGGCAACACAACCCTGTTCAAAAACCTGAATCTTAACCTGAGCAGTACCTTCTCTTATAGCCAGCTGAGCGGAAGTATAAATGGTGTAGATCTCAAAAACACTGGCTTAAGCGGGCATATGTTTAGTGGCATCAGTTATAAATTACCGAAGAACTGGCGAGCCAGCGCAAACTTTGGCTATTATGCTCCGCGGGTGTTGCTGCAGGGTGAGTCATCCGGCCAGTTCTGGAATGGTTTATCCGTAAACAAGAGTTTCCTGAAAGATCAGAAGGCCAGCTTAAGTTTATCTGTACAGAGCCCGTTCCAGGAGTACTTTACTTCTTATAATGAACTCAACGGTGAGGACTTTAGCCAGCGCACCGAGTTCAGAAACATGCAGCGACGTGTTAGTGTAGGCTTCAGCTATAAATTTGGTAAGCTGAAAGAAGACATTAAGCGCACCAAGCGCGGCATTAAAAACGACGACCTGAAAAGCGGCGAAAGCAAAGGTGGCAGTAATTAACTTATACCTTTGCTAAAGTATAAACCCCGGCTGTTCTGATGGAGTGGCCGGGGGTTATTTATAGTTTTGAGAAGAATGAATTATTGTTGTACTTAGTTAGTGCATTATAATTAAAAGCACCACAGCATATGATGCAGATAAACGGAATAGCTCCTTATATCCAGTAGTTGGCAAATACTAAAATCAATGAAAATAATCTTCCTCACTCTTATTATGACACTTTTCGGATTCGGTAACACTAAGGCACAGTCAGTAAAAAAATTTAAAGAGCCTCTAAACACAGCTGTATTTACGACCAAGTTCGTGATTGAAGAAAATAAGCCAATTACTTACGTTACGCATGATTCAGATGACGGGGCTTGGCAGTTCTTCAGCGACGATGAATTTGAAGATTTTGAAAGTATAGCTAAAATAGTCGGGCTCGGCGAAATCATACAGATGGATAAGTCCATACTTGAGTTGGCTGATATGCCCAAAGGCTACTACGCTTACAGAGAGAGTGTAAACAGTATATGGGTAATTCAAAAACAGGAAAAATAACATTTGCCAACACAATGCATGCTCAACCTTCGCTAATGCTCAGGCTCCGCATGCACGCGGCCGTTAGGTGTAAATTAAGATAAGAATGAAATATACTTTCGTTAAGCTTCCATCAGGGAATGTTGAAATTGAGCATATCCGAGAAATGGTTTCCGAACTTAAAAACTCAGAATGGAAGTTTATAAAATGGTTTTCAAGACCTGCATTAATCGACAGAAAGTCTAATACAGCGACACATCTGTACATTGGTCAAAAATTTGACGAAAAATATTTAAAATTAGAAGAAAAAGGCTGGACACACGACCATTGCGAAATATGCTTCGTCTCAATTGGTGAAAGTCCCAACGACTACACTGAGACGGAAGGATATTTTAATGGTTACGACTGGATTTGCAAATTCTGTTTTGAAGAACTTGTCTTAGCGGAAAACTTAGAGAGAAAATTAGCAAGCCTAGAGCAATACCAAGAATAAATCTACACCTAACAAGATAAACGTCATCTCGTCCGACGGTCTTCGGCGTCGTTTATACTAGACGTTAGCACCAATATATAAAACATGAAAAGAAGAGATTTTATAAGAAAAACAACAGTTGCAACTGTTGGCATTTCCATCGCTGCAAATGTAGAGCTGTTTGCACAAAAACAGAAAATAAGAAAGATATTTCTAACTGCGGAGGGTATGACCTTAAAACCATCAATCACCTTATTTCCCTTACAGGAAAAGAAAATCCTAAAATATGTTTCTTGCCTACTCCAATGGGAGACAGTGAAGCTTACATAAACAAATGGTTTGAAATAGCGAAGGAGCTGCCGATACAACCTTTTGTGCAGAAAGTATTTATCACAAGTACAGAACAAAAAACACCTTTCGAAGAAACATTGTTACAAATGGATGCTATTCTGGTTACAGGCGGCAACACACTGAATGCTCTAGCATTATGGAAAGCCCATGGTATTGACATTGCTTTGAAGAAAGCCTGGGAAAAAGGAATAGTATTATCAGGACCTAGCGCAGGAGCAATTTGTTGGTTTGAAGAGGGGCTTTCTGATTCTAGGCCGGAGAATTATACTGCTGTGAAAGGATTAGGATTTTTGAAAGGAAGTAACTGCCCTCACTACCATACTGAAGCTAACAGGCGTCCTCTATACTTAAAAATGATTGAAGAAGGCAGGTTGCTTCCAGGATATGCCTGTGATGAAACAGCCGGTCTTTACTTTGAAGGCACCCAATTGAGAAGAGTTATCACTCAGAATAAAGAAGATAAGGCGTACAAAGTAACTATAAGTAAAGGTAAAGTAGTAGAGACAGCCTTAGAGTCTGAACTAATTTAGACATAAACCGACAGCTAATTGTTATGGCTGTAATTCAGAATAGGCATTTATTATAGCTTTTATTGGTCATTTGAATATTACTTCTGAGTCTGCCACAGCCACTAGCCAATGGCTGTTAAACCCAACCATCATATGAAATCAAAATTGACATTAGCTTTTACTTTATTTACAGCAGTTGCTGTAGCAGCTATACTTTTCATAAGAACCAACAATGACCACCTGGAGTGTAAAAATAAGGTAACGCGTTCAACAGATGTGAATGGTTGCACAGTGGTAACAAGGACTCACATATGCAAAGAGAAGTTTAGCTTTTAGTAGTGTTAACACTGGCTTTTTAAAGTACATGACCCAATCGCTTTACACCATTCGCAACGCACACCCTTCTGAATTTGCCGCTATTGGTAAGCTGATGGTACAGGTTTATTCTCAGTTAGAGGGTTTCCCGAAAGAAGAGGAACAGCCCGCTTACTATAACCTGCTATACAACATCGGGGAGTTTACAAACAAACCGGATACAGAGCTTTTGGTAGCTGTTGCAGATGATGGTAAAATTGTAGGTGCTGTGGTATACTTTGGCGACATGCAATACTATGGTTCCGGAGGTACGGCTACACAGGAAAAAGACGCAGCCGGCTTCAGGTTGCTTGCCGTTGATCCTTCAGCCAGAGGGCAAGGTATCGGGAAGCTTCTGACACTGGAATGCATTAAAAAAGCGAAAGACAGCAATCTTTCGCAGGTAATCATCCACAGTACCAAAGCTATGCAGACTGCCTGGCAGATCTACGAGCGCTTAGGCTTTAAACGATCACAAGACCTGGACTTTATGCAGCAGGAATTACCAGTTTACGGTTTCAGGTTAACACTATAGTTTCTACAACACCTGCCCTATTCCAAAAAGCAGTACAAACAGCAACGTAGTCATGGCCATCTGTTTTAAGTATGGGTCTAATTCTTTAGAGGTTTGTTTACGCCATACGTTTACGCCGTTAATTATAACAAGAGGCAAAGCAAGTATAAACAGCAACTGCCACCAACTATAAAAGGTAAGCGCCACGTAAGCGACAGCACTAAGCGTTCCGGCAGCCAGCAAAAACCAGTGGTACATGCGTGCCCGCTTTGGTCCAAGGCGAACAGGTATAGAATGCTTGCCCGCCAGCAGATCAGAGTTAATGTCGCGGATGTTGTTTACGTTAAGTACAGCTGTAGCAAAAAAGCCGCAAACCATAGCCGGAAGTATAACTACAGCATCTAAGCTCTGCGCCTGCAGAAAGTATGTACCCAACACACCCACTAACCCAAAAAAGATAAACACAAATACATCACCGAGCCCCGCATAACCATATGGCTTGGAGCCAGCTGTATAGTTAATAGCCGCCCATATAGAAGCCAGACCCAAGCCCAAAAACAACAGTGCCAGCAACATTCCTTCGCTACCGAACGCTACCCAAAGCAACACCAACCCCGATACCAGCGACAATAAGCTAAACACGATCATCCCCTTTTTCATGTGCTCGGCTTTAATGTGACCTGCCTGCACGGCACGCATTGGTCCTTCGCGGTGCACGCTGTCTGCTCCGTGTTTGGAGTCGCCGTAGTCGTTGGCCAGGTTCGAGAGTATCTGCAGAAAGAGCGTGGTAAGCACGCAAAGCGCAACTATAGTTCCGTTAAAAACGCCGTTGGCAGCCGCCATAAAACCACCCATACCTATACACGAGAGCGCTAAAGGCAAAGTGCGTGGTCTAAAAGCCGAAATCCAGGCCTTTACCAGACCTGGATTTGGTGATGTTTGTTGTGTTGTATGATCCAAAGTATAAACTCCGGTGAATAAGTATAAATTTTATTGTTGAATAGCCATCACGATTTCCTCGCTCATCGGCTTCACTTTAGACGGGAAGAAAGCAACAACTTCGCCCTGTTCGTTTACCAGGTATTTGCAGAAGTTCCAGTTAGGTTCTTCCTGATTTGGTGCATTCTGCGATAACCAGGTATAAAGTGGATGCTGGTCTTCTCCTTTTACAGAGATCTTCTCAAACATCTGGAAACTTACACCATAATTTTTCTGGCAGAAAGCAGCAATTTCTTCGTTAGAACCTGGCTCCTGACCACCGAAGTTGTTTGCAGGAAAACCAAGTATAACTACTTTTTCGCCATATGTATCGTGCAGTTGCTCCAGGTCTGCGTACTGTGGTGTGTACCCACATTCCGAGGCTGTATTTACCAGCAATACTTTTTTGCCTTTATACTTCGAAAAATCTACTTCCTGCCCGTCCAGCGAAGTCAGCTTAAAGTTGTAGAAATCCTGCTTAGTCTGTGTTTCTGTTGCCATAGTTTTATCTGATGTTGTGGTGTCAGTAGATGCGGTGTTGCCGTTGTTGTTACCCGAGCAAGCTACCATCATACTTAATACCGGCACCAGCGCCAAAAGTTTAACCAGCTTTTTCATATAGTTTATAGTTGAGGTACAGATCTTGTTTGATAACCTGCACGTGTATTATTTGTTTACATTCTCAGAAAGTCCCCCTTTGAAGGGGGCAGGGGGATGATTTACTTTAACGAGCCTTCAATAAAAGCAACTATAACACGCTCCACATTTGGCAGATCTTTCATCACTTCAGTATCAGAAAACCTCAAAGTAGTAAACCCCAGCTCAGCAATTTCTTTATCCCGTTTTATATCTTCTTCAGTTTTGAAGTTATGTGTGTAGCCATCCACTTCGATAACCAGTTTCAGCTCTTTGCAAAAGAAGTCTGCAATGTAGTTACCAATAGGCCGCTGCCGCAGGAATGTAAAGCCTGTTTTGCCTTTGCTCAATACCTCACACCACAGCCGTACTTCTGCTTTTGTAGACTCTTTTCGGAGTGCCTTAGCAAAAGGCTTCAGCTTTTGATTGTAGTGGTTATTCTGTGGCATTGCCTGTTGTACGTTTGTCATCCCCCTGCCCCCTTCAAAGGGGGACCTTCTGCTAACGTAAAGAAACACATTAGGTCTATACAATCAGCATCAACACCAATACACCAAATCCATATTAATCTACGGTTCAGACAGAAATCCTGAAGTAATCAGAAAAATCGCCTTAATCACTAGTCTTACATACGCTCTGGTACGGCAATACCTAACAGGCTCATGCTCTCACGCACAAAACGGGCCACCATAGCTGACAGGGCAATTCTAAAGTTACGGGCCTGCTCGTCGGTTTCGTTGAAGATCGAGATCTCCTGGTAGAAACGGTTGTAAGCTTTAGCCAGCTCGTAAGCATAGTTAGCGATAACAGATGGTGCATGCAGTTTCCCGGCTTCTTCTATCACTGCGCCATAGTTTACCAACTGCGTAATTACGTCCTGCTCTGCCTCATGCATCGTCTCTACGTTGTCGAAAGACGTTACATCTACCTTCAGCCCCATTTCGCCAGCCTTACGAAGTATAGCTGCAATGCGCGCATGTGTATATTGTATAAACGGACCTGTATTACCACGGAAATCAATCGACTCCTGCGGGTTAAACAGCATGCGTTTCTTCGGATCTACTTTCAGCAGGAAGTACTTCAGGGCGCCCATTGCCAGCGTGTGGTATAGTTCCTTTGCCTGCTCCGGTGTAAAGCCTTCAATCTTACCCAGCTCCTCGGTCTGCTGACGAGCCGTATCGATCATTTCCTGCACCAGTTCATCGGCATCCACTACCGTACCTTCACGGGATTTCATTTTACCCGAAGGCAGGTCCACCATGCCATACGACAGGTGATAAATACCTTCTGCATATGGTTTGCCCAGCTTCTTCAGTACTGCCTTCAGTACCTGGAAGTGGTAATTCTGCTCATCAGCCACTACATAGATTGACTGATCATATGGAAAGTCGTTATACTTCAACTCGGCGGTACCCATGTCTTGGGTAATGTAAACCGATGTTCCGTCAGCTCTTAAAAGCAGTTTTTCGTCCAGGCCTTCATCTGTCAGGTCTACCCAAACAGAGCCATCTTCTTTCTTAAAGAAAACACCTTTCGCCAGGCCTTCTTCTACACGCTCTTTACCCAGCATATAGGTTTCCGACTCGTAGTAGAATTTATCAAAATCAACGCCGATGTTCTTGTAAGTCGCATCAAAGCCTTCGTACACCCAGCCGTTCATCTGCTTCCACAGGTCTACTACTTCTTTGTCGCCTTCTTCCCACTTACGCAGCATTTCCTGAGCCTCCAGCATCAGAGGAGCCTTCTTCTTGGCTTCCTCTTTGTCCATACCGTTTGCTGCCAGCTCGTCTATCTGCTCTTTGTAAGCCTTATCGAACTGCACGTAGTATTTACCGGCCAGGTGGTCGCCTTTTGTGTTGCTGCTTTGTGGTGTTTCGCCGTTGCCAAACTTCTGGTAAGCCAGCATCGATTTACAGATATGGATACCACGGTCGTTTACCAGGTTGGCTTTCATTACTTCGTGGCCGTTGGCTTTCAGTATTTCAGAAACAGAGTAACCTAAAAAGTTATTGCGCAGGTGGCCCAGGTGCAGTGGCTTGTTCGTGTTCGGCGACGAATATTCTACCATTACCTTTTTGCCGCTGGTATTGCCGTAGCCATACTTGTCGTTCTGCATCAGGTCGCGGAACAGGCGCATCCACTCGGTTTGCTCTACTTCCAGGTTCAGGAAGCCTTTTACCACATTAAAATCCTTTATCTCCGCAGCATTCTCTTTCAGGTACTCGCCCAGTGCCTGGCCAATCTGCTCAGGGCCTTTGCCAGCCTGTTTGGTATAAGGGAAAGTTACAAAAGTAAAAGAGCCGGCAAACTCCTTGCGCGTAGGCTGTAGGGCAATTTGTGCGGCATCAACTGAAATAGAAAAAAGAGCTTGCAGCGCCTGGCTGATCCGTTGGGCAATAGTAACTTGAAGTTGCATTAATGTATAGCTGTACTTTTAGATTCTTTGTGTAAGATGGCTTCGGTGGCAGTCTCCAGTATATCGAAGGCATTCTCAGCCATGGTGTTTTCAGTGTCTAGTGTAGGATTGATTTCGGTCATCTCGTAGCACACTACGCGCGGGTCCTGTAGCAGCAGGTAATTCAGTTCTTTCGCCTGGTCTACAGTTAAGCCAACTTCTACCGGAGTACCTGTTCCTTTAGAGAATTTGGAATCGAGGCTATCTACGTCAAAAGACACATATATAATATCGCAGTCGCGGAGGCGGTCTAAGACTTCGGCGGCTACCTGTGCTACACCTTTAGCATTCAGCTCATCATAGGTAAAATTCTTGATACCATATGTGGCCATCAGGTAATCTTCCGGCTCTTCAGTATCGCGCACTACAATGTAAACCAAGTGGTGTGGCTCCAGTTTAGGGCCGTCCACTCCCAGTTTTTTAAGCGAATTCCAGAAGAAAATGGTTTCCGGTTCCGGTTCGTTTATCTGTCGCTCCAGGTTATCGATGTTCAGGGCAGCGGCCAGGGGCATACCATGCATGTTACCCGAAGGCGAAGTATACGGAGAATGGATATCGGCGTGGGCATCGATCCAGATTACGCCCAGCGTTTTATCAGGATAAGCGGCTTTTATGCCGGCTATAGTTCCGTGTGCATTGGAGTGGTCGCCGGAAAGTACCAGCGGAAACATATCCATGGCAATTGTTTGCTCTACGGTATTGGCTATGTTTTTTTGTACAGTAAGTATACTATCAATCCGATGTGCGTTTGGGAACAGATCTTTATCGAAAAGTGTATAGTTTAGATCAGGTACTGAAACAGAGTTGAAACGTTTGAAATAGTCAGATCCTTTGTCCCAGCAGGCTACCCGCAGCGCATCAACGCCCATGCTGGCGCCGCGCGTGCCGGCTCCCAGCTCCGACCTCACTTCTATCAGTTTCACTTTTTTCATAGATTTTAAACAAACTTATTGCAAAGATGGTAAATAACGATCAATATTGCATATTTTCTTATACTACCATAACCTATAATGGATAAATATACCGACCTCATCCACCAGACATTCGACTTCCCTACAGACGAGTTTCAGGTGGAGAACAATGAGCTGCTTTTTAATGGTATTCCTTTAATGGATATCATCAAAAAATATGGCACTCCACTTAAATTAACCTACTTACCTAAAATAAGTTCTCAGATACAACGTGCCAAGAAGCTTTTCAACGAAGGCATCGAGAAACTGGATTATAAAGGTACTTATACTTATTGCTACTGCACCAAGGCTTCGCACTTCTCTTTTGTGCTGGAGGAAGCCCTGAAAAATGATATTCATATTGAAACTTCATCGGGGTACGATATGCAGATCGTGCGTGCGCTTTACAACAAAGGCAAGATCAGCAAGGACACCTATATTATCTGTAACGGCTTTAAGCGTGAGCGCTACCGCCACTGGATATCAGAGCTGATAAACGAAGGCTTTGTAAACTGCATGCCGATACTGGACCACCTGGGGGAAATTGATTACTATAAGGAACACGTAAAGGTAAAGACCAAAGTAGGTATACGCCTGGCATCAGACGAAGAGCCTAAATTTGAGTTTTATACTTCGCGCCTGGGTGTGCGCTACAACGACGTGATTGACCTGTACGAGCAGCAGATTAAGCCAGATGACAGATTTGAGCTGAAAATGCTGCACTACTTTATTAATACAGGTATAAAAGATACATCTTACTACTGGTCGGAGCTTAGCCGCTTTGTGCACAAGTACTGCGAGCTAAAGAAGGTGTGCCCGGAGTTGGATACTATTGATATTGGTGGTGGCTTCCCGATCAAAACTTCTATTCAGGTGGAGTACGATTACCGCTACATGACCGAGGAGATACTGCGTACCATTAAGCGAATTTGTACAGAAGAGGGAGTACCGGAGCCGAACATCTTTACTGAATTTGGTATTTTTACGGTAGGCGAAAGTGCGGCCAACATCTATTCTATACTTGATGAGAAGCTGCAGAATGATAAAGAGCTATGGTACATGATAGATGGTTCTTTTATCACCAACCTGCCGGATGCCTGGGCCCTGAACCAGCGCTGGCCACTGCTTTCTATTAACCATTGGGATAAGGAATACCGCAGAATACAGTTGGGTGGCATGACCTGCGACAGCCAGGATTACTATAACTCAGAGATGCACTCGTTCCAGGTGTTTTTGCCTAAAATACCTAAAGATGAGCCACTTTACATTGGTTTCTTCCATACGGGTGCCTACCAGGAGCAGCTAAGTGGTTACGGTGGAATTAAGCACTGCCTGATACCATCGCCGCAGCATATTCTGATAGACAGAGACGAGAACGGAGAAATAAAGACTTGGCAATTTGCGCCGGAGCAAACAAGTGAAGCGATGTTACGTATCTTGGGTTACGAAGTATAAGATAAACACTATTTTTAAGTTTTTTAGTTAGCGTCTTTTGCTTTTATTGTATTTCCCGTATTTTTGATCTACCATCGTTAAATATTCACCACCATGAAAAAGTTATTAGTATTCGGTACGCTTTGCCTTGCTATGGGTATGGCTTCCTGCAAAACCTACTGCCCGGCCTACAACTACAACCTGGGCAACGTAGAAAATCCTACTATAAAGGAAAAAGTAAGCGTATCGGCATCTAACGAGACTACTACCACTACGACACAACGCGTAAACGGCTAACCAACGCCACTTACCACCCTTAAAAATATAAAACCGGCTCTTAGGCCGGTTTTTTTATTTTGGGGGTATAGTTATAAGTTAACTACAAAATGATTGCGGGCAAATTACTTGTGAACTATTCCCCTCTTGAGAGGGGTTAGGGGTGTGTTTACTTATGAGAGAGCACATACCATACAAGCCATACCTGAAAGAACTAGCAAAGCAACTGCGTAACAACAGCACCCTAAGTGAAATACTTCTCTGGCAGGAATTAAAAGGCAGAAAAATGCTAGGCTATGATTTCCACCGCCAAAAGCCGTTAGATAGTTTTATAGTTGATTTTTACAGCAGTGAATTGAAGATAGCCATAGAAATTGATGGTGACAGCCATGACTATAGCTTTGCAGAAGATATGGAGAGACAGCGGCAACTAGAAAGTTTTGGCGTTCGCTTTTTACGTTTAACTGATTTGGAAGTAAAGCAAAATTTACCAAATGTATTGCGTACCATTGAGAGTTGGATATTAGAGCAGCAAAAGTAAACACACCCCTACCCCTCTCAAGAGGGTAATTAGCTTAGGTTGTTCGATCTTTCAATGCCAGCGTGGCAACGATTGTCTATCCTTTAAAACTAAAAAGTTACGTTATCCAGAAATACTCGTGCCGGTATTCCCAACCATTCTTGCTTTTTCTTATGGTATAACTATTTCCGCCACTCCCACTCGATATCCTGACATTATATAAATTTTTACTTCCTCCTATTTTACTAATTGGACTGAAGTGGATTTGCCTAAATTTTTTAAGCCCAAAGTCTTTTTGTGCTTTATACTCTTCTGTTGTAAGTATTATCAATCTGTAGTTACTTAAGCCAATACCTTGTATATTCTTATCATCACTCACAATCAAATAAGTAGAAGCATCGGAGCCTTTTAAGGCATACATAGCATACTTTAGCGGCATAAAGGGGATCGGGTAGAACAAATTATCAAGGGAGTTTGGGAAAAAATACACCTCCTCATAAATCTGAGTAAATTCTGTTCGTGGCAAACTAAAACGTGGGTTTGGATCCAAGCTATCAATCAACCCATCTCCATCTGAATCACTTTTCTTAGGGTTTAGCATAAATCTCTCTTCCTGCACGTCTGTTAGTCCATCCCTGTCTGAATCTGCTATAATGCTAGCAATGTTTATCTCAACCACTACACCATCCTGTACCAGGTCTAGTATCGAAAAAAAGTTTTCCTTTAAATGAAGATCCCGGGTATAAGCAGCTTCAATTTGAACGGTGTGAGTATCTTTAAATAATGGTACCTGAGAGTCCCATTTTAAATGTAGGGGCAAGCTTTGAGTTAAACCGGTGTAATACTTTTCCCAACGTTCTTGTTCAGGGTCATATAGAGCTAACCATACATCTTTACCTTGGCTATACCTTGAATCACGGTATAGAATGGCATGAGTGTTTCCAATTGATCCTCTTTTAATTACTTGAGTTTTAACAATCCCAGATGAGCCTATGGTATAGAAAAAGCTGTTGCGGTTGGGGTTTGGGATCATTGCCAGGTTCTTTTCTGGAGAATAGTGCGACAGATCCTGAAATGGAGTGTAGTTCCTGATTTTCCTGATCCTGATTTGTGGCAATGTATAGTTTAGCACCTTCGCCTTTGGCACAGGCCTGAACAACTCATCTAATTCTTCATCCTCTGAGTCCTCATGTTCTTGTGCACCAGCATTTATAGTTAAGAGCAGGATAAGCAACAGAAGTATATAGTTTCTCATACAGTAGATAAGTTTCAGCTTTTGATTTATACATCCCCCTTACAAACTATAACCTGCGCCGCCTCCCACAGATCTTTTACCTGCACCGGATATGTACCAACTTCATACTTATCACCAACAAGTATAGACTTCACTCCTACTTTCTCAGCAGCTTCCAGGTCTCGTAAAGAATCACCGACCATCCAGCTTTGGGCAGGGCCAATGTTATACTTAGCTATGGCGCGTTCCAGCATCAGGCTATCTGGCTTTCGGGAAAGAGATTCGGAATAATTAGGATGTGAGGGGGCGTAATAATGTGCATCTATCAGGTTACCACAGCTATTCTGCAGCTTCTGGTGGCAGGCCATTACATCGGTTTTGGTATATAATCCTTTGGCAATACCACCCTGGTTTGTAACCACTACCAGCAGGTAGCCGTTATTTTTCAGCAATGCCAACGCTTCGGGTACACCTGGCATCACTTCAAAATCATTCAATCGATACGTATAGTCGCCACGTTCGCGGTTCAATACACCATCGCGGTCCAGGAACACGCATTTTTGCTCAGGCATGTATAAGAATAAAGGTTTTAAATGCTAAAATAGAAAATAAAGCGTTTGCAAGAAGTATAATTTCTCAGCCGATGCCGTAAATATAAATAGGGTATCAGCAAAAAGGATGAAAATATAGTGCAATTATAAGAAGAATTATTACAGTAATAAGTGAGTAGTATGAGAGTGGCGATAATTGGTGCGGGTATTTCGGGGTTAGCGCTTGCTTATTACCTACAAAAACTGGGTATACCTTATGATCTTTTCGAAGCCGGGGAGCGTGTAGGCGGTAATATCCAAACAATACAGGAAAGTGGTTATCTGTTGGAGCTGGGTCCTAACTCATTGCAATCTACTCCTGAGTTACAGGCCCTGATCCGCGAACTTAAACTAGAACAGGAAGTTGTACCAACCGCACAGGCTGGCAACCACAGGTATATACTTCGTGATGGTTCTTATGAAAAGTTACCTACAAATCCTTTCTCGTTACTATCAAACAACTTCTTTTCCTGGAAAACCAAACTGCGCATACTTAAAGAAAAAGATGTACCGCCTGCTGATATTGACTATGAAACCATAACCCAGTTTTTCGAACGCCGCTTTGGCCCCGGAGTTATCGACTATGTTGTTAACCCTTATATATCAGGAGTATATGGCGGCGATCCCGAAAAGCTGCTTATCCATAAAGCATTCCCGATGCTGAAGGAAATGGAGACCCGCTATGGCTCTGTGCTGAAAGGGTTGATGCACCATAAAAGTGTTCATCTTACACATGAGAACATCTCTTTTGCCAACGGTATGCAAACCCTGCCTGAGGCTATTGCAGATAAATTAATCTCGCTGCATACCGGCCACCGGGTAGAAATGATTACCCGCAACCAGGGTAAATACATTATCAGCTGCTCTACCACCGGCGACCATGACAATGAAGAATATACTATGCTGGTGCTTGCCTTACCAGCCCTACCGGCAGCTGACCTTTTACATTATACTTTCCCGGGTATGGCAGCGGCTTTGCAGAATATACATTACCCACCTATGGCTATAGTGCATTCGGTGTATAACCGCCGCGATGTTAGCCATGACCTGGATGGATTTGGTGCACTGCATCCGAAGGCTGAATGTCCTTTTACGGTAGGTTCTATCTGGTCTAGTTCCTTGTTTGATGGCCGTTGCCGTCCGCATGAGGTGCTGGTTACCAGTTTTGTTGGTGGTGCGCAATACGAAGAAAACGCCCTGACAGATAAAGATAAACTACTGGATTGCGTGCACAAAGAGCTGGCAGAGAAGTATGGCATAACAACAGACAAACCTGTTTTTCAGCACATGCATTTTATGGAGCACTCTATTCCGCAGTATGACATGTACATAGAAGATGCCCACGAAATGGCAAAACAACTGGAGCAGGATGGCCTGTTTATAGCTGCAAACTGGCAGGCAGGAGTTTCGGTACCTAGTTGTATTCGCCATGCAAAAGAACTTGCTCACAAAATTAATTTAAAAAGGCCCACGCCATCAATAGCTGAATAGCTATATTTGTGGCATGAAAGAATCGTTGGTGATCATCCCAACCTATAATGAGCGGGAGAACATTGAGTCTATAGTTAGAAAAGTGATGTCGCTGACTCACCCCTTTCATCTTTTGATCATCGACGACAACTCACCAGACGGCACAGCCAACATTGTGCGCGACCTGCAGATTGAGTATCCTGAACGTTTACACCTGGAAACCCGCCAGGGAAAGTTAGGGCTTGGCACCGCTTACATTCATGGCTTTAAATATGCGCTGCGTAATGGCTATGAATTTATTTTTGAGATGGATGCCGACTTCTCGCACAATCCCGACGATCTGATAAAATTACATGACGCCTGTGCTTTGGATGGTTACGATATGGCCATCGGCAGCCGCTATATACAGGGCGTAAACGTGGTTAACTGGCCAATGAACCGTGTACTGATGTCGTGGTTTGCCAGTTTATATGTGCGCCTGATAACGGGTATGCCCATTGCCGACACTACGGCCGGGTTTAAATGCTATCGCCGCAAGGTGTTGCAAACCATACAGCTTAACAAAATCCGCTTTGTAGGGTATGCTTTCCAGATCGAGATGAAGTTCCTGACTTACAAGTATGGCTTTAAGATAAAGGAAGTACCGATCATTTTTACAGACCGTACCAAAGGCCAGTCTAAAATGTCGTCGGGTATATTTAAGGAGGCGGTACTGGGCGTGCTAAAAATGAAAGTTAACAGTTTCTTCCGCCACTTCGACCGGTACTAGCAGACAGATACCTGTCGTATCCGGCTTATATCCTGCTTTCCGGCACAAATTCATAGCACTTCGCTATATATCTACGCCTAAATGAAGTAACTTTACCCAAAAAGTAGCTTATCAGGTATAAGTTATAACCCGAATTGGCAGTAAGCCTCTGAATACTCTTTTTATGAGCGAGATATATTTCTGGATCTTCTTTAATGTTTTTGTTTTGCTTTTACTTGGCCTGGATCTGTTTGTGTTCCACCGAAAAGAGCATGAAGTTAAAATAAAGGAGGCGTTGCTTTGGAGCGTGTTCTGGATCGGGCTTTCGCTGGCATTCAACTTACTGATTTACTACTGGAAAGGCCCCGGCCCTGCACTTGAATTTCTTACAGGTTATTTAATTGAGAAGTCGCTGAGTGTTGACAATTTGTTTGTCTTTATCCTCATCTTCAACTTCTTTAAGGTTCCGACCAAATTTCAGCACAAGATCCTGTTCTGGGGTATTTTAGGGGCGCTAGTTTTCCGGGCTATATTTATACTTGTGGGTGTGGCGCTTATCGCTAAGTTCCACTTTATTATCTACATACTGGGTGCGTTCCTGGTATTTACAGGTATAAAAATGGCTTTCCAGAAAAGCGATGATGAGCTGCACCCTGAGCAGAACCCGTTCATTGTCTGGATCAGCCAGAAACTGCCTTTTACCAAGCATTCGGTGGGTGGTAAGTTCTTTACAAAAATAGACGGGAAGATTTTCGCAACGCCGTTGTTCCTGGTACTGATTATGGTGGAGACCACCGACATCGTTTTTGCTGCCGACTCCATACCTGCCATACTTGCCATCTCTAAAGATCCATTCATTGTTTATACTTCTAACGTATTTGCGTTGCTGGGCTTAAGAGCTTTATACTTTGCCTTGGCTGGTATCATGCAGCTGTTCCATTACCTGCACTATGGGTTATCGGTTATACTTGTATTTATAGGTTTTAAACTGCTGCTAAGCGATGTTTTCCACCTGGATATGCGCATTGCATTAGGTGTTGTGGGAGGTATACTTGCTATCTCAGTTATTGCATCGCTGCTGTTCCCGAAGAAGGATGATGAGCTGCCAAAACCACAGAATTTTGATAATAACCTGGATACAGATAAAAAATAATTTAAGCTTAAAAATTGCTTTTAAAAGAATTTATACTTTTACTTGCATCAATTAATACAACAAATGACGCTATTCTGCACAAATATGTATGCCAATATTTCCAAGGTCCAGCTTTGCGGGGCTCTGGTGGTAGACATTTGTGTATAGTATATATATACTTTAGCAATACCATAGAGAGCCCCGCCCACAAGCGGGGCTTTTTGTTTTGTATCACTTAAAACAATCAATCGAAAGGCTGTAAAGCCATTTTTAAAACAGTAATTTATTTTATGTAGTCATGAGAGCAAGTAAAACAACCATCAGTGCAGCACCGCAATCCAGCTTCAGGAATGCAAGCGGAAAGCCCGTGCTGATTGCTGGCCCATGCAGCGCCGAAAGCGAAACCCAGGTATTAGAAACTGCCCGTCTTCTGTATAATCTGCAGAACGTTTCTATTTTTAAGGCAGGTATCTGGAAATCTCGCACACGCCCAAATAGCTTTGCAGGTGTGGGTGCTACTGGTTTGCCATGGCTGCAAAAAGTAAAACAACAAACTGGTACGCGCCTGGCAGTGGATGTATCGAACGCACAACAGGCCGAAGAAGCCCTGAAGCACAGCATAGATATACTTTGCCTGAACGGGAGAGTAACTGTAAACCCCTATGCAGTAGAGGAAATTGCTGCTGTGCTGCGTGGTACTGCTACGCCAATACTGGTTAACAACCCCGTTTATCCGGATCTGGGTCTGTGGATAGGTGCTTTTGAAAGATTGCAGCAGGCAGGCTTAACTGATCTGGGTGCTATACATCGTGGCTTCTCCGGTGAAGACAAAGAACTGCTCTACCGCAACCAGCCTAAATGGGAGGTGATGCTGCAACTGCGCCAGGAGCTTCCGGAGTTGCCTGTACTTTGCGACACCAGCCATATTGCAGGTAAACGCAGCTTGTTGTACCCGGTAGGCCAGCGTGCCCTGGATTTAGGTATAGATGGTTTGTTGTTTGAGTCGCATGTTAGCCCGGCTACTGCCCTTAGCAGCCAGCAACAGCAGTTAATGCCGCAGGAACTGGGCTTGTTGATTAACGCCCTTAAAACCCGAGTAAAGCTGAGCGAAACAACCGAACTGGTGGAGCACCTGGATGCGCTAAGACAGGAAGTAGAAACGCTGGACCAGCAATTAATGGAGTTACTATTGCACCGCACTACTGTGGCAAGCCAGATGAGCAGCTACGGGTTAGGTGGTGCATCTCCTGCAGATCAGCTTCGCAAAAAGCAAGAGCAGCTTCATAGTTTGCTGCATCCGGTTAGCCCGCAGTTGGGAAGTATAACCACTACTGGCAGCGAGCCTACCAGCGCTGTAGCCTGACAACGCCTTGCGGTAAAACCGGAAGAAGTATGAATTATGAAACAGAAGGCACGTTTTATGGCAAAAGTGTGTTAAGTTGCAGCATCATCTGAAAAATTAAATTCTTGACATGAGTACTCCACTTTCACGTTTCCGCGCAGTTGCC
This sequence comes from Pontibacter deserti, assembly GCF_023630255.1. Taxonomy (NCBI): domain Bacteria; kingdom Pseudomonadati; phylum Bacteroidota; class Cytophagia; order Cytophagales; family Hymenobacteraceae; genus Pontibacter; species Pontibacter deserti. The sequence goes on along the minus strand of NZ_JALPRS010000001.1, from coordinate 12,676 downwards.
TTATATGAAGGTATTTCGTTCCTGGTATTGTTGCTGATAGCTATGCCACTAAAGTATATGTTTGGTATACCTGAACTGGTTAAGTATGTAGGCTGGGCACACGGTGTATTGTTTGTGCTGTATGTAGCTACACTGGCACATGTGTTTTTTGCAGAGCGTTGGTCTATACTTAAAGCTATAGTTGCCTTTGCACTTTCATTTGTCCCGTTTGGTACCTTCTGGCTGGATAAAAAGCTGAAAGAGGAAGAACAAGCCAAATTAGCCCAGAAACGCGAAAAGCAAGCAGCTTAACCTATACTTACAGATAAAAAGCCACACTGGAAACGGTGGGGCTTTTTTTTGAGAGATACCCAGGTATAACTATAGCTGTTTTGCAGCACCCTTGCGTGCCGATGCCTGTGCGATGATACTGGCGATTACGAGCTGCAAGGCATGGTACAACATGATAGGTAAAAGTATAATACCAACCACATTGGCATCCGGGAAAAGTACTTTGCTCATAACCGTGCCATGCACCAGTGACTTTTTAGAACCGCAGAACACAGCAGTTATTTTATCTTCCCAGGTTAATTTAAGCAGTCTGCTGATGGCTGTAATGATGCCGTACACCACGAAGAACAGTGCCAGCATACCAAAGCTTAATCCCAGCACGTGCAGCAGACTAAATCCCCCAAACAGATTGCGGCTAAATGATTCACAGAAAGAAGAATAAACTATAAGCAGAATAATGCTCTGATCGAAGAACCGGATCCGGGCTTTATGCTTTTCTGCGAAGGCTCCGAAACGGCTATGCAGTATAACCCCAAGTATAACCGGCGCCAGCACCTGCAGTACCAGCTTCAGCATCACATCCTGCATATCTATACTTCCTGCTCCTGCCGAAAGAAAAAGACTCATCCAAAGAGGCGTAATAAAAACACCCAGTAAGCTCGAAATACTGGCATTAAAAATAGCAGCAGGCATATTTCCACCGGCCACCGATACCATCACCACAGACGATGAAACAGTAGAGGGAAGAGCCGCCAGATAAAATATCCCCATCCAGAGCAGATCAGAAGAATTGGCACCAACCACCTGCATAGCCAGCAACACCAATACCGGAAATAACACAAAAGTACTCAACTGCACCAGCAGATGCAGTCGCCAGTTGCTTAACCCGGCTTTTAACTTTTCAGGACTCAGGCGTAAACCATAGAACAGGAAAATGACGGATACACCTATATCTGTAATCGTACCTAGCGCCAGAGGCCCGTCTTTTAAGCCAACCTGCGGCCACAGGTAAGCCAAAACTATCATGAGCAGTAATGCCAGCAGGAACCAGTCTAAACCTAAACGGCCAGCCAGCTTATTTGCCCGAGGCAACAGTCCTATGCCATTTGCAGAAGTATGGTTCTTATTGTCTGAGCTCATCCTTATTGGTTGCTGTAAAGTATAACGGCCCTGCAAGTATTTTGCGGGGCCGTTACTTAATGCTTATAGTTGTGTCTTAAAAATCCAGCAGGTCAATTGTTTCCAGTTGGAATTCCGTAGTATCTACTTCTTCCACCTGGCTTGTATCCTGTGCTGTTACAATCAGGTCGCGGGCACGGCCATACAGCCTTACATTCGGGTACAGGTTCTGGTATTCAGCTTCTGATATCAATCCCCTGCGGCGCATAATGCCACCAATCAACCTATAGTAATAACCTTTCCAGCTGCGCAAGTTACCATAACTATCAAAAGAAGAACGGTAACGTTTCGGGCTCGGAATTATACTTGTCAGGAAGATAGCCTCGGCCAGGTTAAGTTCTGATGGCTGCTTGCCAAAGTAGAAACGCGAGGCATCTTTAGCGCCATATACGTTTGGTCCCCACTCAATTATGTTTAGGTATACTTCAAACATGCGACTCTTCGACACCAGGTCCAGGTTTTCTATCAGCCAGACAATGATCGCCTCTTCTACTTTTCGGGTTATGGTTTTGTGGCGTGTCAGGAACACGTTCTTTACCAGCTGCATCGAAATGGTACTGCCACCCCGCACAAACTCTCCTTCTTTCAGGTTAGCAATTATCGCCTGACGAAAAGCCTCTTCATGGAATCCGTTGTGGCTGTAAAAACCAGCATCTTCAGCGGTAAGTATAGCATTGCGCAAGTATGGTGAGATGGCTCCTATGCGTGAAAAGAAAGCGTTAGACGGACCAACTGTAAATGTTCTTACCGGTTTGCCATACTCATACACAGTGTGCACAAATGAGCCATTAATTTTCTGGATATTCGTTTTGCCCCACTTCACGATCTTGAAATCTTTGGAAGCTTCTAGGTCAGAGTTAAACTTCAGGTTATCCAGGCTATCCATATTTACATGGAAGCTCATATTATACTGTAACTCACCCTGAGCTTTTATTCCATCCAGGTTCTCAAACAAGCCTGTTGGCAATGACTCGAAAATGTTGTTGGCAGGTATAGCTTCTGTGTTAACCCTCAGGTCGATGATCTTGGAGGTAGCATTCTGGTAGCTGGCTTGCAGGTTGGCAACAGCTTTGTTTACACGTACTTCGGTTGGCTCATCAATGGAATAATAATCTTCCCCGATCGTTACCACATAGTCTACTGCTCCTTCATTAACGAGCACATCTTCAGTTGCAATTTTCGGGTGGTTTACTACCAGGTTCTCTACCATGGCACTCCCCTTCAGGGTAAGCCTGTCTTTTTTATAATTTTTATCTTCCAGGCTCAGGTGCAGCGTATCGAAGACAACTGTTCCGCCAAACTTTTCCTGCACATAGGGTAACTCAATACCTTTATTATCTGATGCATATAAACTGGCAGCTAATTTGTAATCTCCCGGGTCTATTGTTCCTCGTACCTGCATCCGGTTCACTATAGAATCCATCTGGATAGAAAGCTCAGTTTCGATGTTGCCATCATCCATTTTCATGAAAGGCATTTTAACATCTATTGTGCGGTTCGGTGATACGTAAGACACGTTCAGGTTCTTGAAATCTACCTGACCCGGTACGTTATCGAAAGTCGTTTCTATAAGTCGGTTTAGCAGTTCGCCATAGTTACGGCCTCCTTTTGCAGAGGTATCGGCCGGGGCGTCTTCATCAGATTTAAACAGGAAAGAGAAGTTATTTACATCACCGTTTTTGCGGGCAGTAAGGTACCCGTTAGCTACATCCAGTTTATCAAAAACAATTCGCCCTTTAAGTATAGACCGTAAACTTACCGAAGCATGCACACTATCAGTTACAAACAACGTGTCGCGCTCGTGGGGCACCAGCGAAATCCCGCTCAGCACCACAGAGTTCAGGTCCGTAAATTTTGCCTGCTGTATGGTAAAGTCTACAGGATATTTATTTTCGATCTTGGCTTCAACTCTCTTGATCGTGTATTCGAGTAACCTGCTCCGGAATGTAACAAGCAGTACGAGAAGGATGAGAAGCAACGACACAAAAATGCCTGCTCCAATTAATATTCTTTTTTTCAATCGCTGGTTCAAAATATTCGCTGCGAATTACGCTATTTAGATTCAGTATCTGAAATATAGGATCAGTTATTATACCCCTACAGATACGTTTGCCTGTATGTTTAATGTTATACACAAGCACATACGATAATGTACTTTTTTAGATATAGTTACTCTTGTATGCTTAAGCTATATCTTGTCTTTCACAAACGACACCCAAAGCTATAAATTTCAATGCAATTGGCGTACTATACCATTCCTGCTTATCTTTGAACAAAAACTATACCTCTGATGAATCTTACAACGCTTACTGCCATTTCGCCGGTGGATGGACGCTACCGCCGCAATACAACTGAGTTAGCCGCTTACTTTTCGGAGTTTGGCCTGATCCGTTACCGCGTGCTGGTAGAAGTTGAGTATTTTATCGCCCTTTGCGAATTGCCACTGCCTCAGTTACAGCAGGTAGATAAAAGCCTGTACCCGGCCCTGCGCGCCATGTATGAGCAGTTTACCGAACAGGATGCCCTAACTATAAAAGAGACAGAAAAAACTACTAACCACGACGTAAAGGCAGTTGAGTATTTTATAAAAGATAAGTTCGATCAGTTAGGTCTTGGCCAATATAAAGAGTTCATTCATTTTGGCCTTACCTCACAGGATGTAAACAACACAGCTATCCCTCTATCGTTGCGTGAGGCAGATGAGCGTGTGCTGCAGCCGATGTACCAGCAGTTACACCAAACGTTGGCTGAGCTTGCACAGCAATGGAAAAATATACCGATGTTAGCACATACCCATGGTCAGCCGGCCTCTCCTACCCGTTTGGGAAAAGAGATAATGGTATTTGCTGAGCGACTGGTACAACAAATGGATCTGCTGCGACAGGTGCCGTTTTCGGCAAAGTTCGGCGGTGCAACTGGTAACTTTAACGCACATTATGTGGCTTACCCAACTATAAACTGGCCGGAATTCGGAAACAGGTTTGTGCAGGAATGTTTGGGCCTGCGCCGCAGCCAGTATACTACCCAGATAGAGCATTACGATAACCTGGCCGCATACTTTGATGGACTGAAGCGCCTGAACACCATTTTGATAGACTTCTCGAGAGATGTGTGGCAGTACGTATCGATGGGCTACTTTAAACAGAAGATAAAAGCCGGTGAAGTAGGTTCATCAGCAATGCCGCACAAAGTTAACCCGATTGATTTCGAGAATGCAGAAGGTAACTTAGGTATAGCTAATGCTATTTTAGAACACTTATCGGCCAAGCTCCCAATTTCAAGACTACAACGCGACCTTACGGATTCTACGGTTTTAAGAAATGTAGGCGTGCCGCTGGCGCATATTGTAATTGCGTTAAAATCGCTGGAGCGTGGCATTGGCAAACTGGAACTGAACGAGGCTGCACTAACCCAACACTTAGAAGATAACTGGGCTGTTGTGGCAGAAGGTATCCAAACTATACTTCGCCGGGAAGGTTACCCACAACCCTACGAAGCCCTGAAAGCATTAACCCGTAAAAACGAAAAGATAACGGCCCAAACCATCAGCAGCTTTATAGATACCCTGCAGGTGAATGAAAGTATAAAAGCTGAACTAAAGCAGATAACACCATACAGTTACACCGGTGTAGATCTTATATAATTTAACCTCATAAAAAAGCCCCGGCTATAGTAGTAGCCGGGGCTTTTTTATGCCCTTTTCTTTCCGGCAACTACAGGTATTTATACTTGGTATATATAGTTTATAGCTAAATCTCGTTTAACTATAGTTTACCTTTTGCTAACTATAGCGCTATGGAAAAATACTTACCTTATGCCGTACTGCTTTTCCGGATCACGCTGGCGGTTACTTTACTCGCTGCTGTTGCTGATAAGCTGGGCTATTGGGGAGAACCAGGAACACCGAACATCATCTGGGGCAACTGGGATAGCTATGAGAATTACCTGCAATCTGTAATTCCATTACTGCCAAAAGGCATAACAGAAAATCTGGCGGTCGCGGTAACTACCCTGGAAGTGGTATTGGCGCTGATGTTGCTCTTCGGGTTTAAAGTACGCTGGGCAGCTGTCGGGTCAGGAATTTATACTTTACTACTCGCTATTGCCGCCCTTGTTTTTGTTGGTGTAAAAGCTCCTTTCAACCTTAATTTGTTTGTTACCTTCGGTGCCAGTGTTCTTCTTGCCTGTTGCCCTATTTATAAGTTTACAAGGCATGGCATTAAAAAGCGTAGCACCTATCATCCTTACTAAATAGCTTCTGTTATTACTTCCGGCTTCAGATCGTGGTTCAGGAAATTGGCTTTATACTTTATCGGCCAGCTTGTAAATAGCATCTGTGAAAGTGGCCCAACTGAAACGTTGCTTATATTCCCGGATATTCTGCTCAAACTGCGCTTGCTTGCCAGAACTATAAAAATCCAGAATAGCATCGGCTATAGTTTCAGGTTTCGGCTCTACCACATATCCGACCTCTCCGGCAGGTACCAGCTCCGCCAGGCCACCTACATTGGTAACTACCATTGGTTTGTTAAAATGATAGGCTACCTGCGTTACACCGCTCTGGGTAGCATGTTTGTAGGGCTGCACCACCAGGTCGGCTGCACAGAAGTAATGGCGTACAGCAGCATTAGGTATAAAATCAGTGCGAAGTATAAGCTGGTCCTTTAGGTTGTAGCGTGCTATCAGTTGATGATACGGTGCAGCATCTTCGTAAAACTCCCCGGCTACAATCAGCTTTATATCTTCCCTGTTTTGTAAACGCTCGTCGGCAATTGCCTGCAGCAGCAGGTCCAATCCTTTATAAGCCCTGATAAACCCAAAGAACAGCAGGTAGTTATGCTTTGGATCAAGACCTAAAGCAGCACAGGCCTCTGCCTTTGTTTCAATTGCCCCAAAATTATCATATAGCGGGTGTGGTAAGTATAGATTAGGCTTGTGCGGTTCAAAGCGTTGCAGGTCCTGCTGTACTGATCTGGACATAGTAATAAAGCCGTGGCAGGCACTCAGGAAATATTTGGTAAACGAGACATCACCGGGGCGTTTTTCATGTGGCACCACATTATCAGTAATAGCCAATACGCGGCTATACTTGTTTCTGCGGATAATACGAGCAATTGTTCCTAATGCCGGACCCATAAACGGCAACCAGTACCTGAAAATAACAAGGTCAGGCTTCTGCTTTCGGATATAGTTGCCCGTTTCAAACCAACTGATCGGGTTAATAGAATTGATGAGCACCTTTATGCGTAGTCCTTCGGGTGCAGGCTCATCAGAATACTGACTTTTACCCGGGAAAAGAAATGAGGGGTATTGTAAGCTAAATGTTACGATCTCCACATCATCCCCATTCTCCTGGAAAGCCTGCGCCAGACGCTCGTTAAAAGTAGCCATACCACCACCGCGCAATGGGTGTGCCGGCCCAACTATAACGATGCGCCTTGCCATTATACTTTCAGGGCTCCTACCCGGTCGCGCACCAGGTATTCGTTCTTTTTGCTGGCTGACATGGATATCATTTCGGCCAGAAAACCGGCCAGGAACAGCTGTACCCCAAGTATAACCGCCACTAAAGCCAGGAAAAACAAAGGTTGATCTACAATATCACGCACACGGCCGCCTGAGTATAAGCCCAATAACTTTTGTACGATCAGCCAGATTGTAATTCCCAAACCAACCACGAACATCAGGGTGCCCATAGTTCCGAAAAAGTGCATCGGGCGTTTCTTGAAGCGGCTGACAAAAGTAATGGAAAGTAAATCCAGGAAGCCATAAACAAAACGCTCCAGACCAAACTTAGTTGTGCCATACTTGCGCTCTTGGTGCTGTACTACTTTTTCACCTATTCTGGTAAAGCCGCTCCACTTAGCTATAACCGGAATATAGCGGTGCATTTCGCCGTGCACTTCTATACTTTTAACTACCAGCTGGCGGTATGCTTTCAAGCCACAGTTAAAGTCGTGCAGTTGTATGCCCGATAGCTTTCGGGTTGCAGCGTTAAATAATTTTGTAGGGATAGTTTTGCTCAACGGATCAAAGCGCTTTTGCTTCCAGCCGCTCACCAGGTCATACTTCTGGTGTTTGATCATGTCGTACAGTGCAGGAATCTCATCTGGGCTGTCCTGCAGGTCGGCATCCATGGTAATTACCACTTCACCGGCGCAACGCTCAAAGCCCATGTGCAAGGCAGCAGATTTGCCGTAGTTGCGGTTAAAACTAATGCCTTTGATGGTATTGTCTTCAGCACTTAATTCCTGAATAACTTCCCAGGAACGGTCGGTGCTACCATCATCCACAAGTATAACTTCATAAGAAAACTCGTGCGCATGCATCACACGTCGGATCCAGCGCACAAGTTCTGGCAGCGACTCCTCCTCGTTAAAGAGCGGAACTACTACCGAAATATCATAAGGGTATTGCATTTTTATTCGAACTCTGGCCTGTTATGCTTCATGATGGCAGAGATGATCAAAGATAATAGAAAACCAACTACAACCGCACCTATCAGGCCACCTAAAATCATACCGAGCGGTCCCTGAAAGCTTTCTGTCATTGCCATTCCGGCGTCAATCTGCTCATCGGTCAATCCCTGATCCAGCATGGCTTCACGCTGCTTTTCCATCATGCGGTCCATATATCCGGTATCAACAAAGGAAGTATAGATCCACACGAAGATTCCAGATAATAAACCAAACACCGCAGACACCAATGTACCTATACCTAGGCCCTGCCCATAAGACATGTAACCATAGTTGATGTTTTTATACTGTTTCATGGCCAGAACTATACCTGCAATAAGGATAAGGTAGGATAAGCCCGATAGCCATCTGTTATCACCCAGATCAGCTACCATGATGATTAATGTATAAACAACACCTACCAGTGCCGTAATAAAGCCATACTTAAGCGCTACCGAAGTAACAGAAGGTTGAGTTTCAGTCATGATTTTATAGTTTAAGGTTAAGTTTACTTTCTAAAATAAACAGCTGCAACCAGTGCAAAAACCATCCCTCCCAAAAACCTTCTTATGAAATCGCCAGCTGCTAATGATGATGGTGTTGTAGTTACAGCCGCTTTGTAAGCTTCCTGGTACCATTTCTCACCAAATAATTTTACCTGCTCTTCGCGTCCGGTTTCCAACATCATTTTCATCTCTTCTATATGCTGCTGCAATAGTTCAGGGCCGGCTATATAAGTGAGTATAAAAACCAGCATAGAAGCACAAAGAGCTGTATAAAAAGTAATGGAAGCTCCTACACGAAGCCCTCTCAGGAAGCCGATCTCGGTGTCGTTAAACTTTTTGTAATACCGTATTCCCATAAAAATGGCAAATGGTATAGGTATAAAACTATAGCGGCCATAGTCGCCGAATGGATTCAGCCCGAGAAAGTATAACAGCAGAACTATAGCAAAGCATACTACCCCACCCGTAACGCCGTAGCGTATACCAACTCTTATTATTGCTTGATTAAACATGTATGCAGGTTATACTACAGCAACTATAGTAATTAACTGTAATATAGAGATAAATTTATTAATAAAATTAATTTAACACCAGTTGCCCCTTATGGATGATACCAATTACTTTACCGGTAAGCTGCTGCCCGAAGAACGGACTGTTTACGCCTTTTGACCGGGAGGTATTCTCTTGTGGTGTCCACTGCTGCTTTGGATCAAAAATAGTAAGATTGGCTAACTCTCCTTCGGCAATCTGAGGCTGTGGTAACTGTAATATTTTACGAGGTATAGTGGTCAGCTTCTCAATGATCGTTTCTAAAGGTACGGCATCTCTTAAAGTAGTATTCGCTACTGCAAAAGCAGTTTCAAGGTTTATAATCCCAAACTCTGCCAAGTCAAATTCGAGCTTTTTAGCTTCTGTGTCGTGTGGCTGATGCCCTGATACAATCGCATCTATCGTTCCGTCTGCCAATCCTAACTTAATTGCTTCAGCGTCTGTAGCACTCCGGAAAGGTGGGTTAACTTTATAGTTTGTATCGAAGGGTAACATGGTATCATCAGTAAAGGCAGCTTGGTAACTCGCTACATCACAAGTTACATGTAAGCCATCTGCTTTTGCCTTTCTTATACTTTCGATAGCCTTTGCAGTAGATATTAAGGAGAAATGAAGTTTACCACCTGTATAGGCCAGCAGTTGGAGGTCGCGGGCAACCATAGTTTCTTCGGCCAGCGCTGGCATTCCTTTAAGGCCAAGTTTAGTACTGGCTATTCCTTCGTGCATCTGCCCAAAAACAGTGAGCCTAGTATTTTCAGGTCTATTCAAAAGCAGACCATCAAACAACTGAAGGTATTGTAGCGCTTTTACCATTACTTCAGCCCCTTGTATAGGATGGGTTCCGTCTGTAAAAGCTACAGCTCCTGCCTGTTTCAGGTCAATCATTTCTGTTAGCTCTTTGCCTTCTGCTTCCATTGTTACGGCGGCAGTTGGATGCAGTGTAACCGGCAAATAAACGGATCTGTTCTTTAAATAGCTGATGGCTCCTTTTGTCTGCACAACCGGCTCTACATTTGGCATACAAAGCACTTCTGTAAAGCCGCCTGCAGCGGCAGCAAATGCCAGGCTCTGCAGGTCTTCTTTATGCTCCAGCCCTGGTTCGCCTGTAACAGCGTACATATCTGCCCAGCCTACCGAAACACATAAATGATCTGATGTTATTATATGATCTGCCTGCTTCTCGTCAGGACCAATGTAGGTGATCTTTCCCTGCTCAATTAAGATATTTTGCCGTTGCAGGTGAAGTTCTGAAGTTGGATTATAGATGGTAGCGGCTCTTAGGAAAACGTTCATGTCAGAGAAATCTAATAAGGGCTATTTCGGCCATCAGGAAAAACAGACACAATATTAGACAATATTTCCAAAGCTTCACGCCAAAATATCGTTTTTCAAATTCATTCTTAACCGAAAAGGCATCACCATAATCATATACGTGTATATTTTTCCTGTCCGTACCTATTATACTGCGCAATTCTTCAGGTGTATACTGCTCTAAATGTGATTCGCGGTTATCGTAATTAAAAGCAACCGTACCTGCAGTTTTACCATTTAAGGTTAGCTTATAAATGCCCGCTTCATTTAGATCAGGAGGTATATTCAAGTATAAGTTACCTCCTCGTATTTGTTGTTCAGGTATAAACGATAGACTGTCTTTTTCTAACTTATATATGCCTTCTCCTTCAGAGGTAAGTGAGATCGTTAATTTTATAGTATTCGCGCTTAAAGTATAGGCCAGCTGCTGTTCCTGCTTATAGCTACTTATCGCAATCTTATACATTACTGGTAACAATAATGCATGATTAACAAAGGTATTATGATCTTCGTGTAAAGGAGCTGCCATCAAATATACTTGCCCTTGGCCCCGATCAAACCTGGAAATAAAAGGAACGCCACCCCTATACTTTAAAATATTATCCGAAGCACGGGACCAAGTCATGCTCCTGACAGCAGAAGGCATCTGCATTTTTCTATCGTAATCAGCAAAAATTCCCCTGAAAAATGGGTTATCAGCTGCGGGTGCTACTAAGTCAGATTTGATTCCAGATGATGCTGCTACTCGTGCCGGGATCCCGGCTGCGTTAAACAAACCATCATATCCATTTATATCACTGCTGGCGGGAGGTATGATCATCAAAGTACCTCCCTCCTGTATATAATTAGATATAGTAGTTGCCAAAGCATTACTTATATCTTTTAAGCCATTTAAAATAATAATATCTGCTTCACCAGAACGGGAATAATTAACACCACTTGTTTGATATTTTGTATACCTGAACAACCGCTCCTTGCTAAAGAGATTTTCAAGGTCTAAATTATTACCATCTGTAATCTCAACGATGTGTATAGTTTGAGAGGGTTTAAGCACAAAATAATAGGTGTTGTCAAATTCAACAGGATAATCATCTACAGCTAAATAGGCTAAACTACTTCTGTTACTGCTAACCTTGAAACTTATAACAGCTTCCGTAGCCTGATTGGCAGGTAAATCAACACTTAAAGCAGCAACTTGCTGCTCATCTATTATCAATTTTAGAGGTATATCATGTATACTTTCAGACCCGGCATTTTGAATGATAACATGTAAAGTACTCTCACCACCTGCTCTTATGAAAGCATCTTCAAGATAGACTGTGTCTATGTAAACATTTGCTATACTTCCAGACTCAAGGGGTAACAAATGAACTTGTGTCACACTATCAAACTGATTTACTGAAGAAGGGGTAAAGTTATTCTTCTGAAAATCTGAGAAAAAAAAGAAATGACCACCACTGCTTTTAAACTTGCCCTGGGACTTAGAGGAAAAATCTAAATTATCTAGAGCAGCTCTTGCGTCAGCTGGTGAAGGAAATTTACTTACTGAAATGCTATTGTTATCTAAAATGGAGAAAGAAGCAGCAGGAGGGAAAAGATCAAAAACAGTTTTTGCTTTATCAACAGCAAAAGTAAGAAGGGCCATATCTCTTTCAGCATGCAAATTCTGCATACTATAGGAGTTATCAATCATTACAGAAACATCCTTATCAGACGTAGGCACAGCAGCAGATCCAGGAAGAAAAGGCTGAGCAAAGGCCAAAACTAAAAAGGTAATAAAGCAGATCCTGCATAAAAGAATTAGAAGCTCTTTAAGCTTACGCTGACTGGCAGTAACCTCCTGAGAAGCTTTAATAAACCTAACATTACTGAACTGTACCCGTTTTGCTCTTCGCAGCTGCACTAAATGAAGTATAACAGGTATAGCAGCCGCTGCTAAAGCAAATAAGAAAGAAGGATAAAGAAAAGCCATGAATCAAGTTAGACAGGAAATACCAAACAAACAACGGGTATAATACCAATCTAGTACGGTATGAAGTATAAAATGATTACTATAAATGAGGCGAAAGATTGAAGACTAAAACTATTTAGCTAAAGCTCTAATCATATAAATAGTCAGATTCTCTTTATCATCCCCTTCATCCCAAGCCGGGGCTGTTTAGCTCACAGCCGCAGGCAGTTGTATAGCTGCTAATGCAAGGCTTGGTTCTGTCAAGGAGAGGCTTTGCTTAGACGGCAGAAGCGCCAGCCACTCGCTACCACTTTAGACTAAAGCCGGTAGCCCGGGAGCGGGCGTGGAGAGGGGCTTTAAACGCAAACACCCCGCTCTATTGCTAAAGCGGGGTGTTGCAAGATAGGGTTGGCGGCCACCTACTCTCCCGGGTGTGACCCCAGTACCATCGGCGC